>JAEDFS010000001.1 GCA_016297895.1 Marvinbryantia sp.
TCACTGAAAAAAGGACCATTTGCAGATGCAAGCTTACTGAAGAAAGTAGATGCAATGAACGCAGCAGGCAGCAAACAGGTGATCAAGACCTGGTCCCGCCGTTCCACTATTTTCCCGCAGATGGTTGGACATACAATCGCAGTTCATGATGGAAGAAGACATGTGCCTGTATATGTTACAGAAGATATGGTTGGACATAAGCTCGGAGAGTTTGTAGCAACCAGAACATACAGAGGACACGGTAAAGACGAAAAGAAATCCCGCTAAGTGCGGCCTGGCACCCTTCGGGGTGCCGCCGATGCCCCGGGATAGGGCTAAGTAAGAAAAAGGAGGTTTTTTGGTCATGGCTAAAGGACATAGATCCCAGATCAAGAGAGAAAGAAATGCTCAGAAAGACACCAGACCGTCAGCAAAGCTGTCTTACGCTAGAGTGTCTGTTCAGAAGGCATGCTTCGTATTAGATGCCATTAGAGGTAAAGACGTGCAGACAGCGCTTGGTATTGTAACTTACAATCCGAGATATGCTTCCACATTAATCAAAAAATTATTAGAGTCAGCAATCGCAAATGCTGAGAACAATAACGGTATGAATCCGGAGAACCTTTATGTAGAAGAGTGCTACGCAAATAAAGGACCGACAATGAAGAGAATCAAACCGAGAGCACAGGGAAGAGCATACAGAATCGAAAAGAGAATGAGCCACATCACAGTTGTGCTGAATGAGAGATAGGAGGTAAAGCATGGGACAGAAAGTTAATCCACACGGCTTAAGAGTCGGTGTTATTAAGGACTGGGATTCCAGATGGTATGCAGAATCTGAATTTGCTGATTACCTTGTAGAGGACAACAAGATCAGAACATATCTGAAGAAGAGATTATACAGTGCCGGTGTATCCAAGATCGAGATCGAGAGAGCATCAGGCAGAGTAAAAGTGATCATTTATACTGCAAAACCGGGTGTTGTAATCGGTAAGGGCGGTTCTGAGATCGAGAAAGTAAAAGCAGAAGTTCAGAAGCTGACAAAAGAAAAATTACTGGTTGACATCAAAGAAGTGAAGAGACCGGACAGAGATGCTCAGCTTGTGGCAGAGAATATTGCACTGCAGCTGGAAAACCGTGTTTCTTTCCGTCGTGCTATGAAGTCTACCATGGGAAGAACCATGAAGACAGGTGCAAAGGGAATCAAGACCGCAGTTTCAGGACGTCTGGGCGGAGCAGATATGGCACGTACCGAGTTCTACAGCGAGGGTACCATTCCTCTTCAGACACTTCGTGCAGATATTGACTATGGATTCGCAGAGGCAGATACCACATACGGCAAATTAGGCGTGAAGGTATGGATCTATAATGGCGAAATCCTTCCAACAAAGAATACTCAGGAATAAGGAAGGGAGCGATTTATCATGTTAATGCCAAAGAGAGTAAAACGTCGTAAACAGTTCCGTGGAAGCATGGCTGGTAAGGCACTCAGAGGAAATACCATTTCCAACGGTGAATACGGACTGGTTGCTACAGAACCGTGTTGGATCAAATCAAATCAGATCGAGGCAGCCCGTGTTGCCATGACCCGTTACATCAAACGTGGTGGTAAAGTATGGATCAAAATTTTCCCGGATAAGCCGGTTACAGCAAAACCTGCTGAAACTCGTATGGGTTCCGGTAAAGGTACACTGGAATATTGGGTAGCAGTTGTAAAACCAGGACGCGTAATGTTCGAACTTGCAGGCGTTCCAGAAGAGACAGCTCGTGAAGCTCTGCGTCTTGCTATGCATAAATTACCCTGTAAATGTAAGATCGTTTCTCGTGCGGATTTAGAAGGCGGTGATAACAGTGAAAATTAATAAGTATGTAGAAGATTTAAAGAAGAAATCAGCTGCAGAATTAAATGATGAATTAGTAGCTGCTAAAAAGGAACTTTTCAATTTAAGATTCCAGAACGCAACAAACCAGCTGGATAACACAAGCAGAATTAAGGAAGTTCGCAAGAATATTGCCAGAATTCAGACTGTGATCACAGAGAAGGCTAATGCGTAAGCAAATACCACGAAAGGAGCAGATGGACGTGGAAAGAAATCTTAGAAAAACCCGTGTTGGTAAAGTTGTCAGCAATAAGATGGATAAGACAATCGTAGTTGCTGTAGAAGACCATGTAAAGCATCCTCTTTACAAAAAAGTCGTAAAGAGCACATATAAATTAAAAGCACACGATGAGAACAACGAATGTAACATCGGTGACACAGTAAAGGTAATGGAAACAAGACCGCTGTCTAAGGACAAGAGATGGAGACTTGTAGAGATTACTGAGAGAGTGAAATAGTATAGGAGGTATATCAGCATGATTCAGCAGGAGAGCAGACTTAAAGTTGCTGATAACACTGGTGCAAAAGAATTACTTTGTATCAGAGTTATGGGCGGTTCTACCAGAAGATATGCAAGTATCGGCGATGTGATCGTTGCTTCTGTTAAAGATGCAACACCAGGCGGCGTTGTTAAAAAAGGTGATGTTGTGAAGGCAGTTGTTGTTCGTACGGTAAACGGAACACGCCGTAAAGACGGTTCTTATATCAGATTTGACGAGAATGCTGCTGTTATTATCAAAGATGACAAGAATCCAAAAGGAACCCGTATTTTTGGACCGGTAGCAAGAGAGCTTCGTGACAAACAGTTTATGAAGATCGTTTCCCTGGCTCCGGAAGTATTATAAGGAGGTACCAGATGTCAGCGTTAAAGATCAAGACAGGCGATACCGTAAAAGTGATCGCAGGTAAGGATAAGGATAAAGAGGGCAAGGTTCTTGCTGTTGATGCAAAGAACGCAAAGGTTCTCGTTGAAGGCGTAAATATGGTAGTTAAGCACACAAAACCCTCTGCAGCAAATCAGCAGGGCGGCATTGTGAACAAGGAAGCTTACATCCATGTATCTAACGTAATGCTGCTCCACAACGGCAAGGCAACAAGAGTTGGCTTCAAGATGGATGGAGATAAAAAGGTTCGTGTAGCAAAGGCTACCGGCGAAGTGATCGACTAATTTGAGAGAGGAGGCCGAGCAAGTTGAGTAGATTAAAAGAAACTTACAAGAACGAGATCGTAGATGCTATGATCAAAAAGTTTGGATATAAAAATATCATGGAAGTTCCGAAGCTTGACAAAGTAGTAGTCAACATGGGCGTTGGTGAAGCAAAAGAAAACGCAAAACTGTTGGAATCTGCTGTTAAGGATATGGAAACTATCACAGGACAGAAAGCAGTTCTTACAAGAGCAAAGAATTCTGTTGCAAACTTCAAAATCAGAGAAGGTATGGCAATCGGATGTAAGGTGACTCTTCGCGGAGAGAAAATGTATGAGTTTGTTGATCGTCTGATCAACCTGGCACTGCCGCGAGTACGTGACTTCAGAGGTGTGAACCCCAACGCATTTGATGGAAGAGGCAATTATGCTCTTGGTATTAAAGAACAGTTGATTTTCCCGGAAATTGAATACGACAAGGTAGACAAAGTCAGAGGTATGGACGTTATCTTCGTAACAACTGCTAAGACAGACGAAGAGGCACGTGAGCTGTTAACACAGTTCAATATGCCGTGGGCTAAATAGTAAACTGGTCAATTTGATTGAAATATAGGAGGAAAATTCATGGCTAAGACAGCAATGAAGATTAAACAGCAGCGTCCCCAGAAGTTCTCCACAAGAGAGTACAATCGCTGCAGAATTTGTGGTCGTCCACATGCATATTTAAGAAAATACGGTATCTGCAGAATCTGCTTCCGCGAATTGGCATATAAAGGACAGATTCCTGGCGTTAAGAAAGCAAGCTGGTAAGATTGAGAGAGGAGGCAAACTGAAATGACAATGAGCGATCCGATTGCAGATATGCTTACAAGAATCCGTAACGCAAATACTGCAAAACATGATACAGTAGATGTTCCGTCATCAAAAATGAAACTTGCGATTGCAAATATTCTCCTTGATGAAGGATACATTGCAAAATATGACATCGTAGAAGAGGGTGGTTTCCCGATCATCCGCATTACACTGAAATACGGTGCAGACAAGAATGAGAAAATCATTACAGGTATTAAGAGAATCTCCAAACCGGGTCTTCGTGTATACGCAGGCAAAAATGAGATCCCGAGAGTTCTTGGCGGTTTAGGTGTAGCAATTCTCTCTACAAATAAAGGTGTGATTACAGATAAAGAAGCCCGTAAGCTTCAGGTTGGCGGAGAAGTGCTGGCATTTGTCTGGTAATCATTCCTGATCAGTTACTGAAAACAGAATGAGCAGAGGAAACAGATCTCATTCCGAAAATCTAAGTAAGGAGGACATAGATATGTCACGTATCGGAAGACTGCCTGTTGTGATTCCGGCAGGCGTTACTGTAACTGTTGCAGAAGGCAACAAAGTAACCGTAAAAGGTGCGAAAGGAACTCTGGAGAGAGTCCTTCCGGCTGAAATGGAAATCAAAGTAGAAGACGGTCATGTAGTAGTAAGCAGACCGAATGATTTAAAGAAAATGAAATCTTTACACGGCCTGACAAGAACACTGATCCAGAACATGGTAGTTGGTGTAAGCACAGGTTATGAAAAGACTCTGGAAGTTAACGGTGTTGGTTACAAAGCAGCAAAACAGGGCAAGAAACTTGTACTTTCCCTTGGATACTCTCATCCGGTTGAGATGATGGATCCGGAAGGACTGGAAGCTGTTGTTGATGGTAACAAGATCATCGTTAAGGGTATCGATAAAGAAAAAGTTGGCCAATACGCAGCTGAAATCAGAGAAAAGAGAGCTCCGGAACCTTACAAGGGCAAGGGTATTAAGTATGCTGATGAAGTGATCAGACGTAAAGTTGGTAAGACTGGTAAGAAATAAGTAAGGAGAGTGTGAAGATGGTTAGTAAAGAATCAAGAACTAAAGTTCGTGAAAATAAACACAGAAAAATTCGTAATCGTTTTGCCGGTACAGCAGAAAGACCGCGTTTAGCAGTGTTTAGAAGCAATAATCATATGTATGCTCAAATTATTGACGATACAGTCGGAAATACTCTGGTATCTGCAAGCACACTTCAGAAAGAAGTAAAGGCAGAATTAGAGAAGACAAATAACGTTGATGCAGCAGCATACCTTGGAAAAGTAATCGCAGAGAGAGCCCTTGAAAAAGGTATCAAGACCGTAGTATTTGACAGAGGCGGCTTCATATATCAGGGTAAGATTCAGGCATTAGCAGATGCAGCTAGAGAAGCTGGTCTGGAATTTTAGGAGGTAGACACATGAAACGTGAGATTATTGACCCGAGTCAGTTCGAATTAAATGACAAGGTAGTATCAATCAAACGTGTATCAAAGACCGTAAAAGGTGGTCGTACCATGCGTTTCACAGCTCTGGTGGTTGTAGGCGACGGCAATGGACACGTTGGTGCCGGACTTGGAAAAGCTACTGAAATTCCGGAAGCTATCCGCAAAGGCAAAGAAGATGCTGTTAAGAAACTGATCAATGTAGCACTGGATGAGAATGGAAGTATTCCCCATGATTTCCAGGGTAAATTCGGCGGCTCCAGCGTAGTGCTGAAGAGAGCTCCGGAAGGTACCGGTGTTATCGCCGGCGGTCCTGCACGTAACGTGCTGGAGCTGGCTGGTATCCGCAACATTCGTACAAAATCTCTGGGATCCAGAAATAAACAGAATGTAGTACTTGCAACTCTGGAAGGTTTAAGACAGCTGAAATCTCCGGAAGAGGTAGCAAGACTCCGCGGAAAATCTGTGGATGAAGTCCGCGCATAAGGAGGATTGTAAAAATGGCAGATAAAGTAAAAGTAACATTAGTAAAATCCACAATTGCTGCAATTCCGAAGCATCGTGCAACTGTAGCTGCTCTGGGACTGAAGAAACTGAATCATTCAGTAGAACTGCCCAACAACGCAGCTACCATGGGTATGGTGAAACAGGTACAGCATTTAGTAAAAGTAGAAGAAATCTAATTTCAGAATAGGAGGTGCCATGATGGATTTATCAAACTTAAAGCCTGCAGAAGGTTCCAGACAGAGCGATAACTTCAGAAGAGGTCGTGGTCACGGTTCAGGAAACGGCAAGACAGCCGGTAAGGGACACAAAGGTCAGAAAGCTCGTTCCGGAGCTCCGAGAGTTGGTTTCGAAGGTGGACAGATGCCTTTATACAGACGTCTTCCGAAGAGAGGTTTCACCAACAGAAACACTCTTGACATCGAAGCAATCAATGTAAGCGCACTGGAAAGATTCGACAATGATACAGAAGTTACCATTGATACACTGATCGAAGCTGGCGTGATCAAGAGCGCAAAAGACGGTGTTAAGATTCTTGGCAACGGCGAACTTACAAAGAAACTGAACGTTAAGGTAAATGCCTTCAGCGAGAGTGCAAAAGCAAAGATTGAAGCGCTTGGTGGAAAAGCAGAGGTGATCTAATGTTAGAGACCTTTCGTAACGCATTCAAGGTGAAAGATATCCGTAAAAAGATCATCTATACCTTCTTCATGCTGATCGTGATCAGATTAGGTTCTCAGCTCCCGGTTCCGGGAGTTGACAGAAACTATCTGGCCAACTGGTTCGCAAATCAGACGGGGGATGCGTTCAATTTCTTCAGTGCATTTACCGGCGGTTCTTTTGAGAAGATGTCGATTTTTGCATTGAACATTACCCCGTATATTACATCATCCATTATCATTCAGCTGCTGACCATCGCAATTCCCCAGCTTGAGGAAATGCAGAAAGATGGTGAGGACGGCAGAAAGAAACTGACTGCGATCACCCGTTATGTGACCGTTGGACTTGCTCTTCTGGAATCCACTGCTATGACCATTGGATTCGGAAGACAGGGACTGGTTCCGGATATCAATTTCCTGAAGGGTCTGACCGTTGTAGTTTCCATGACTGCAGGTTCCGCTTTCCTGATGTGGGTTGGTGAGAGAATCACAGAAAACGGTGTGGGAAATGGTATTTCCATCGTCCTGATGGTAAATATTCTTTCCAGAGTACCGTCTGATCTCTACTCCTTATATGAATCTTTCATGAAGGGCAAATCCATTGCAAAAGGCGGACTGGCTGGACTGATTATTCTGGGTGTGATCCTGGTTACCATCGTTCTTGTTATTCTTCTGAATGATGCAACCAGAAGAATTCCGGTGCAGTATGCAAAGAAAATGCAGGGCAGAAAAATGGTTGGCGGACAGTCATCCTTTATGCCGCTGAAAGTAAATACAGCAGGCGTGATCCCTGTGATCTTCGCATCTTCCCTCTTAAGTATGCCCAGCATGATCGCATCATTTATGGGTGTGACTACAGACGGAATCGGCGGAAAGATCATTGCAATGCTGAGCCAGAATAACTGGTTTAATCCGTCAAAACCGATCTACTCCATTGGTCTTGTGATCTACATCGCCATGATCATCGGTTTTGCATATTTCTATACATCCATTACCTTCAATCCGATTGAGGTAGCGGACAATATGAAAAAACAGGGCGGTTTTATTCCGGGTATCAGACCGGGCAAGCCGACTACGGATTACCTGAACAAAATCCTGAATTACATTGTGCTGATTGGGGCTGTCGGACTGACGATCGTTGTTCTGATTCCCATCTTCTTCAACGGTGTATTCGGTGCTTATGTTTCGTTCGGAGGCACTTCGATCATCATTATCGTAGGTGTAGTACTGGAGACAATCAAGCAGATCGAATCTCAGATGGTAGTTCGTAATTATAAAGGCTTTTTAAGCGAGTAAATAAAAGTGTACTGTTTCTGCCCTGCCTGCTGCGGGGCGGACAGTGCACTAATCGTATATAAGGATAAAATTCAGATTGGAGGCACGGCAGATGAAGATCATTATGCTGGGTGCACCGGGAGCAGGAAAAGGAACACAGGCGAAGAAAATCGCAGCAAAATATGGAGTTCCCCACATTTCCACCGGTGACATTTTTCGTGCGAACATAAAAGAAGGCACAGAACTTGGTAAGAAAGCAAAAACATACATGGATCAGGGATTACTGGTACCGGATGAACTGGTTGTGGATCTGGTAGCAGACCGTCTTTCCTGGGAAGACTGCACAAACGGATATGTGCTGGACGGATTCCCGAGAACCATTCCCCAGGCAGAGAGCCTGGACGCCGTTCTTGCAAAGAAAGGCGAAAAGATGGAATATGCCATTGATGTGGATGTTCCGGATGAAAATATTGTAAATCGTATGGGCGGAAGAAGAGCCTGTGTAGGATGCGGAGCAACCTACCATGTGGTATATAATCCCACAAAGACAGAAGGGATCTGTGATGCCTGCGGTGAAAAACTGATCCTTCGTGATGATGACAAACCGGAGACAGTACAGAAACGTCTGGATGTATATCATCAGCAGACACAGCCCTTAATAGACTATTATAGCAAAGCAGGAATCCTGAAAACAGTGGATGGCACGGTGGATATGGAAGAGGTATTCAAAGCCATTGTGCAGATATTAGGAGAATAGCAATGTCAGTATCAATAAAATCTGCAAAAGAAATAGATCTTATGAGAGAAGCAGGAAGACGCCTGGAAATCGTTCATACCAAGCTGGGTGAATTTATCAAGCCGGGTATTTCCACAAAAGATATTGACCGTTATGGAGAAGAATTGATCCGGGGTCTCGGATGTATTCCAAACTTTCTGAATTACAACGGATATCCCGCATCCATATGCGTATCTGTGAATGATGAAGTAGTTCATGGAATCCCCAGAACTGACCATATCCTTCAGGAAGGGGATATCGTCAGTCTGGATGCCGGCCTGATCTATAAGGGATTTCACTCAGACGCCGCAAGAACCTACGGTGTAGGTGAGATCAGCAAAGAGGCACAGCAGCTGATTGATGTCACGAGAGAAAGCTTTTTTAAAGGAATCGAATTTGCCAGAGCAGGCTATCATCTTCATGAGATTTCAGCAGCCATTGGTGCCTATGCGGAAAGCTTCGGGTACGGAGTGGTCAGAGATCTGGTGGGCCATGGAATCGGAACCAGCCTTCATGAAGATCCCCAGATTCCCAACTTCGCACAGAAGCGCAGGGGGATCAAGCTTGTACCGGGAATGACACTTGCCATCGAGCCGATGATCAATGCGGGACGCTACGATGTGTGCTGGCTGGATGATGACTGGACTGTTGTGACAGAGGACGGATCCCTGTCTGCCCATTATGAGAATACGGTATTGATCACCGATGGTGAACCGGAGATTCTCACACTGAACACGATGAGGTAGGCGAATGGAGAGATACGAACGGGGAATGCTGGCCTGGTCCAGAGCCGGGCATGACTGCGGACAGCTCTATGTCATTACAGATGTGCAGGGAGAATATGTATTCCTCTCTGATGGACGTTTAAAGCCATTGGAGAGACCTAAGAAAAAGAAAATAAAACATATTCAGGTGGTCCGCAGGATACCGGAAGAGCTGGACGGGATTGCAGAAGGAAATGTAAAAAATGAAGAGATTAGAAAAGTAATCAGGAGGTTTTCAGATGTCTAAAGCAGATGTTATTGAAGTAGAAGGTACTGTATTGGAAAAACTGCCAAACGCAATGTTCAAGGTAGAACTGGAAAATAAGCATGTGGTGCTGGCTCATATCAGCGGGAAGCTGAGAATGAACTTTATCCGCATCCTTCCGGGTGACAAGGTGACCATTGAGCTGTCTCCCTATGACCTGTCCAAGGGACGTATTATCTGGCGAGATAAATAAGAACTGGAAAAAAATGAGAAAGAAATAAAAATAATGCTTGCAAAAAAGGTACGCTGATGATATACTCTTTAGCGTACCTTTTGTAAAAAGGGGTCATTATGCCCAAACAAGGGCAAGTACAAATAGGGAAGGAGGATTTACCATGAAGGTTAGATCATCAGTTAAACCTATCTGCGAAAAATGCAAAATCATCAAAAGAAAGGGAAGCATCAGAGTAATCTGTGAAAACCCGAAGCACAAACAGCGTCAGGGCTAATGCTTAACAGCAGATCCAATGACAGCTTGTGCGTAAATGATTGCGACTGTACGGCATGACACACATGAGTGCGTTGTGCTGATGACAATATATGAACGAAGCATTTGACCGCGGCGGTATGTGATGCGACATACAGGGCAGAATGCTTCCCCTATATTGCTTCTAATACCGGATATCCGGGTACCGACGGATATACGGAAAGGTCGTTTTTCGCGGCTGGGTAGTGGAAAAAAGTTCCACAGCCCCAATTAAAGACAATATAAGATAATGGAGGACAAATTACATGGCACGTATTGCTGGTGTAGACTTACCAAGAGAGAAGAGAATCGAGATCGGTTTGACTTACATCTACGGAATCGGCAGAGTAAGCGCAAACAAAATCCTGGAAGCAGCAAATGTTAATCCTGACACTCGCGTCAGAGATCTGACAGATGAGGAAGTTTCCAGAATCCGTGACGTCATGGACGAGCATTATACGGTAGAAGGTGATCTGAGAAGAGAAATCGCTCTGAACATCAAGAGACTTCAGGAAATCGGATGCTACAGAGGTATCCGTCATCGTAAAGGACTTCCGGTTCGTGGTCAGAAGACAAAGACCAATGCAAGAACACGTAAAGGCCCGAAGAAGACAGTAGCTAATAAGAAGAAATAATATCATTATAGGAAGAAAGTAGGTTAGTTTATCATGGCTAAAAAAGTTACGAAAAAAGTGACAAAAAAGCGCGTTAAGAAAAACGTTGAACGCGGACAGGCACATATCCAGTCATCTTTCAATAACACGATCGTTACTTTGACAGATGCAGCAGGTAATGCATTATCATGGGCAAGTGCCGGTGGTCTGGGATTTAAAGGTTCAAGGAAATCTACTCCCTATGCAGCACAGATGGCAGCAGAAACTGCTACAAAAGCAGCATTGATTCACGGGTTAAAGACAGTAGACGTATTCGTTAAGGGTCCTGGTTCAGGAAGAGAAGCAGCTATTCGTGCATTGAGTGCATGCGGTCTTGATGTAATCAGCATCACCGATGTTACTCCGGTACCGCACAATGGATGCCGCCCGCCAAAACGCAGAAGAGTCTAATAGGAGGTAAGTGAAGATGGCAGTAGATAGAACTCCGGTCCTGAAAAGATGCAGATCTCTTGGTCTGGATCCGGTATATTTAGGAATTGATAAAAAGTCCAACAGAGAATTAAAGAGAGCGAACCGTAAGATGAGTGAGTACGGTTTACAGCTGAGAGAAAAACAGAAAGCAAAATTCATCTATGGTGTTCTGGAAAAACCTTTCCGTAATTACTACAAGAAGGCTGAGAGAATGCCGGGCATGACAGGTAGCAACCTGATGACCATGCTGGAATCCAGACTGGACAACGTAGTGTTCAGACTTGGATTTGCAAGAACACGTAAAGAAGCAAGACAGATCGTTGACCATAAGCATGTACTGGTAAACGGCAAGCAGGTAAACATTCCTTCTTATCTGGTAAAAGCAGGTGACGTGATCGAGATCAAAGAAGGCGTTAAGAGTGCTCAGAGATACAAAGACATCCTGGAAGTAACCGGCGGAAGACTGGTTCCGGAATGGCTGGACTGCGATCAGGAGAACCTGAAAGGAACAGTAAAAGAGCTTCCGAACAGAGAAGCAATCGATGTTCCGGTGAACGAAATGCTTATCGTCGAGCTGTATTCTAAATAAGCCTGAACGGTAACAATATCACCCTCAACCACAGGAAACCCATAAGGAGGGGCTTGACAGTGTTCGATTTTAATAAACCGAGAATTGAAATCGCTGAGATTTCTGAAGATCATAAATATGGAAGATTTGTGGTAGAACCTTTGGAAAGAGGTTACGGCATCACTCTGGGAAATTCCCTTCGCAGAATTATGCTTTCCTCTCTGCCGGGCGCAGCAGTGAGCCAGGTGAAGATTGAAGGAGTTCTCCATGAGTTCAGCTCCATTCCTGGTGTAAAAGAAGATGTCAGCGAAATTATCATGAATTTGAAAGCACTGGCTATTAAGAATAACAGTGAGACAAATGAGCCGAAAGTAGCTTACATTGAATTTGAAGGCGAAGGCGTGGTAACTGCAGCTGATATCCAGGTTGACCAGGATATTGAGATCTGCAACAAGGATCAGGTGATCGCAACCTTAAGCGGCGGCGCAGACAGCAAGCTGTATATGGAGATTACCATTACAAAGGGCAGAGGATATATCAGTGCGGATGACGGCAAGAGTCCGGATATGCCCATCGGTGTGATTGCAGTGGATTCCATTTATACTCCGGTAGAACGTGTGAATATGACTGTGGAGAATACCCGTGTGGCTCAGGCAACTGACTTTGACAAGCTGACACTGGATGTATATACCAACGGCACCCTGGACCCCGACGAGGCAGTCAGCCTTGCGGCAAAGGTGCTCAGCGAGCATCTGAGTCTTTTCATCGATCTGTCTGAAAGTGCAAAGTCTGCAGAGATCATGATCGAGAAGGAAGACAATGAAAAAGAAAAAGTTCTGGAAATGAATATTGATGAGCTGGAGCTGTCTGTACGTTCCTACAACTGTCTGAAGAGAGCAGGCATCAATACTGTGGAAGAACTGTGTAACAGAACACCGGAGGATATGATGAAGGTTCGTAACCTTGGACGTAAGTCTCTGGAAGAGGTTCTGGCAAAACTGAAGGAATTAGGCTTACAGCTGAATCCCAGTGAAGAATAAACAATAGAATAAATGTTGCACGGGGAGTAAGCCCGAAGCGCATTCCCGCGTGCTCCATCATGGAGGAAAATAAAAATGGCAGGTTATAGAAAACTCAGCAGAACAAGCGACCAGAGAAAAGCTCTGATCAGAAACCAGGTAACTGCGTTACTGCAGCACGGCAAGATCGTGACTACAGAAGCAAAGGCGAAAGAGATCCGTAAGGTTGCAGAAGGCCTGATCGCTCTTGCTGTAAAAGAAAAAGACAACTACGAAACCGTTACTGTTACCGCTAAAGTTGCCCGCAAAGACAAAGACGGTAAGAGAGTAAAAGAAGTAGTAGACGGAAAGAAAGTAACTGTTTATGATGAAGTTCAGAAGGAGATCAAAAAAGATGCTCCCAGCAGACTTCATGCAAGAAGACAGATGCTGAAAGTTCTTTACCCGGTAAAGGAAGTTCCGGCTGAAGCAGCAGGAAAGAAGAAAAATACAAAAGAAGTAGATCTGACAGAAAAGCTGTTCAACGAATATGCACCGAAATACGCTGACCGCAATGGTGGTTATACAAGAATCGTTAAAATCGGTCTTCGTAAAGGTGATGCAGCAATGGAAGTTTTACTTGAGCTGGTATAAGTCACAGAAGGGATACTTTTCTGAAGTGTCGCTGTGAGTGACATAAGAACGAAATGACAAGAGGGTGCCGTAAGCAGCTGCACAGGGAGACCTGTAGAAGCCGCAATGCGGCATCCTCATTCTCATATTAAGCTGGGGCTTAAGGAGGAAGCATATGACCCAAATAGATATTATATCAGGTTTCCTGGGAGCAGGAAAAACAACCTTTATCAAAAAGATGCTGAAGGAAGCATTTGCGGGAGAACAGGTGGTTCTGATCGAGAATGAATTTGGTGAGATCGGAATCGACGGTGGATTTTTAAAGGAATCAGGTATTGAAATCCGTGAAATGAACTCCGGATGTATCTGCTGTTCACTGGTAGGAGACTTTGGAAAATCTCTGAAAGAAGTGGTGGATACGTATCACCCCGACCGGATCCTGATCGAGCCCTCCGGCGTAGGAAAGCTTTCTGATGTCATCAAGGCAGTACAGGATGTGCAGGATGAGATCGATGCACGGCTGAACAGCTTCACTACCGTGGTAGATGTGACCAAGTGTAAGATCTACAAAAAGAATTTCGGAGAGTTTTTCAGCAATCAGATCGAATATGCGGGCGCTGTGATCCTGAGCAGAACCGATAAGGCAAAGACGGAGAAGATCCGGGAAGCAGTTGCACTGCTGAGAGAGTTGAATGATAAGGCACCGGTGATCACCACTCCAATCGCAGAACTGAGCGGCGAGAAGCTGCTGGAGATCATGGAATCCACCAAAACTCTGGAAGAGGAACTCCTCTCGGAAGTCGTATGCCCGGTCTGCGGTCATTTGCATGACCATGATCATGATCATCACGACCACGACCATCATCACGAGCACCACGACCATGATCATGACCACGAGCATGAACATCATCATCACGACGGCGAATGCGGCTGTGGACACGATCATGACCATGAGCATGAACATCATCATCACGACGGCGAATGCGGCTGTGGACATCATCATGATCATGGACATCATCATGCAGATGAAGTGTTCACAAGCTGGGGCCGTGAAACCATCCGGAAATATACAATGGAGGAAATGCAGGGTATTCTCACATCCCTGGAGCAGGATGAGTCTCTGGGAACAGTCCTTCGTGCAAAGGGAATGGTGGAAGGCACAGATGGAAAGTGGATCTATTTTGATATGGTGCCCGGTGAGCATGAAGTGAGAAACGGCGGGGCTGAGTATACCGGAAGGATCTGTGTGATCGGTTCCGGACTGAAGGAAGAAAAACTGGCAGCACTCTTTGGATTGGAGAAATAAGCGGTGAAAAGAATGAAAGAACCTGAAGTGTCCGTATATCTGATGACCGGCTTTCTGGACAGCGGCAAGACCCAGTTCCTGAAATTTACACTGGCTCAGGACTATTTTCAGATCAACGGAAAAACGCTTCTGATCCTCTGTGAGGAGGGGGAAGAAGAGTATCATCCGGGAGAAATGCTCCGCTATGGAGTGGTCATGGAGAGAGTAGAATCTCAGGAAGACCTGACGGAAGAATGGCTTGAAGAGATGAAACAGAAGCATCATCCTCAGCGTGTCATTGTAGAATATAACGGAATGTGGAAAGTCAGTGATTTTGAGAATATGAAGCTTCCGGCAGGATGGTATATGGAGCAGAAGCTTACCATGGTGGATGCCAGTACCTTCCAGGTGTATCTCACCAATTTGAAACCTTTGTTTGTGGAAATGGTGCGAGGTGCCGAGATGGTACTGTTCAACCGGTGTGAGAGTCTGGAGCCCCTTCCCGGTTACCGGAGAAGCGTGAAGGTGGTAAGTCCCCAGGCCGAAGTGATCTTTGAGGATGAAGAGGGAGAAATTGAAAATATCTACGGGGAGGATGAAGTTCCCTATGATGTGCAGGCTCCCGTGATCAAAATCGTCAACGAGGATTACGGAATCTGGTTTGTGGATATGATGGACAATACAGAACGTTATGACGGAAAAACCGTGGAGATTACAGGAAAGGTGATGCACCCGAAAGGATTTCCGGAAAAGGTATTTGTCACAGGGCGTATGGCGGTGACCTGCTGTGCCGATGATGTGACATTTCTGGGATATGTCTGCAAATGTCCGGGAGCAGGGGAAGTAAAAGAAGGTCAATGGATCACGCTCAGGGCAAAAGTGCGTTATGCAAGACTGTCTGTCTATGATGGAGTAGGACCGGTTCTGGAGGCGGAAGAGATCATTCCGGCAGACCCGGTGGAAGAAATGGTGTATTTCAATTAACGATATGTTCATATGGTGTGAGGTTATTTGCGCAGCGGTTCCTTCGGGGGCAGCGAAAAAGGAATGTGTATGAGATGACACGGATCAGCGCATGTAACCTCACATTCTGTTGATTGGGGCAGATGCGGAAACCATTGAAAATGCGGGCTAAATATGGTATCCTAAAATGAAAACGTGCAATACTTGGCAGACAGGGGGAATGACTCATGAAATTGGCAGAATTGTTGGAGAGACTGGAATATCGTTGTTTACAGGGAAGTCTTGATACGGAAGTAAAGGATATCGTAAATGATTCCAGAAAAGTAGGGGAGGGAGCCCTGTTTTTCTGCATCAAGGGGGCAGTGACTGACGGACATCAGTATGTGCCTGATGTCATTGAGAAAGGTGCAAAGGTTCTTGTGGTTCAGGAGCCGGTGGAGGCACCGGAAGAGGTAACGGTGATCCGGGTGGAGGACAGCCGTTATGCCATGGCGCTGATCGCAGCAGCCTGGTACGGACATCCGGCAGAGAAGCTGAAGGTGATCGGAATCACGGGAACAAAGGGAAAGACCACCACGACTTATATGATCAGGTCCATTCTGGAGGCAGCGGGCCACAAGGTGGGACTGATCGGAACGATCGAGGCAATCATAGGAGAAAAGGTGATCCCGGCCTGCAATACCACACCGGAATCCATTACGGTTCAGAAGTATTTTGCGGAAATGCTGGCTGTCGGATGTGACTGTGTGGTGATGGAAGTGTCTTCTCAGGGACTGATGCTCCACAGAACGGCGGGATTTGAGTTTGAGATCGGGATCTTTACCAATCTGGAGCCGGATCATATCGGACCGGCAGAGCACAGCAGCTTTGAGGAATATCTGCAGTGTAAGGCCATGCTGTTTAAACAGTGCCGTCTGGGAATCCTGAATGCAGATGATCCTCATCTGGATGAGATCTTAGAAGGACATACCTGCCAGGTGGAGACCTTTGGCTTTGGAGAGCAGGCAGATTTCCGGGCATCGGATACAAAGCTGGTATCGGCACCGGGATATCTGGGAATTGCCTATCATGTGACCGGAAAGAGAAATTTTTCTGTAGAGATTGATATTCCGGGCAAATTCAGTGTGTATAATTCACTGGCGGCGATTGCAGTATGTGATCACTTTGGGGTGACCGATGAGAATATCATCACGGCTCTGAAGCAGGCGAAGGTGAAGGGCCGGATCGAAATGATCAAAGTGTCCGATGAATTTACACTGATGATCGATTATGCCCATAATGCCATGAGTCTGAAGAGCCTTCTGACAACTCTCAGAGAATACCATCCGAAGCGGCTGGTGTGTGTATTCGGATGCGGCGGGAACCGTGCAAAGTCCAGAAGATTTGAGATGGGAGAGGTGTCCGGAAATTATGCGGACTTTACCATCATTACATCGGATAATCCAAGATTTGAGGAGCCGGAAGCAATCCTGGCAGACATTGAGACCGGAATTTCCAAAACGAACGGAAAGTATATCAAGATCATTGACAGAAAAGAGGCCATTGCCTATGCGATCCATCATGGACAGCCGGGGGATGTGATCGTTCTTGCAGGCAAAGGGCATGAGGATTATCAGGAGATCTGCGGAGTGAAGCATCCTATGGATGAGAGGGTGCTGATTCAGGAGATCCTGGAGGAGAGATAGTGAAGCTTTTTGCAGATGTGATCGTGGACATTTCCCACGAAAAACTGGACCGTACATTTCAGTATCTTGTGCCGGAATCCATGAAAGACCTTTTGAAGGTGGGAACCGTGGTGCAGATTCCTTTTGGAAAGGGAAACCGTCTGACGAAAGGTTATGTGGTGGGTATCAGCAGGACACCGGAAGTAGATGAGAGCAGGATCAAGGAGATTCAGGAGCTGCTCACCGATCCTTCCGGTCTGTCCGGGGAGGACCGGCTGGTGGCACTGGCAGCCTGGATGCGGGATACCTATGGTTCTACCATGATCCAGGCGCTGAGGACTGTGATCCCCATAAAAAAGAAAGTTAAGGCTAAGGAAAAGAGAACGGTCCGTCTGCTTCTGGATGAGAAGGAAGCAAAAGAACAGCTGGAGTTTTACGGAAGGAAGAACCAGAAGGCAAGATACCGTCTTCTGGAGGCACTTTTAGAAGAGCGGGAGCTTCCCTGGGAGCTGGTGACAGAGAAACTTAATATCTCATCGCCTTCTATCAATGCCATGGAGAAACAGGGAGTTCTGGAATGCCGCCGGGTGACGGTTTATCGAAATCCGGTGCACCAGGCAGGGAAAAAAAACTATGATCTGACATTAAATCCCGGACAGAGCCGGGTAGTGGAGGAGATACGAAGCAGATGGGCCCGTGGGGAAGGACAGGTGTCCCTGATCCATGGGGTTACCGGAAGCGGCAAAACGGAGATCTACATGGAACTGATCGCCGGGGTGCTGGAAAAGGGGCGGCAGGCCATTGTTCTGATTCCTGAGATCTCACTGACTTACCAGACGGTGATGCGGTTTTACAGAAGGTTTGGAGACCGGATCTCCATCATCCATTCCAGACTGTCAGCGGGAGAGCGGTACGATCAGTTTGAACGGGCAAAGAATGGGGACATTGATGTGATGATCGGTCCAAGATCAGCCCTGTTTACCCCGTTCTCCAGGCTGGGGCTTGTCATTATCGATGAAGAACATGAGTCTTCTTATAAAAGTGAGACTTCGCCCAGATATCATGCCAGGGAGACAGCGATCCACAGGGCGGAACTGGAAGGTGCGAAGGTGGTACTGGGTTCTGCGACCCCTTCCCTGGAGGCCTACTGGCGAGGAAAAGAGGGCAGATATGATCTCTATACTTTGAAAGAACGGGCGGGAGAAGGAAGGCTTCCGCAGGTCTTCATCACGGATATGCGGGAGGAATTAAAGGCGGGAAACCGGCTGATCCTGAGCAGGACGCTTCAGAAAAAGATGGAAGAGAGGCTGGAGGCGGGACAGCAGATCATGCTGTTTCTGAACCGGAGGGGATATTCCGGATTTGTGTCCTGCCGCTCCTGCGGACACGTGATCATGTGTCCCCACTGTGATGTCTCCCTGTCCCTTCATAATCAGGGAAGAATGATCTGCCATTACTGCGGGCATCAGGAGAAAAAGCCTGTTCGGTGTCCCAGGTGCGGATCGGAGTTTATCAGTAATTTCGGGATCGGAACCCAGCAGGTGGAGGAAGTGGTGAAGCGGTTGTTTCCCCGTGCGGGAGTTCTTCGAATGGATATGGATACCACGAAGGAGAAGGATGGGCATGAAAAGATTCTGGCTGCCTTTGCCAATGGAGAAGCAGATATTCTTATCGGGACTCAGATGATCGTCAAGGGCCATGATTTCTCCAATGTGACGCTGATGGGGATCCTGGCTGCGGATCTTTCCCTGTATACAGAAGATTATCATGCGGCAGAACGGACTTTTCAGCTTCTGACCCAGGCAGCGGGCAGAGCGGGACGGGGAAGCGGGTCCGGAGAGGCGGTTTTTCAGACCTACAATCCGGATCATTACTGTATCCGGACGGCAGCAAAACAGGATTATGAGTCTTTTTATGAGGAAGAAATGGGCTACCGCATGGTGGCAGGTTATCCGCCGGCAAAACGGATGATGTCCATTCACGGAAGCTGCAGGGATGAGGCGCATCTTCTGACGGCCATGGAATATCTGAAAAAAATGATCTTCCGAATCATAAAAGAAGAAAAACTGCAGGTGATCGGACCGGCAGAAGAGAGTATCGGGAAAATACAGGATGTTTACCGGAAGGTGATCTATATCAAAGGAGGTTCCCTGGAGGAACTGGTTGCATTAAAAAATAAACTGGAAAAGTATATGGAAGCCAATACGGGCTATCATATTGTAAATATACAGTTTGATATGAATGACTGAGGTGAAACTCGGGTTAATCAGGAGGAAAGAAAAATGGCACTTAGAAAAGTCAGAATACAGGGAGATCCTGTACTGGAGAAGACCTGCAAGGAAGTAAAAGAAATCACACCCCGTATCCGGGAACTTATTGAAGATATGCTTGATACCATGTATGAGGAAAACGGAGTGGGACTGGCAGCACCTCAGGTAGGCGTTCTCAAACGGATCGTAGTCATCGACGTGGGAGAGGGTCCCTATATAATGATCAATCCGGTGATCGAGGAAACATCCGGTTCTCAGACCGGGTATGAAGGCTGCTTAAGCCTGCCGGGAAAGAGCGGTATGGTGACCAGAGCAAATCACGTAAGGGTCCGGGCTTTTGATGAAAATATGGATGAGTATGTGCTGGAGGGAGAAGAACTTCTGGCGAGAGCCATCTGTCATGAATGTGATCATTTAAACGGAATCATGTATACCAGCCTGGTGGAGGGAGAACTCTATAACAATGAGGAGCTTCCGGCAGAGGAGGAATAGTATATGAGAGTCATTTTTATGGGAACACCGGATTTTGCAGTGGGTACCCTGAAAAAACTGGTGCAGTCCGAGCATCAGGTTCTGGCGGTGGTGACACAGCCGGATAAACCGAAGGGAAGAGGAAAAGCCATGCAGTTTACTCCGGTGAAAGAGGCGGCTCTTGAGGCAGGCATTCCGGTACTGCAGCCGGTGAAGGTAAGAGACCCGCAGGTGGTGGAGGAGCTTTGTACTCTTAAGCCGGATGTGATCGTGGTCGTGGCTTTCGGTCAGATCATTCCGGAGAGCATTTTGAATATGCCCAGGTACGGATGTGTCAATGTTCATGCGTCTCTTCTGCCGATGTATCGGGGAGCGGCGCCCATTCAGTGGGCGGTCATCAATGGGGATAAAACCTCCGGTGTGACAACCATGCAGATGGACCGGGGACTGGATACCGGAGATATGCTTCTGAAAAGAGAGGTGGTGCTGGATCCGGAAGAAACGGGCGGAAGCCTGTTTGACAGGCTGAGCGAAGTGGGAGCAGAATTGTTGATCGAGACTCTTGAGAAGTTGGAAAAGGGTGAGATCATTCCACAGAAGCAGCCACAACTCAGCCCCACACCCTATGCATCCCAGATGACAAAGGAGATGGGAAAGATCGACTGGAATCAGGACGCTGCAGTGATCGAGCGTCTGATCCGGGGACTGAATCCCTGGCCAAGTGCCTATACAAAGCTTGGAGAGAAGACTTTAAAGATCTGGATGGCCCAGGTGGAAGAAGGGGACAGCAAAAAAGCGCCGGGAGCTGTGATCCGGGCAGATAAAAACGGTCTGATGGTCCAGACCGGAAAGGGAATGTTAAAGATCCGGGAACTGCAGCTGGAAGGAAAGAAACGAATGACGGCAGATGCGTTTCTCAGGGGATATCCGATCCCGGAGGAAACAGTACTGGGTGAGGATATCTGTTAGAAGGACAGCAGAAACAACAGACAGAAAGGGGTTTTTGAAATGCTGCTTACTTATGCAAATAATTTTTACGGATATGGTGGATACGGAAGAATGTATTTTGACCCGACGATGATCTTCGCTCTGGTCGGACTGGTGCTGACCATGCTGGCATCAGCACAGGTCAATTCTGTATTTGCAAAATACAATAAGGTAAGATGTATGTCGGGAATGACCGGAGCACAGGCGGCGGAAAAGGTGTTATACGCTGCGGGAATCTATGATGTACGTATTGAGCATATTTCCGGTAAACTGACGGATCACTATGATCCGAGAAGCAAGGTTCTGAGACTTTCTGACAGTACCTACAGTTCCCCTTCGGTGGCAGCAGTCTGTGTAGCGGCTCATGAATGCGGTCATGCCATTCAGGATCAGAAGCAGTATGGACCGCTGGTGCTGAGAAGCTATCTGGTTCCGGCGGCAAATTTCGGATCTCAGCTTTCCTGGCCGATTTTTCTTGCCGGGCTGATCTTTACGATCCGGCCTTTGATGATGGCGGGCATTATTCTGTTTTCACTGGCAGTGATCTTTCAGCTTGTGACACTTCCGGTAGAATTCAATGCTTCCTCCCGTGCCATGAAAGTGCTGGAGGGTACCGGAATTCTGGGAAGCCAGGAATTAAATGGGGCTGGGAAAGTGCTCAGAGCCGCTGCCATGACCTATGTGGCAGCGCTGGCAAGCTCCCTGCTTCAGCTGCTGCGTCTGATTTTACTTGCCAGGAGGAATGACCGTGACTAAACCGGTAAATATACGAGAGATCATTTTAGGAATTTTAATGGAAGTCATCGAGGAGGAGCAGTATATTCATATCGTACTGCGTAATGTACTGGAAAAATATCAGTATCTGGAAAAAAGAGACCGGGCCTTTATTTCCCGTGTCTCGGAAGGTACGGTGGAGTATATGATCCAGCTGGATTATATCATTGAACAGTTTTCCAGAATCAAGGTACAGGATATGAAGCCGGTGATCCGAAATATCCTCCGGATGTCTGTGTACCAGATGAAATATATGGATAATGTGCCGGATTCTGCCGTCTGCAATGAGGCAGTGAAGCTGGCTCAGAAAAAGGGATTCTATACCTTAAAAGGGTTTGTGAACGGAGTGCTGCGCAATACGGCAAGGGGACTTTCGGATGTATCCTATCCGGATCGGGAGACAAGTCCGGCTCAGTATCTGTCGGTACGTTATTCGATTCCTCAGTGGATGCTGAACAAATGGCTGGATCAGTTTGATTATGAGACGGTGGAAAAGATCTGCGCCAGTATGGAGCAGGAAAGCCGTACCTGTATCCGCTGCAATCTGAGTAAGGCTTCCAAAGAAGAAATCATGGACAAGCTCCGTCGGCAGAATATTACCGTGAAGGAAAATCCGTATCTGGATTATGCTCTGGAAATCTCTGACTATAACTATCTGCAGGCCATTCAGGCTTTTAAAGAGGGACTGTTTCAGGTACAGGATATCAGTTCCATGCTGGTGGCCGAGGTGGCAGCTCCCAGGTGGGGAGATTACTGCATTGATGTATGTGCCGCACCCGGTGGAAAAAGCCTTCACTTATCAGATAAGCTGAACGGAAGCGGTTATGTGGAGGCTCGGGACCTTACGGATTATAAAGTGGAGCTGATGCAGGAAAATCTGGAACGCACCAAACGGATCAATATGGTGGCAGTCCGTCAGGATGCAACGGTCTTTGACGGAGCTTCGGTGGAAAAAGCAGACATTCTGCTGGCAGATCTTCCCTGCTCAGGGCTGGGTGTGATCGGAAGAAAGGCAGATATCCGTTATAAGATGACGGAGGCAAGGCAGCAGGAGCTGGTTAAGATACAGAGGAAGATTCTGGATACAGTCTGGTCCTATGTGAAAGTGGGAGGAACCCTGGTATACAGTACCTGTACCATTGGTACAGAAGAAAATCAGGGAAATGTAAAGTGGTTTCTGGACAACTATCCGTTCCGGCTGGAAAGCATCGATCCCTATCTCTGCCCCAAGCTTCGCAGTGAGACGACGAAAGCCGGTTACATCCAGCTTTTGCCCGGAGTACATGGAACGGACGGATTTTTTATAGCCAGATTTAAGAGGACAGAGTGATGGAAAGGAAAGATCTGAAATCCCTGGATTACGGGGAGCTGCAGCAGGAGATGGAGAGGCTGGGACAAAAGGGGTTCCGCGCAAAACAGATGTATCAGTGGTTTCATGAAAAACTGGCGGATACACCACGGGATATGGGAAATCTGCCCCAGAGCCTGAAGAATCAGCTGACAGAAGAGTATGACTGTACCAATCTGGAGATGGTAGATGTTCTGATATCAAAGACAGACGGTACAAGAAAATATCTGTTCCGTCTGGAAGACGGAAATGTGATCGAGAGTGTTCTGATGAAATATAAGCATGGAAATTCTGTCTGCATTTCTTCCCAGGTGGGATGCCGTATGGGATGCCGGTTCTGTGCTTCCACACTTGGGGGACTTACCAGAAACCTTCGTCCGGGGGAAATGCTGGATCAGATCTATAAAATCCAGAAGCACAGCGGCGAGCGTGTTTCCAATCTGGTGGTCATGGGAACCGGGGAACCGCTGGACAATTATGAGAATCTGTTAAAGTTTATCCGGATGCTCAGTGATGAACACGGACTTCATATCAGTCAGAGAAATATTACCGTGTCGACCTGCGGAATCGTGCCAAGAATGTATGATCTGGCGGAAGAAAAGCTTCAGATCACGCTGGCGCTTTCGCTTCATGCTTCCAGTCAGGAAAAGCGAAAGGAGCTGATGCCCATCGCTTATAAATATGAGATCCATGAGGTGCTGGATGCCTGCAGAAATTACTTTGAAAAAACCGGCAGAAGGATCACCTTTGAATACAGCCTGGTAGGCGGAGTCAATGATTCTGACCGGGATGTGCAGCGGCTTTCGGAACTGATCAGGGGAATGAACTGCCATATCAATCTGATACCGGTGAATCCGATCAAAGAAAGAAATTATGTCCAGTCCGAACGCCGGGTGGTGGACAATTTCAAAACAAAACTTGAAAAATGCGGAATTAATGTTACAATTAGAAGGGAAATGGGCCGGGATATCGGTGGTGCATGCGGACAGTTGAGAAAGAGTTACATGGACAGAAATAAAGGAGAGGGACAGGAATGATTTTATACAGTGCAACAGATGAAGGGCGGGTCCGAAGGATCAACCAGGATTATCTCTTTGCGTCGAAAAAAACGGTCGGAAAGCTCCCGAACCTTTTAATCGTGGCAGATGGGATGGGAGGTCACAATGCGGGAGAACGGGCATCCAGTTATGCAGTGGAAGTGATGGTGGATGCGATTCGGAATTCCCGGGAACGCAACCCGATCAAATGCCTGCGAAGTGCCATTGAGGAAGCGAACAGAAGAGTGCTGGAGGAGTCCCGCAGCGAGGAAACGTACCATGGAATGGGAACTACCATCGTAGCGGCGACAGTAGTCAAAGGCAACATTTATGTGGCAAATGTGGGGGACAGCCGACTCTATATCATTGGAAACCGGATGTTCCAGGTGACGAGAGATCATTCACTGGTGGAAGAAATGATCCGTTCCGGCGGACTGACAAAAGAAGAGGGAAAAAATCACCCGGATCGTCATATCATTACCAGAGCGGTTGGGGTCGATCAGAAAGTAGATGTGGACTTCTTTGAGTGGAAGCTGAAAAAGGATGATGTTGTTCTGCTCTGCTCCGACGGACTTACCAATATGGTAAGTGATGAGGAGATACAGCAGATCGTCAGAAACAGCGAAGATTTGCAGGAAGCAGGCGACCGGCTGGTGGCTTCTGCCAATGAAAACGGCGGAAGTGACAACATCACAGTTGTGCTTGCGAAAATGCGCATCGATGAGGTGAGATAATGTTAAAGGAAGGCATGTTCATACAGGGACGATATGAGATCGTCGGTAAAATCGGTACCGGCGGTATGGCCGATGTTTATAAGGCAAAAGACCATAAATTAAATCGTTTTGTTGCAGTGAAGGTGTTGAAACCGGAATTTCGCGAGGACAAGGCATTTATCAGCAAGTTCAGAGCGGAAGCACAGGCAGCAGCAGGGCTGGCTCACCCGAATATCGTCAATATATATGATGTTGGAGAGGACCATGGGGTGAATTTCATCGTCATGGAACTGGTAGAGGGAATCACCCTCAAGGAATATATTGAAAAGAAGGGTAAGCTGGCCGTGCGGGAGGCCACAAGTATTGCCATACAGGTTTCCCAGGGACTGGAAGCTGCCCATAACAGCGGAATCATTCACCGTGATGTGAAGCCCCAGAATATTATTATTTCCACAGACGGAAAAGTGAAGGTCACTGATTTTGGAATTGCCAGGGCAGCCAGCAGCAATACCATCAGTTCTACCGTGATGGGATCGGTGCATTACAGCTCACCGGAGCAGGCCAGAGGCGGGTACAGCGATGCCAAGAGTGACATCTATTCCCTGGGAATCAGCCTCTATGAGATGCTGACAGGCAGGGTTCCCTTTGACGGGGATACCACGGTGGCTATTGCCATCAAGCATCTTCAGGAAGAAATGAAATCACCGGAGGTCTATGTTCCGGATCTTCCCAGAAGTACGGTGCAGATCATCAACAAATGTACACAGAAAAGTCCGGATCGCCGTTATGCAAATATGGCAGAACTGATTCGTGATCTGAAAGAATCTCTGATCAATCCGGATGGTGATTTTGTGAAAATAATCAGTCCGGGCGGCGGACGGACCGTGGTGATCTCCAGGGAAGAGCTTGGAGCCATCAAAGAGGGATATCATTCTGCACAGCAGTCGTCAATACCGGAAGGATATCAGCAGGGAAACCGTATGCCCAGAATGTCATCGGGCCCCTCGGGAATGGCAGGGCAGGCAGGCCCTTCAGGACCTGTAAACGGTATGGACAGGTATGGAAATCCCGCCAGAACACCTGTGGGCTATCAGAATCCTCCGATGGGCGGACAGGGATATCCCGGCGGAAGGCAGGAGGAATATGATCCTTATGCCTATGGAAGGGCTTATGGAAAACGGGGATATAATTATTCCGAGGAGATGGATGACGGAGGTTTCCGGGAAGATGAGGATGACCGGGGACTGTTAAATCCCAGGCTGGAAAAGATCATGACCATCGGCAGTATCGTGATCGCTGTACTGATCGCCTGTATCTTTCTGGGCCTGATTGCTAATGCTCTGGGTCTGTTTAAATTCAGCCTGCCGTCCCTGTTTGGTAAAACGAAAACCACGGAATCCGTACAGAAGGCAACGGAGGCGGAAAAGATGACAGATTCGCTCCCGTCTTCTTCCTGGACAGGCCAGACAGACAGCACAGTCCAGACACCGGCTACAGAGGCTCAGGTGACAGAGGAACCGGTGGTTACGGAAAGTCAGACAGAAGCGCCCGTTGATATCATGGATCCGGGTACTGCTCCTATTCCGAATGTGACAGGAAAGACTTACGATGAAGCGGTCAATGAACTGATGAGTGCCGGTTTTTATGTGGAGCAGCAGGTGGATCCCAGTGATACGGTTCCGGCAGGACAGGTGATGAATCAGAGCATGTCCGGAGAGGCAAAGCTTGGAAGTACGGTGATCCTGGTCGTAAGCGGCGGACCGGAACAGACAGAAAATACGGCTTCCGGAATATGGCTCTGCAATGCACAGCTGGATGTACCGGCGAATTATAACGGTGAGATCGTCAGACTGGAGCTGGTTCAGGGAGATCAGAGGACTGTGATCACAGAGGGTAGTGCGATCTCTTTCCCCTATGATGTAAGCACGGTACAGGGACAGCCGGGGGTATCGGCGGGACAGTTTGATCTGTATTTATATAATGAAGTGACCGGAACCTATGATCTGTATGCATCCTATCCGGTAACCTTCTCTCAGGTTCAGTAACATGAAGGGAAAGATCATAAAAGGAATTGCCGGGTTCTACTATATTCAGACGGCAGAATCCGGTATCTACGAATGCAAGGCAAAAGGAATTTTCCGGAAGGAAAAGATCAAACCTCTGGTCGGGGATGACGTAGAGATCAGCGTAATAGATGAAGAACAGAAAAAAGGAAATCTGGAGGAGATTCTTCCCAGGAAAAATGCATTGATTCGACCGGCAGTGGCCAATGTGGATCAGGTTCTGGTCATTTTTGCGGCTGCAAAACCGAAACCGAATCTGAATCTTCTGGACCGTTTTCTGATTGCCATGGAAAAACAGGAAGTACCGGAAGTGCTGATCTGTTTTAACAAGCTGGATCTCATTCATGAGGAGAGTCGTGTCCGGCTGGAACAAATCTATGAACACAGCGGATGCAGGCTGTTCTTTACCAGCGCCCTGACAGAGCAGGGAACCGGGGAGATCCGCAGGGCTCTGAACGGAAAAACAACCGCAGTGGCAGGACCGTCCGGTGTGGGAAAATCTTCCCTGGTGAATCGGATCACACCGGAGGCTGTGATGGAGACCGGTGAGATCAGCAGTAAGATCGACAGGGGGCGTCATACTACCAGACATTCGGAGATCATCCGGGTAGAGAAAGATACTTACCTGTGTGATACACCTGGTTTTACGTCTCTGGCTGTGTGGGATATGGAAAAAGAAGAACTGCGGGAATATATTCCTGAGTTTGTGCCTTATCAGAATGGCTGCAGATTCCAGGGCTGTACCCACACTCATGAACCGGGATGCCGGGTCAAGGAGGCAGTGGAGGCGGGGCAGATCAGCCGGGAACGATATGAGAATTATCTGGAAATGTATGAAGAACTGAAGGGAAAGAAGAGGTATTAATGATGAATCGATTGTCGCCATCTATTTTGGCAGCGGATTTTTCCAGATTAGGAGAACAGATCCGGGAAGCGGATGAAGCCGGGGCAGAATATATTCATATTGATGTGATGGATGGTATGTTTGTTCCCAGTATTTCTTTTGGGATGCCGGTCATTTCTTCTATCAGAAAAGTGACGAAAAAGGTGTTTGACGTACATCTGATGGTGGAGGATCCCGGAAGATATATCGATGACTTTGCGGCATGCGGAGCAGATCTGATCACGGTTCATGCAGAAGCTTGTACCCATCTTCATCGTGTGGTGTCCCAGATCAGGGAAAAAGGACTGAAAGTGGGTGTTGCTCTGAATCCGGCCACATCGCTGAATGTACTGGATCATATTCTGGAAGATGTGGATATGATTCTTATCATGACGGTGAATCCGGGATTCGGAGGGCAGGCATTTATCGGAAGCACCCTGGAAAAGATCAGAAGGCTGAAGAAGATAATAGAAGAACGACAGCTCTGTGTGGATATTCAGGTAGATGGGGGAATCAATGAGAAGACCCTGCCGGTTGTTCTGGAGGCGGGTGCCAATGTGATTGTGGCAGGTTCTGCTGTTTTTAAGGGAAATGTCTCTGAAAATGTGAAGCTTTTAAAGGACATCATGACAGAAGCAGAAAACAAAAGGAAAGAAGCATAGTACGATGAAAACAGTCATAGTAAACGGGGGCAATATCGAATATGATTTTGCCCTTTCTTTTTTTCAGACCCATTCTGTTGATTATGTGATTGCGGCGGATCACGGTGCAGAATTTTTGCACAGGGCGGGAATCTGTCCGGATGAGCTGGTGGGAGATTTTGATTCGGCAGATCAGGGGATCCTGCCTTATTATGAAGAGCGAAAGATTCCCATACGCCGGTTCCGGCCGGAAAAAGATTCAACGGATATGGAGATCGCCATGCTGACAGCTTTGGAGAGGGGAAGCACGAAGATTACCGTACTGGGAGCCACCGGCAGCAGGCTGGACCATGTGCTTGGGAGTATCCGGAATCTGTCGATTCCGCTGAAATATGGAGTGGACTGCGAGATTCTGGATTCTCATAACCGGATCCGTATGGTGGATCGAAGCCTTACGATCTGTAAAAAAGATCAGTTCGGCAAATATGTATCCCTGCTGGCCCACGGAGGCCCGGTAGAGCATCTCACGTTAAAGGGGTTTTATTATCCGCTGTCAGACTATCTTCTGGAAGCGGACTGTGCTATGGGGGTCAGCAATGAGATCACAGATGAAGAGGCCGAGATCCGGTTTGAGAGGGGAAGACTTCTGGTGATCGAATCCAGAGATTAGTCGAAAGACGGGTACGGACGGGCATTACGGTCGAATCCTGTCGAGATAATACGGCGGGAAATGCTTGCAATCCTGTCATTTCCTGTGCTAAACTGTTTGAAGATGAGAGATAAAAAAGATTACATGAGAAAACAAAAGAAAAATGTTGATTTTAGGAGGAAATAATAGATGAAACTGGGAATTGTGGGACTTCCGAATGTGGGAAAGAGCACCTTATTTAATTCACTGACGAAGGCGGGAGCAGAATCTGCCAACTATCCTTTCTGTACCATCGACCCCAATGTGGGCGTTGTGATGGTGCCTGATGAGAGGCTTAAGCTTCTGGCAGATATGTATCATTCTGCAAAGGTGACACCGGCTGTGATCGAATTTGTGGATATTGCAGGTCTGGTAAAAGGCGCTTCCAAGGGAGAGGGTCTGGGGAATCAGTTTCTGGCAAACATCCGTGAGGTGGATGCAGTGGTTCATGTGGTACGCTGCTTTGAAGATCCCAATGTCATCCATGTGGATGGCAGTGTAGACCCGGTTCGGGATATTGAGACCATCAATCTGGAGCTGATCTTTTCTGATCTGGAAATTCTGGAGAGGAGAATTGCAAAGACCACCAGGGGAGCCAGAAATGATAAGACACTGGCAAAAGAGCTGGAGCTTTTAAACAGTCTGAAAGCATATCTGGAGGATGGAAACCTGGCGATTGGATATACTACAGACGATGAAGATGAGCAGCAGTGGCTGGCTTCTTACAATCTTCTGACAGCCAAACCTGTGATCTTTGCAGCAAACGTGGCAGAAGATGACCTGGCAGACGACGGGGCGTCCAACCCTTACGTACAGGAAGTGCGGGAATTTGCAAAAAAACAGAACAGTGAAGTATTTGTGATCTGTGCTCAGATCGAACAGGAGATCGCAGAGCTGGAGGATGACGAGAAGAAGATGTTCCTGGAGGATCTGGGACTGACAGAGTCCGGTCTGGAAAAACTGATCAAGGCAAGCTATCGTCTGCTGGGACTGATCAGTTATCTGACTGCCGGAGAGCCGGAGACAAGAGCATGGACCATCAAGGTGGGAACGAAAGCACCTCAGGCAGCCGGCAAGATCCATTCCGATTTTGAAAGAGGATTTATCAGGGCGGAAGTCGTGAATTATAAGGATCTTCTGGAATGCGGCAGTCTGTCAGCGGCGAAGGAAAAAGGCCTGGTAGGCCTGGAAGGAAAAGATTATGTCGTACAGGACGGAGATGTGATCCTGTTCCGTTTTAATGTATAGAGGAGCAGTCTATGAATGAAACATCGATTCTGTTTCCGCATCTGGGAATTACCCTGGAACATATAGGGAAAAGCGTTACGGTCTTCGGATTTGAGATCGCATATTATGGAATTGTGATCGCACTGGGAATGCTGTGCGGGGTGTCTTTGATCCTGTACCTTGCCAGAAAATCGGGACAGAATGAGGATCAGTATCTGGATCTGTGCCTGCTCACCCTGGTATGTTCGGTGATCGGAGCAAGAGTGTATTATGTGGTGTTCTCCTGGGAGGATTATAAAGGAAATCTTCTGGAGATCTTCAATATACGGGGCGGCGGGCTTGCCATTTACGGCGGAGTGCTTGCCGGGATCCTGACGGTCTGGATCTATTCCCGAAGGAAAAAGCTGAATTTCGGGCTGCTGGGAGATACCGTGGTGCCGGGACTTCTGGTGGGACAGATCATGGGCAGATGGGGCAACTTTTTTAACAGAGAAGCCTTTGGGAAATACACGGACAATCTGTTTGCAATGGCACTTCCCAGAGAAGCGGTACGCCAGGGAGAGATCACGGCAGAGGCACTGGAACACATGTATGTGATTGACGGTGTGGAATGGATCCAGGTGCATCCCACATTTTTATATGAATCCCTGTGGAATCTCGCATTGCTGATCCTGATTTTGTGGTACGGAAAGAGAAAGAAATTTGATGGAGAACAGTTTTTACTTTACCTGACCGGTTATGGGTTGGGAAGAGCCTGGATAGAGGGATTTCGGACAGACCAGCTTCTGCTTCCGGCAGTCGGGCTTCCGGTGTCCCAGGTTCTTTCTGTTGTCTTGGCAGCAGGCTCCCTCATAATCATTACAATAAAGAGAATACAAAGAAAGGAACGTACGAAGAAATGAGAACAGCAGAATACTTAAGGACTGAGATCGAGACAGAACGTCGGAAGCTGGACCAGATGCTGGAGTCCATGAGCATGGAAGAAGTCCTTGGACAGAGCAGAAAACTGGACAGCCTGATCGAAGAATACATGAGTCTGACAAATTGAGAGCGTCCATTACAAAAGATAAAGTGCCAAAATGTACAGTGAGTATAGCCAAAAGAAAGATGGCTATACTCTTTTTTTTATGCAAAAATCTCTGAGAGAGAAAAAAAGACTTGTATTTTTTCGGGTAATGGGCTATTATAGTCATGTAAGTGGAGAAAAGTGGTGATAAGTGGTGCGAAATGGAGTGAAAGTGGTTCCTTTCCCACTCACCGGGGTACTGAAGCGGGTACCTGACGAAAGCAGGTGTGTCCAATGTTCATGGGTGAATACAATCATGCGATAGACACAAAAGGCAGACTGATCATTCCTTCCAAATTCAGAGAGGACTTAGGCGAAGAATTTGTGATTACAAAAGGATTGGATGGCTGTCTGTTTGTATTTCCCAATGATGCGTGGAGAGAACTGGAAGAAAAGCTTCGTACACTGCCGCTTACAAGCAAGAGCGCCAGACAGTTATCACGTTTTTTTGTAGCGGGAGCTACATCATGTGAGCTGGACAAGCAGGGGAGAATCCTCTTACCGGGCACGTTAAGAGAATTTGCTGGTCTGGATAAAGATGTTGTGCTGGCGGGCATGCTGAACCGGATTGAGATCTGGAGTAAGGAAAAATGGGTAGAAAATAATTCCTACGACGATATGGATGAGATTGCAGAGCAGATTACAGATTTCGGGCTTGTCATATAGCCTGGGGAGGACTATATGGAATTCAGTCATAGATCCGTACTTCTGGATGAAACCATAGCGGGATTGGAGATCAAACCGGATGGCATCTATGTGGACGGTACGCTGGGCGGCGGCGGACATTCTTATGAGATATGTAAAAGATTGTCGGACAAAGGACGCCTGATCGGGATCGACCAGGATGCAGCAGCCATTGAGGCAGCCACAGAGCGCTTACGGGAGTTTAAAGATAAAGTGACGATCATCCGCAGTAACTACTGTGAGATGAAGCAGCAACTGAACAGCATAGGAGTGACATCAGTGGATGGAATCGTTTTGGACCTTGGTGTTTCCTCCTACCAATTGGATACGGCAGACCGCGGATTTACCTACCGGGAAGATGCTCCGCTGGACATGAGAATGGATCAGCGGCAGACACGAACTGCAAAGGACATTGTAAACGGGTATAGCGAAAAAGAATTGTACGGAATCATTCGCGACTACGGGGAGGATAAGTTTGCAAAGAACATTGCAAAGCATATTGTCAGAGCACGGCAGGAAAAACCATTAGAAACAACTGGGGAGTTAATTAATGTGATAAAAGCGGCCATACCGATGAAAGTCCGAGCGGTTGGAGGACACCCGGCTAAAAGAACGTTTCAGGCCATAAGGATCGAGTTAAATAATGAACTGGGAGTATTAACGGATTCCCTGGATACCATGATAGATCTTCTGAATCCGAAAGGACGAATATGCATCATTACCTTTCATTCTCTGGAGGACCGGATCGTAAAAAACAGTTTTCGGAAAAACGAGAATCCGTGTACCTGTCCGAGAGAGTTTCCGGTCTGTGTATGCGGAAATAAATCGAAAGGGACAGTGATCACAAGAAAACCCATTTTGCCGGGAGAGACAGAGCTTATGGAGAATAAGCGGTCGAAAAGTGCAAAACTGAGAATTTTTGAGAGAGAGTAACTGACAACAGGAGGGAAAGCTATGGCTGCGCCACGTGAATCAGACAATTACAGAAGAAGAACTGCTGAGCAGAACAGTGGACGCAGGCTTACCAATACCTATATTGACGGGAATGTAGTCCGCAGAGTGGAACAGATGCCGCAGCAGCCTGGAACCAGGCAGCAAAGGACGACCAGTGCCCGCGCCAGAAGAAACCGGGAAAAGGCACTTCGGATGAACCTTCCCTATGTGGTATTCCTGACGGCAGCTTCCATCGCTACCGTATGTGTGTGTGTGAACTTTCTGAAGCTGCAGGCACAGGGAATCACTTACCGGAATGAGATCGCAGTGCTGGAAAGCAGACTGAGCAGCATGAAGCTGGCAAATGATAATGCCTATGAGAATGCAATCTCATCTGTGAGTATGGAAGAAGTAAAAGAGATCGCTGTGAATCAGCTTGGCATGGTGTATGCCAATGAGGGACAGGTGATTACATACAGCAGCCAGGAAGGCGATTATATCAGACAATATAGAGAGATTCCCACCGAATAGAACGAAAAGACAATCATAGCTCGGGTGATCGAATTGGCGACAAGAAGGAAAAAAGAACAGAGATTCAGTAGACAAATGCAAATAAAGCTTATGGCTGTATTTGCATTCGTTTTATTATTGCTGGCAGCATTGAATCTGTACATTGCAAGGATCAATGTAAAAAACGGGGACAAATATGCGAAGCAGGTTCTGTCCCAGCAGACCTATGACAGCAGGACCATTCCCTTTCGAAGAGGGGAGATCGTAGACCGGAACGGAAATATTCTGGCAAAGAGTGAAAAAGTGTACAATGTGATCCTGGACTGCTATGCCATCAACAGTGTGGAGGACTATCTGGAGCCCACTGTGCGGGCGGTGTCAGAAGTTCTGGATCTGGATGCGGCAGAGGTAAGAGACCGGATCTGCGATGAGGAAACGAGAGACAGCCGTTATCAGGTGATCAAAAAAGAGATCTCCATTGAGGAAAAAAACAAATTTGAGGAATATACGGATCTTTCAGAGGACAGAAACTTAAGCGAGGCACAGAGGCAGGAACTGGAAAATGTACAGGGTGTCTGGTTTGAGGAAGCTTATGTGCGGAGTTATCCCATGAATTCTCTGGCCTGTTCCGTGCTGGGCTTTGCAAATAAGCTGAATGACGGAATCGCCGGTGTGGAAGCTTATTATTCCGATGTGCTTAACGGCGTGGACGGAAGAGAATACGGCTATCTGGATGAGGATATGGAGCTGCAGGAAAATATCATCGAGCCTAAGGACGGCAACGGTCTGGTTCTGACCATTGATATGAATATCCAGCAGGTAATAGAGAAGCATATTGCTCTTCTGGAGGAAGAAAACAAGAACGGACCCCAGGAAGAGACACCGGGAAGGGCCAGTAAAAACACCGCAGTGATCGTTGCGGATCCCAATACGGGAGAGATCCTTGGAATGGCCACGGACCGTGTTTATAACCTGAATGACCCTCAGAACCTGGATGGATGGTACACGGAAAAAGAACAGAACAAGATGTCCGATGAAGAGCGTTCGGAGGCCTTAAGTAAGCTGTGGTACAATTACTGTGTATCGGAAGCATTTGAGCTTGGTTCTACTTACAAGCCCAATGTGGTGGCAGCGGCGCTGGACAGCGGTAGTATCGATACAGATTTTAAGGTTCAGTGTATCGGATACCTTCAGCCGGTAGCGGAGGAGGAACCCATCAACTGTACCTGGACTCATGGAGATGAGACTCTGGGGGATGTGATTAAGAACTCCTGCAACCCCGGTATGATGACCATCGGACTGAAGATGGGAATTGAGAAATTCTGCCGGTATCAGGAGATTTTCGGATTTGGGAAGCGGACGGGAATCGATCTGCCGAATGAGAATTCCGGCGTATTATACAACGAGAACAATATGGGTACCATGGAACTTTGTACCTATACCTTCGGCCAGGGATTTACGGCAACCATGATCCAGGAACTGGCTGCATTCTGTGCAGTAGTCAACGGCGGATATTATTATAAGCCTCATGTGGTGAAACAGATACTGGATTCTGATGGGGGCGTTGCAAAAAATGTGGATCCGCTGCTGATCTCACAGCCGGTATCCACGAAAACATCCTACATCCTGCGGGATTATCTGGAATCCGTGATTACGGATGGTACCGGAACCGATGCGGCAATTGCTGGATACCGGATCGGAGGAAAGACAGGAACCGCAGAGAAGCTGCCCCGGGGAAACAATAAATATATTATTTCCTTTATCGGAGCAGTGCCTATTGATGATCCGCAGGTGGTCATCTATACGGTGATCGATGAACCGAATATTCCCGATCAGGAGGCCGGTATTTATACCAAGCAGCTTGCCAGGGATATTCTGACAGAGATCCTTCCGTACATGGGAATCTATCCCACAGAAGAGATCACAGATGAGGAACGTTCCAGCCTGGGTATCCAGGTGGAAAAGGAAAAAACGGTTGAGACAGAGGTTCAGTATGTGTATGATGAGTGGGGGAACCTGCAGTATGATACCACCACCTGGGAACCGCTGACGGAGATTGTAGAGGTTGAGGTGGAAGAGGAAGAGCCCAACAGGGAAAATGTCTATGGACAGGTTGCGCCGCCGGAGCAGAGCGTGGATGTCGGCGTGGATGAAAATTACCTGGACGGTGTGACGGGAGAGGAACTTCAGCTGGAATAGAGAAAGAGCAGGAATATCCCTTCGAAAGGATTCATAAATTGCAGTAAACTGCAATGGATGCCTTCGGAGGGATCTTTCGTGTTAAAGACCAAAATCTTTCATAAAAAGAAAGTGCTGACGGTATTTCTGGTATGTGCAGCAGTGCTGATCTTTCTGATATTCCGTCTTGCAGACCTGATGCTGTTTGAGTCGGAGTATTATGCAAAAAAGGCTCAGGATCTTCATGAGCGGGAGCGGGATATCAAGGCAGCCAGGGGAGAGATCCTGGATGCCTCGGGAAAGGTGCTGGCAGCAAACCGGACCGTCTGCACGATCTCTGTGATTCACAGTCAGATCGAGGAGCCGGAGGAAGTGATCCGTGTACTGTCTGAGAAACTGGAGATGGAGGAGGAAAAGATCCGGGCCAGGGTGGAAAAGCGAAGCTCCATTGAGCGGATTAAAACCAATGTTTCCAAGGAAATCGGAGATCAGATCCGGGAATGTGATCTGGCCGGCGTGAAGGTGGATGAAGATTATAAACGCTATTACCCTTTCGGAAGCCTGGCTTCCAAAGTCCTTGGCTTTACCGGAAGCGACAATCAGGGGATCATCGGACTGGAGGTTCAGTATGAGGAGATCCTGAAAGGTACAGATGGAAAGATCCTTACCCTGACAGATGCCAGAGGCGTGGAGCTTCCCGAGGCGGGAGAGAGCCGCCTGGAACCGATAGCCGGAAATACGCTGAAGATCAGCCTGGATGCCAATATCCAGAAGTTTGCGGAACAGGCGGCAGAAAAAGTTATGGAGAAAAAAAGTGCGGACAGGGTATCCATTCTCCTTATGAACCCTCAAAACGGAGAGATCCTTGCCATGACCGATGTGCCGGAATTTGATCTGAACCAGCCATTTACACTGAATGTGGATACCACGGGGATGAGCGGGGAGGAAAAACAGGATGCCCTCAATCAGATGTGGAGAAACGGCTGTATCAATGATACCTATGAACCGGGATCCACTTTTAAGATCATTACCGCATCTGCAGGACTGGAAGAAGGGGTGGTAAGTCTCAATGACCACTTTTCCTGTCCGGGGTTTAAAATTGTGGAGGACAGAAAGATTCGCTGCCATAAGGTGGCTGGTCACGGGGCGGAGACTTTTGTGCAGGGAGCACAGAATTCCTGTAATCCGGTATTTATTGAGATCGGTCTTCGACTGGGAGTGGAAAAATACTATGGATATTTTCAGCAGTTTGGTCTGCTGAATAAGACCGGAATCGATCTCCCGGGAGAGGCTTCCACGATCATGCATAAGATGGAGGATATGGGACAGGTGGAACTGGCCACCGTATCCTTCGGACAGTCTTTTCAGATCACGCCCATCCAGCTGGCGTCCACCGTCAGCTCTCTGATCAACGGAGGAAGAAGGGTCACACCCCATTTTGGCACAGCGGTGTATGACAGTGAGGGTGCGCTGATCCGGAAGCTGGAGTTTCCGCTGGGGGACAGGATCCTGTCGGAAGAGACATCGAAGACTCTGGATTATGTACTGGAGCAGGTAGTAGATGGGGGAAGCGGGAAAAATGCCTATCTGGAAGGGTATCATGTGGGCGGAAAGACGGCTACTTCCGAGACTCTGCCCAGAAGTGCCAACAGGTATATTTCTTCCTTTATCGGATTTGCACCGGCGGATGATCCACAGGTGCTGGGGCTCTGTGTGATCCATAATCCACAGGGAGTCTATTACGGGGGAACGATCGCCGCACCGGTCATTCGGGAGATCTTTGAAAACATTCTGCCCTATCTGGGGCTGGAACCGGAGGAGAGCTCCGGTCAGGATTGAATGCTCTTTTGCGGCTGGACAGGGCGGAGAAAATAAGTTTTAGTTGCTTAATAGAACAAAAAGACGTATAATTTATAATATGGTCTTTTTGAGAGGAGAACAATATGATAAGTATAGAAATCGTAATATCTTTGCTGACCGCATTTGCCATCAGCGTGTTGTTAAGCCCCTTTGTCATACCCTTTCTTCGAAAACTGAAGGTGGGACAGACAGAGAGGACGGAAGGAGTACAGTCCCATCTGAAAAAAGCGGGAACTCCCACCATGGGCGGACTGATTATTCTCATCAGTATTCTTGTCACGTCCCTGCTGTTTATAGGAAGATATCCCAGGATCATTCCTGTGTTATTCCTTACCCTTGGTTTTGGGATCATCGGTTTTCTGGATGATTACCTGAAGGTGGTGCTGAGACGGTCTGACGGCCTCTTTCCCAAACAGAAGTTTCTTCTTCAGGTCGTGGTGACAACCGTGTTCGTGATCTACATACTGGTGGTAGATCCGGAATGCCTGGTAATGATGCTGCCTTTCACCGGCGGGATGTATTTTGACTGTAAATGGATCACGGTGCCGCTGGTGTACCTGGTGGTGCTGGGTACCGTAAACGGTGTGAATTTTACCGATGGACTGGACGGGCTGGCTACGGGGGTTACAACCATGGTAGCTGTCTTTTTCACCATTGTTTCCATCGGAGCAGGAGCCGGAATCGAGCCGATCACTGCAGCAGTGACCGGAGCCCTTCTCGGATTCCTTATGTTCAATGCCCATCCGGCAAAAGTGTTTATGGGGGATACAGGCTCCCTGGCCCTGGGCGGATTTGTGGCAGGTACAGCCTATGTGCTTCAGATTCCGATCCTGATTCCGGTATTCGGGTTCATCTATATGGTGGAAGTGATATCTGTGATGATACAGGTTACTTATTTTAAGAAAACAGGTGGAAAGCGTTTCTTTAAAATGGCGCCGATCCATCATCATTTTGAACTTTGCGGATGGTCCGAGACACAGATCGTTACGCTGTTCACAGTCGTGACAGCGCTTCTTTGCATGATCTGTCTCCTGGGACTGTAGACTGAAATATTCGGAGGTACTGTTATGGAGTTACAGAATAAAAAAGTACTGGTATTTGGCTCAGGAATCAGCGGGATCGCAGCGGTCAGTCTCCTGGAAAAGCAGGGAGCATTTCCGGTATTGTTTGATGGAAACCGGGAACTGACAGAAGAGGGGATCCGTTCAAAGCTGGAGGAAGGAAGCAGGGCGGAGATCGTGATCGGGGAGCTTTCAGAAGAGATCCTGGACACTCTTTCTCTTGCAGTATTAAGTCCCGGAGTTCCCACAGATATTCCTCTGGTAAACCAGATGCGGGATAAGGGAATTCCTGTCTGGGGAGAGATCGAACTGGCCTATACCTGTGGAAAGGGCGATGTACTGGCTGTGACCGGAACCAACGGAAAGACCACCACGACCAGCCTTTTGGGAGCAATCATGCAGCATGCCCGGGAGTCCGCATTTATTGTGGGGAATATCGGAATCCCCTATACCCAGGTGGTTGAAAAGACCAGGGAGGATTCGGTAACGGTTGCGGAGATCAGCAGCTTTCAGCTGGAAACGATCGACAGCTTCCGCCCCCGTGTCAGTGCAATCTTAAATATTACGCCGGATCACCTGAACCGTCACCATACCATGGAAGAATACATAAGGGTGAAAGAACTGATCACAAAGAATCAGACGCCGGAAGACACCTGCGTATTGAATTATGAAGATGAGGTGCTGCGGGAGTTCGGAAAACATCTGAACTGCAGGGTCATATTTTTCAGCAGCCTGCGTACACTAGAAAAAGGCATCTATTTAAATGGAGAAGTGATCGAATACAATGACGGAGAAAGGATCACAAAGATCTGCAGTACAAAGGAACTGAACCTTCCGGGACGCCACAATCATGAAAATGTGATGGCAGCGACGGCAATGGCTCTGGCCTATGGTGTAAGTCCTGCAGAGATTTATGAGGTGCTGATCCGTTTTAAGGCGGTGGAGCACCGTATTGAGTATGTGACAGAGATCAATGGAGTGGTGTATTACAACGATTCCAAGGGAACGAATCCGGATGCAGCGATCAAGGGAATCCAGGCTATGGACCGGCCGACACTGCTGATCGGAGGCGGATATGACAAACAATCCTCCTATGAGGAATGGATCAAAGCCTTTGACGGAAAAGTGCGGTATCTGGTGCTTCTGGGACAGACCAGAGAGAAAATCGCAGAGACAGCAAGAGCCTGTGGATTTACAGATATTGTAATGACTGACAGTCTGGAGGAGGCAGTGCAGTTCTGTGCGGATCATGCGAATCCCGGAGATGCCGTGCTGCTGTCACCGGCCTGTGCAAGCTGGGGCATGTTCCCCAATTATGAAGTCCGCGGAAAGATGTTCAAGGAACTGGTACACGGACTGGAAAAGAAATAGGGTAATCAGATTGCAGGGAGTGATCGTTTGAAGCAAAAACGGCAGGACCTTACCTTGCAGATAATAGTGATGATCCTGGTCGTGTTCGGCCTGATCACTCTTGGCAGTACAAGTGCTTATAACGGACAGGTGAGATTCGGAGATTCCGGGTATTATTTCAAAAAACAGCTGTTTGCCGCCCTGCTTGGGCTGGCAGCCATGTTTCTGATATCCAGAATGGATTATCACCTGTTTGCACGTTTTGCAGGAGCCGGATATCTTCTGTCCCTGATTCTGTCGGCAGCAGTTCTCCTGGTAGGAGATTCCTATAACGGGTCGAAGCGCTGGCTGTCTTTGGGACCGTTATCTTTTCAGCCTTCGGAATTTGCAAAACCGGCGGTGATCCTCTTTCTGGCTTATACAGTCGGATGCCGTCAGAAAAAACAGAGGGGAATGCTGTCTCTGATGATGACGATTTTCATGGTCCTTCCCATTGTGGGTCTGGTGGGAACCAATAATCTGAGCACAGCCATCATTATTCTTGGAATTGCAGTGGTGCTGGCTTTTGTATCCAATCCCCGATATCTGCCTTTTATCTGGATCGGCCTGACAGGAATCGGATTTGTCGGAGTGTTTCTGGGGATGGAACAATATCGCCTGGAACGGCTGGCGATCTGGAGAGATCCGGAGAGTTATGAAAAAGGGTTTCAGACCATTCAGGGTCTTTACGCCATCGGTTCCGGCGGTCTGTTCGGAAGAGGACTGGGAGAGAGTATCCAGAAGCTTGGATTTGTTCCGGAGGCGCAGAATGATATGATCTTTTCTGTGATCTGTGAGGAACTGGGGCTTACCGGGGCGATCCTGCTTCTGATCGTATTTCTTCTGATGCTGTGGAGATTTATGGTGATCGCTGTTCATGCACCGGATCTGTTTGGCACTTTGATCTGTGCCGGAATCATGGGACATATTGCGATCCAGGTCATACTGAATGTAGCGGTCGTGACCAATACCATTCCCAATACGGGAATCACCCTGCCATTTATCAGCTACGGAGGGACTTCCGTACTGTTTCTCCTGGCGGAGATGGGGCTGGCATTGAGTGTCAGCAGGTGGCAAAAATAGGAATCCTGCATATAGTAAGTTATGACTCTTTGAATGCGGCAGGAGGAGTTGGGGTGTCCAGAATACAGATCGCAGGGGGAATTCCGCTTAAGGGAGAAGTCAGGATACAGGGGTCGAAAAATGCAGCACTTCCGCTGATGGCAGCATCTGTTCTTCATCAGGGAAAAACGATATTACATAACTGTCCGGATATCCTGGATGTGGAATATATGTCGGAAATACTGAGAGAACTGGGATGCACCGTCCTGCGCAGGTCGGATACTCTTGTAATCGATGCAGCCAATCTGTGCCGATACCGGATTACGGAGACCTATGCAACCAGACTGAGGGCCTCGGTTATTCTTCTGGGCAGTCTTCTGGGACGTAAGGGACAGGTGGAAATACCTTATCCCGGCGGATGTTCCATTGGGACGCGGCCCATTGATCTTCATATCCGGGCGCTGGAACAACTGGGAGCCATAACGGAAACCAGGGAGAACAGGATCTTTTTATCATCCAAAAGACTTTCAGGAGCGGAAATACAGTTTCCCTTTCCCAGTGTAGGAGCGACGGAAAACGGGATCCTGGCAGCCGTTCTGGCAGAGGGGGATACAAAGCTTTGCGGATGTGCCACGGAGCCGGAGATCGGGGAACTCTGTGCGTTCCTCAGGCAGAAAGGTGCGCAGATCGAGGTGGACGGCGGGAATGTGACGATACATGGTCGGGCGAGGCTTCAGGATTCGGAGTATACCCTGATGCCGGACCGTATCGTGGCCGGAACCTATCTCTGTGCGGCAGCGGGGACGAGAGGAAACGTGGTGCTCAGAAATGCTGTGCCGGAACATCTTCTGGCACCCATTGAGATTCTGAAAAAGACAGGAGCACTGATAGAGACGGGGGAAGACTGGATACAGATCGACGGCACCGCAGCAGAACATTCGGTGGAATATATGGAGACCGCTCCTTATCCAGGGTTTCCCACAGATCTTCAGTCACAGCTGATGGCAGTGCTCACGGAGGCGGAAGGAATCAGCATCATTCGGGAAAACGTGTTTGATTCCAGATTTCAGACAGCCGAAGAACTGAAAAAAATGGGTGCAGAGATCAGAACCGAGCATGGAATGGCCCAAATTGCAGGGCCGGCAAAGCTTCAGGGCGCAGAAGTGATATCCAGGGATCTGCGGGGAGGAGCAGCATTGGTGATTGCCGGGCTGATGGCATCCGGAACGACGGTTGTGGATGGCTGTCATCTGATCGACAGAGGATATGTAAATATATGCAGGGATCTGAAAAGTCTGGGAGCCGGAATCGTCAGATCCTGAGAAAAGAGGAGTAAACGATGCAGCTGCAAATGAGAAAGAAAAAGAATTTTCTGAAATTACCTTTTTTGGTTTTTGTGGGAGTCCTGGTGGCGGGACTGGCGATCATTTTCGGTCTGTTCCATGTGCGTCAGGTGGATGTAATCGGAAATGAATTTTATTCTGCGGAAGAAATACAGAAGATGGTGATGTCAGATTCTCTGGGGGAAAATTCCATATATCTTACCTGGAAATACAGCCAGCCGGATGCAGCGGAGAATCTGCCATTCTTAAGCGGAGTGGAAGTGAGCATGGTAAATCCCTATCATGTGCAGATCAAAGTCTATGAGAAGATCATTGTTGGATATTTTATGTATTCCGGTTCTATGGTGTATTTTGATAAAGATGGAATCGTAGTGGAGATCTCCCAGGAGCAGAGGGAGGGAATTCCGCCTTATTCCGGAATCTCCATCGGTCAGCCGGTGGTCTCCCAGGCAATTCCGGTAGCCGATGAGGCGTTCCTTCGGGACATTATTGAGGCGGCAGCACTGATCAGACAGAGCGGTCTGGAGCCGTTGGAAGTTCACTACGATGACAAACAGCAGCTGATTCTGTATTTCAGGAATAACCGGGTCATACTGGGTGATAATTCTTATCTGGAAGAAAAACTGTCCAATCTGAAGGCACTCTTTTCCCAGATGGAGGAACTGTCAGGAACTCTGCATATGGAAAACTATGATTCTTCCACGACCAGAATTTCCTTCAAAGTCGGTGAAAAAGGGGAGGAAGAGCTGCTTCTGGATCTGAACAAACCGGCAGGTGAACAGGAGACGGATACCGGCGGTGAGGGAGAAAACGGAGAAGGAGAGACCGAAAGCGGGGAAAGCACAGGGCCCGATGAGGACGGAAAGTGGGGAGATTCCGGTTATGTGGAGGATCCCAGCCGGATCACCACCGACGCAGACGGCAACCAGATGTATACGGATGAACAGGGAAATGTGACCTATGATATGAGCATGCAGTATCTGGGGGATGACGGGCAGGTGATCTCGGACGGATACGGACATATCGATCCTTATACAGGGGCGTATATTTTGAATCAATAAAGAAAACTCTTGATTAATTGAGGAAAAAGCTTTATTATAGAAGAAATAGTGGGATTAGACGGTCCTTTGGAAGGACAAGAAGGAGGAACTACCTTGTTAGAGATTATGTCAAATGAAGCGGAAGCTGCTGCTAAGATTATCGTAATCGGTGTAGGCGGGGCTGGTAATAACGCAGTCAATAGAATGGTGGACGAGACGATCGCCGGTGTGGAATTTATCGGAGTGAATACAGATAAACAGGCTTTGGATCTTTGCAGAGCACCTCATACGATCCAGATCGGTGAAAAAGTGACAAAGGGACTCGGCGCAGGTGCAAAGCCTCAGGTTGGCCAGCAGGCAGCTGAGGAGAGCGCAGAAGAGATCAAGCAGGCGATCCAGGGGGCAGATATGGTATTTGTTACCTGCGGTATGGGCGGCGGAACAGGTACAGGAGCCGCACCGGTGGTAGCGGGAATTGCAAAAGAGATGGGGATCCTGACGGTAGGTGTTGTGACAAAGCCGTTCCGTTTTGAGGCAAAGACGAGAATGAACAATGCCCTGGCAGGAATTGAAAAGCTGAAAGACAATGTAGATACTCTGATCGTGATCCCAAATGACAAGCTGCTTGAGATCGTGGACAGAAGAACAACGATGCCGGAGGCACTGAAGAAAGCCGATGAAGTTCTTCAGCAGGCAGTTCAGGGAATCACAGACCTGATCAATCTGCCGGCACTGATCAATCTGGATTTTGCAGATGTGCAGACCGTTATGACGGATAAGGGAATCGCCCATATCGGTATTGGACAGGCCAAGGGTGATGATAAGGCTCTGGAAGCTGTAAAACAGGCAGTTGCCAGCCCGCTTCTTGAGACAACCATCAGTGGAGCTTCCCATGTGATCATCAATATTTCCGGAGATATTTCTCTGATGGATGCCAATGATGCTGCAAGCTATGTGCAGGAGATGGCGGGTGAGAATGCCAATATTATCTTTGGTGCGATGTACGATGATACCTATGCGGATGAGGCAAGCATTACTGTCATCGCTACCGGATTGTCAGATAAGGCGCAGCCGGAAGAGACTGAGACCAAAAAGAGCTCAGCAGCAAAACGGATCGTACCGGAGTTTACTTATCCGACAGGAAATCAGGCAAACAGTGCGCCTTCTTTCCGTATGCCGACTCCTCTGGCAGGAATCAACAATACACAGCCTTCTTCAGGCAAGCTGAGAACACCGGAAAGTAAAGTTCAGGAAAGGGATATTCAGATCCCGGATTTCTTAAAGAGAAGATAGTGACACTTATGAGGGAGGCTGTTGTATTGCAGCCTCTTTTTCCCATCGTATAGGAGGTTGGTTTGCGCCTATGGGATGGAAAGCCCTGCGGGCGTTCGATTTGAATGGGAGAGAGAAGGGAAAGAGAAATGAAGAATAAAATGAAAAAGTGGGCGGCAGCCATCTGCATGTTTCTGGTCATGCTGTTTGCGGTTTCCATCAGCCATGCGGAAGCAAAAGATGTGGTGGTGGTGATCGACCCGGGGCATGGGGGAACCGAGGCGGGGGCTTATCGCAAATGGAGCTTTGGCACCTTTCGTGAGGAACTGCTGAATCTGAAAATATCCAAGTATCTGAAAGCTGAGCTGGAGACCTACAGCGGCGTGAAGGTATACATGACCAGGACTGATAATTCCAAGACCATGAACAGGGAAGAACGGATCCAGATTGCAAAAAAATATAAAGCAGATGCCCTGGTCAGCGTGCATATCAATTCCACGGGAGCAGATAAGCAAAAGACAGCCACCGGTGCATTTGCCATCGTGCCTTCTCTTTCCGGGTATCCCAACAGCAACAAATATGCCAAGACGGCAAGAGCGCTGGGGACAGTAATCCTTCAGCAGCTGAACGCAGCTGCCGGTTTGAAAAATAACGGATACTGGCTGGATGATGAACTTGGGATCATTCTGTTCGGCATGAAGTACAAGGTTCCCAGTATTATCATTGAGCACTGTTATATCAACAACCCGGACGACTGCAAAAAGTATCTGAATTCAGAGGCGGCTTTGAAAAAACTGGGCGTCGGGGATGCAGCCGGAATCGCAAAATACTTTAATCTTAAGAAAAAGAGTGCGGCTGCAGAAACACCGGCAGAAACACCGGCAGATACGCCGGCAGATACGACCACTCCGGAAATGGCAGCAGATTATGTGATCACCGGCTGGCAGAAGATGGGAAGCAAATATTACTATTTTGACCAGTATGGGGTAATGCAGGTCGGTGTGACAAAGATCGGTTCCAGCCTGTATCTGTTGGATAACAATGGTGCCCGCAAGACCGGATTCGTCAAGCTGAACGGAAAACAGTACTACGCAGACAGCAAAGGCAAGCTGAAGCTGGGCTGGCAGAAGTATAAGGGAAAGAAATATTATTTCAGCACAAAGACAGGGGCAGCGCTTACCGGACTTCAGACCATTTCCAAGAAGCAGTATTATTTCGACAAAAATGGCGTGATGAAGACCAAATGGGTGACCATTAAAGGGAAAAAGTATTATTTCAGCAAAGTGGACGGCAGACTTCTGAAAAACTACTGGCTGAAATATGATGGAAAGTGGTATTACCTGAACAGCAAGGGAACGCCTTACATAAATACGAAGAAAAAGATCAAAGGAAAGACCTATAAATTTGACAAGAACGGGATCTGTACCAATAAATAACAAGAAGGGGATTTAAAAAATGAAAGGACCGACATTAGTGATTATGGCTGCCGGAATGGGAAGCAGGTACGGCGGTTTAAAGCAGATCGATCCGGTAGATGAGCAGGGACATATTATCATGGATTTTTCCATTTATGACGCAGTCCGGGCCGGATTTGAAAAAGTGGTATTTGTCATCAAAGAGGAAAATGAAGCAGATTTCAGGGCAAGCATCGGAGACCGGATGGAGAAACAGATCGAAGTGGCTTACGCATTTCAGAAGCTTTCCGATCTGCCGGACGGATTCCGTGTTCCGGAAGGAAGAGTCAAACCCTTCGGCACCGGTCAGGCGGTGCTGTCAGCCATCGACCTGATAGACGGCCCCTTTGTGGTGATCAATGCAGACGATTACTATGGAAGCAAAGCCTATCAGATGATGTATCAGTATCTGACCGGCCATACGGATGATGAGAAATACCGTTATGCCATGGTGGGATATATCCTGGAGAATACCCTGACGGAGAACGGTCATGTAGCCAGAGGAATCTGCAGTGTGGATGAGAACGGTCTTCTGAAGGAGATCCATGAGAGAACCAGGATCGAGCGCAGAGACGGGGGTGCAGCTTACACTGAGGACGAGGGAGTTACCTGGACAGAGATTCCGGGAGGCAGCCTGGTATCCATGAATATGTGGGGCTTCCAGCGGAGCATGATGGAGGAGCTGAAAAAAGGTTTCCCGGTGTTTTTACAGGATCAGCTGGAGAAAAATCCTCTGAAATGCGAGTATTTTCTGCCCTTTGCCGTAGATGAACTGGTGCAGAAAGGAAAGGCAACCGTAGAAGTATTAAAGACTGACGACAGATGGTATGGAGTGACTTATAAGCAGGATAAACCGGTGGTGGTGGAAGCAATCCGCCGCATGAAGCAGCAGGGTCTGTATCCGGAAAAACTCTGGTGCGAAAAGTAAAACCGGTGATCTGTCAGATAGGAGAACACCATGTTTGATATTCAGGAAGAATTAAAAAAACTCCCGGCAAAACCGGGAGTTTATATTATGCATGATAACAGGGATGCCATTATTTATGTGGGGAAAGCGGTCAGTCTGAAGAACCGGGTGAGACAGTATTTTCAGGCCAGCAGGAACAAGGGCGTAAAAATTGAACAGATGGTGACCAGGATCAGCCGGTTTGAATATATTGTGACTGATTCCGAACTGGAAGCCCTGGTACTGGAATGCAATCTGATCAAGGAACATCGGCCCAAATACAACACCATGTTAAAGGATGATAAGACCTATCCCTTTATAAAGGTGACTATGGGAGAGGCTTACCCGAGAGTACTGTTTTCCAGGACAATGAAAAAAGACAAATCCAGATATTTCGGACCCTATACCAGTGCGGGAGCGGTAAAAGATACTATCGATCTGATCGTGAAGCTCTATAAGCTCCGGACCTGCAGCCGCAATCTTCCCAAAGACACGGGAAAAGAGCGCCCCTGTCTGAATTATCATATCAAGCAGTGCAAGGGCCCCTGTCAGGGTTATGTGACCCAGGAGGAATACGCAGGGCAGGTGGCACAGGCCCTGGAGTTTTTAAACGGCAATTACAAACCGGTGCTGAAGATGCTGGAACAGCAGATGCAGGAGGCCTCCGATCAACTGGATTTTGAGGCTGCCATTGAGTATCGGGAGCTGATAAACAGTGTCAGGCAGACGGCCCAGAAGCAGAAGATCACTGCCAGCGATGGGGAGGATAAGGATATCATCGCCGTGGAGACCGATGACCGGGATGCCGTTGTGCAGGTGTTTTTTGTGCGGAGCGGCCGTCTGATCGGGAGAGACCATTTTTATCTGCGTGTGGCTCCTCACGATACCCGAAGTGTGATCCTTAACAGTTTTCTAAAACAGTTTTACTCCGGAACGCCCTTTATTCCCAGGGAGATCATGTTGCAGGAAGAGATCGAGGACCGGGAGGTCATCGAGGAATGGCTCGGCAGCCGCAGAGGAGGAAAAGTTCATATCCGGATCCCCCAGAGGGGGACCAAGGAAAAACTGGTGGAACTGGCAGCAAAGAATGCGGCCATGGTGCTCAGTCAGGATAAAGAGAAGATCAAGAGAGAAGAAGGACGTACCATAGGAGCCATGAAAGAAATTGCCGGATGGCTGGAGCTGGAAAATATCAATCGTGTGGAAGCCTTTGATATTTCCAACATCAGTGGATTTGAATCCGTAGGTTCCATGGTCGTGTATGAAAAGGGAAAGCCAAAGCGAAGTGATTACCGTAAATTTAAAATCCGGTCTGTGGCAGGACCGGATGATTATGCCAGCATGGAGGAAGTGCTGTCCAGACGTTTCAGTCACGGCCTGGCTGAGCAGGCCGGGGAAAAGGGAGAGTTTGGGAGCTTCAGTCGTTTCCCGGATCTGATCATGATGGACGGCGGAAAGGGACAGGTGAATGTGGCCCTTCGTGTACTGGAAGAGCTTAAGATCAATATACCCGTATGCGGAATGGTAAAGGATGACAATCACCGGACCCGGGGGCTGTATTTTAAAAATGAAGAAATTCCGATTGACCGGGATTCGGAAGGATTCCGTCTCATCACCAGGATCCAGGATGAGGCTCACCGCTTTGCCATAGAGTATCACAGGTCGTTAAGAAGCAAACAGCAGGTGCATTCTATTCTGGATGAGATCGAAGGAATCGGAGAAACCAGGCGAAAAGCGTTGATGCGCCGATTTAAATCTCTGGAAGGCATCCGGGATGCATCTTTGGAGGAACTGTCAGGTACAGAGTCTATGAATATGGCTGCGGCACAGAAGGTCTACGCATTTTTTCACAAATAAAGACGGAAATCTGATTGAACGCTATGCAATCTGACAAAATTATGTTATAATACTGGGTAGTGAAAAAGTAAAGGAGAACCGTTATGGCAAGCAGTGTTGCACTGAGTAAAGTAGTGGAAAAAATGAACCTGAAAAACCTGACGCCCAATGTGGACATGAGTTCGATCAGGATCACCGTACCGGATATTAACCGTCCTGCATTGCAGCTCACCGGATATTTTGAGCATTTTGCTTCGGAACGTGTACAGATTGTCGGGTATGTGGAATATACGTATCTTATGGGACTTCCCATGGAAGTGAAGCTGCCGATCTACGAGCAGTTCGTATCCAGTAAGATTCCCTGCATTATCTATACGACCAGGACTGTTCCGGATATGGAGCTGCTGAATATGGCAAATGAGTATGGAGTGCCGGTATTCAGTACAGATAAAGCCACATCTGCATTTATGGCAGAGATCATCCGCTGGCTGAATGTGGAGCTGGCTCCCTGTATTTCTATTCATGGAGTTCTGGTGGATGTATACGGAGAAGGCGTGCTGATCATGGGTGAGAGCGGCATCGGTAAGAGTGAAGCTGCACTGGAACTGATCAAGCGAGGACATCGTCTGGTGTCAGATGACGTGGTGGAGATACGTAAAGTCAGTGATGCCAGCCTGGTAGGAAGCGCACCGGATATTACCCGGCATTTTATTGAGCTGAGAGGAATCGGGATCATTGATGTAAAGACACTTTTTGGTGTGGAGAGTGTAAAGAATACGCAGACCATTGATATGGTCATCAAGCTGGAAGAGTGGGATCGTGACAAGGAGTATGATCGTCTGGGTCTGGAAGAAGAGTATACAGAGTTCCTGGGTAACCGGGTAGTCTGCCATTCCCTCCCCATCCGTCCCGGTCGAAATCTGGCTGTCATCGTAGAATCGGCGGCAGTCAACCACAGACAGAAAAAGATGGGATATAATGCCGCTCAGGAGCTGTATAACCGTGTACAGCAGAGCCTGGCAAAACGAAGAGGATCACAGGATTAAAGGAGAGAGAAGGGGCATGAAAAAGTATTGTTTTGGAATCGATATCGGGGGTACTACCGTAAAGTGCGGATTATTTGATGTAAAGGGAGAGCTTCTGGAAAAATGGGAGATCCCTACCCGTACAGAGAATAACGGCTCGGCAATTCTTCCGGATGTAGCTGATACCATCGGAGATAAGATCCGTGAGAGAAGCCTGGACAGAGACGAGATCGCAGGCATCGGACTTGGAGTTCCGGGACCGGTAAATGAGGATGGAGAAATTCCGGGAGCAGTGAATCTTCACTGGGGATATGTGCATCTGGTAGATCAGATGGAAAGACTGACTGGTCTGGAAGTAAAAGCCGGAAATGATGCCAATGTGGCAGCCCTTGGCGAAATGTGGAAAGGCGGCGGTGCCGGATGCCACAACGTGGTCATGGTGACCCTTGGAACCGGAGTCGGGGGCGGAATCATCAACAATGGACAGATCGTGACCGGTACCAATGGTGCAGGCGGAGAGATCGGCCATATCCATGTGACAGATTCCCTGACCACACCCTGTAACTGCGGAAATACAGGATGCCTGGAGCAGGTGGCTTCCGCAACAGGAATTACCTTCCTGGCAAACAGAAGACTGGCAGCAGATGACAAACCTTCCGTTCTTCGCAGCGGGGAAGTATCTGCCAAGACCGTATTTGATGCAGTGAAAGCAGGAGACGAGCTGGCGATTGAAGTGGCAGAGGAATTCGGAAAATATCTGGGAGCCGCTCTTGCCAATGTGGCAGGTGTAGTGGATCCGGAGGTCTTCGTAATCGGAGGCGGAGTGTCCAAAGCAGGAGAGATCCTTCTGGACTTTATCAAAAAGAATTACCGGAAATATGCGTTTATGGCATGCAAGGATACGGCATTTGCCCTGGCAGAGCTGGGAAATGATGCGGGAATCTACGGAGCTGCCAAGCTGGTACTGTAAGGAAATATAGCAGAAAAAGTCCCGTACCGGGAAAGAACCGGTACGGGACTTTTTCTGTTATAGAGTATCAGTAGATAATGATCGTTCCGTCATCTACATAACCATTGTTGGTATTCTGAGAACTATTTCCTCCTGAATTGGTGTTTTCCGGCGGAGCAGCGATCTGTCCTGTATTCTGGGACGCATTTCCGTTCTGACCGGTATCGGTGTTCCCGGAATGATTGTTTCCGGTATTCTGCCCATCTGAAGGGGCTCCTTCGATAGTAATCACGTTTCCGTGTCCGGGGCAGACCTGGGTGGGAACCGGATAATTGGAATCGTCCGTCACTCCCTCAGAGCCTGCAGGTCGCTGGATACAGATCCTGGTCGTGGCAGTACAGGTAGAAGTAGCACGAAGACCGGTGAGGGTGCAGATCGGAACAGCCACATGGACATCACATACAGATGTGGGTTCTGTCCCGGACGTGAAATATTCCGTATATGTCTGATCCCCTCTGGGATCGGCATTGCAGACACCCGGGACGGCCAGTTTTCCGGATTTTCGGCAGATCACAGCAGATACGATTCCTTCAGGCTGTCCAAAAGAGGTGACTGGAAGGCCTGCATGGATCCGTGACATAATGGAATTCCAGAGTGTCCTGGCGTATCTGCTGAAGCTTTTATCATAATCAGGCAAAGGATCGTTATTGTCGTAACCTCCCCAGATTCCGCAGGTGTAGTAGGGGGTATACCCTTCGAACCAGATATCTTTGGACTGGTCGGTGGTTCCTGTTTTTCCTGCTGCGGGCATTTCCCCCAGGCTGATCGTTCCATAGGCTGTGCCAAGGGGATCTTTGATGACATCCTCCATGGCCTTGGTTATGAGATAGGCGGTGGTTTCTTTGAAGACTTCCGTGGAAGCACCGGTATGCTCCAGAATCACATTGCCCTGGCTGTCCTCTACCCTTGAGTAGAAGGTTGGTCTGATGTAGCGGCCGCCGTTTGCGAGGCAGGCGTAAGCGGCAGTCAGCTCCAGATTGACGACGCCGTCTGTAATTCCGCCAAGAGCCAGGGGCTGGTAGGCATCGGACAGCAGATTTCCCTCAGAGTCTGTTTCGTTATTATATAGGGTAGAGATCCCCATCCGCTCCAGATACTGCAGTCCCACCTGTGGAGAGATCTCAGTAAGAACTTTGACTGCTACCACGTTAATGGATTTGATCAGAGCACTGTGGATGGTCTCCAGACCGCTGTATCCGTAATCGCTGTCCCAGTTTTTCAGTTCCGTGCCGGAGCTGTACTGATAGGGGGCATTGTCATAGACGGATGCCAGGGTTTTGCCGCCCATCTCAAGGGCAGGGGCATAGACTGCCAGAGGTTTAAAGGTGGACCCGGGCTGCCGTCTGGTGGAGGAAGCACGGTTTAACGTAAGGCTGGCTTCTTTGGTTCCCCGTCCTCCAACAATGGCTTTTACATAGCCGGTGGACTGCTCGATGATCACAGCAGAGGCCTGAGGCTGAGGTACCAGGGAGATCCGTTCACCCAGAATGGTATCTCCATCTGTTGTCATAGCCTCTTTAAAACCTGCGGCATAGGAGCGTGCTGTCTCCTCATCGTAGAACATCATGTTAAAGGAAGGGTCCTGTGCTTCGTAATAGTTCTGTACATCGGAGCTGCCGTAATTTACAGTCTCCCCGCTGCTTTTCTGGATACTGAGAGCATAGTCAAGGCCAATAAGCGTATCAACGGGGAAATTTGCACTATTGGCAAATTCCTCATCACAGACCTGCTGGATCGCAGCATCCTGCACGCTGAAGATTCTGAGTCCGCCGGAATAAAGGGCGTGTTCTGCCTGAGCGCTGGTATATCCTTTTTCCGTAACAAGGTCTTTCAGAACCTGATCAATGAGCGCATCTGTATAATAGGAATAAACCGATGCGGAACCGGTCTGGGTATCGGCTTCCTGAATCCGGGCATAGACATCATCTGCCCTGGCTTCCTCATATTCCGCCTGGGATATAAAGCCCTGTTCCAGCATGTTGGAAAGAACCGTATCCCGGCGTCTTGCATTGGCTTCCGGATAAACGATGGGATTATAACCGGTGGGGTTCTGAGTGATTCCTGCAATCACGGCGCATTCCGATAAGGTGAGTTCTGATGCATCTTTGTTGAAATATCTGTGAGCAGCCGCCTGTACCCCATAGGTTCCGGCACCCAGGTTAATGGTATTTAAATAGTCTTCCAGGATGCTGTTTTTGGCCTCCATCTTTGTCATGTTTTTTTCCAGATTTTTTTCCAGTTCCATGGCCAGATACTGCTCCTGGAATTTTCGTTTAAAACTCTGGATGATGGAGGATTCCGAGACCCAGTCGGGGAAGACACTGTTTTTTAAGAGCTGCTGGGTGATGGTGCTGGCCCCCTCGGAAAAGCTTCCGCCTGTAATGCCTACGACAAAGGCTCGGATGATCCCCCGGACATCGATGCCGTTATGCTCATAAAAACGTTCATCTTCAATTGCCACGATGGCATGCTGAAGATAGACCGGCACCTGATCCAGAGAAACAGGGGTACGGTTGGAAGTGGGGGCTGTCAGCTTCTGGATCTGGTTGCCCTCTGTATCCAGAATATAGGTGGCAGCTTCCACCGGATCCGTGCTTAAGCCGGAAATATCCGGAGCGCTGTCAATGAGACCGTGTACCAGTCCGTATCCTCCGCAGGCCAGAGCAACGATCAGTGACATCAGGCCGATGAGCACGAGACGCATCAGTGTCATGCCTGCTTTCTGTTCTATTTTTTCGGCGGTCATATTTTTCTGCAGTTTTTTGATATCCCGTCTGCCGTATTTCATGTAATGTATTCCCTGCTTTCTGTATAAGATGGAATGTCGAATTTCCTTTATCCGGATGTTTCCGCAACTTACTTAATGGTAACATACCCATAGTATACCAAAATATGTATGGAAAGAAAAGAGGGCGGCTTGATAAAGACAGGCAGGTTGTGGTAAGATGGAAGAACAGAAAAAAGCATCCGGGGGGGGTAGGTTTATGGATCTGAAGATTGTATATGAGGGTGGAGAGGGCGAGATCGTGGAGAAAAAATCCAGGTTTATTGCCACGGTAAAGCCGGTCCATTCAGAAGAGGAGGCCCTGGCCTTTATAGCGGAACTGAAGAAAAAATACTGGAATGCCACCCATAACTGCTGGGCTTATGTGATCGGACAGCGCCAGGAGCTGCAGCGATGCAGCGATGACGGGGAGCCACAGGGGACAGCGGGAAAGCCTATGCTGGATGTTCTTCTGGGCGAGGAGCTTCATGATACGGCTGTGGTCGTGACACGGTATTTCGGAGGAACCCTTCTGGGAACGGGAGGACTGGTGCGTGCCTACTCCAAAGCAGTACAGGAAGGGCTGGCTCAGAGTCTGATCATAGAAAAACAGCTGGGAAGCAGACTGACCATTGAGACCGATTATAATGGCATCGGAAAACTGCAGTATCTGCTGGGGCAGAGAGGGATTTCAATCGTGGATTCCCAATATACGGATGTGGTAAAGACAACGGTACTGGTGCCCCGGGCAAAAGTACAGGAACTGCTGGAGGCAGTGACGGAATCTACCGGAGGCAAGGCTGTCTGGGAGGAAGAGAAGGGACTGTACTTTGCTTTTGTGGAAAAAGAACCAATTATTTTCCGGGAAGAGTCATGATTCATGGCAGAATCACAGTTTACTTTTTTCGGTGGGTTCGATATACTGTGGGGGTAGAGAATAGAGGAGCAAAGAAATGTGCATAGATGAAAAAGATAAACCGATCGGTATTTTTGATTCCGGTGTGGGGGGATTGACGGTTGTCCGGGAAGTGATGCGTAATATCCCGAAAGAACGGATTGTCTATTTTGGTGATACCGCCAGAGTTCCCTACGGAAGCAAATCCAAGGAGACCATTCTTCGGTATTCCAGACAGATCGTACGGTTTCTCCGGTCACAGGATGTGAAAGCAATCGTGATCGCCTGTAATACAGCCAGTGCGCTGGCATTGGAGGAACTGAGCAGGGAGATCACCATACCGATCATCGGAGTGGTAAAACCGGGGGCAAAGGTGGCCTGTGCAACGACGAAGAATAACCGGGTTGGGGTGATCGGGACCAAGGGAACGATCTCCAGTGGTCTGTATACTGATTTTATCCGTCAGATCAATCCGCATATCCATGTGGTGGGAAAGGCTTGTCCGCTTTTTGTTCCGCTGGTGGAAGAAAACTGGCTGAAGGATCCGGTGACGGTGGAAGTGGCCACCCGATATCTGGCTGAGCTGAAGGAACAGAACATTGACACGCTGATTTTGGGATGTACCCATTATCCTTTGCTTCGGTCCACCATCGGAAAGATCATGGGAGAGCAGGTGACTCTGGTGAATCCGGCTTACGAGACAGCGTGCCGGCTTCGGGAACTTCTGCATGAGGAACATCTGATGAATGAGACGAGTCTGGAGGAAAACAAAAATCCTCATCGTTTTTACGTCAGCGATGCGGCGGAAAGTTTTCGGGACTTTGCCAATTCCATCTTGCCCTGTGAGATTGAAAAGGCTAAGAAGATCAATATAGAGGATTATTAGGATGACAGAAGAAGTATTGGTAAGTATTAAGGGGCTGCAGATGCTGGCTCCGGATCAGGAGGAAGAGCTGGAGGTCGTGACCCACGGCAGCTATCTCAGAAAGGGAAGCAAGCATTACATTCGTTATGAGGAAGTCATGGAAGGGATGGAAGGAACGATCCAGAATCTGATTAAGGTGGATGAGCATGGGATGGAGGTGACCAAACGGGGCCTCACCAATGTACATATGATCTTTGAGAAAGACAAGAAGAATATGACTTATTACGGCACACCCTTTGGAAATCTTCTGATAGGTATTGCTGCCACCAGTGTTGATGTAAAGAGCAGTGAAAAAAATATTGATGTGAAGGTGCAGTATGCACTGGATGTGAACTATGAGCATCTGGCAGACTGTACGATCAATTTAAATGTAAAGTCTATGGATAATCAGGAGTTTCATCTGAATTAATTATGAGAGAAGAACAGTTTTCCCGTACGGAGCTTTTATATGGAAAAGAAGCAGTAGAAAAGATCTGCGCCGCCAGAGTGGCAATCTTCGGTCTGGGCGGAGTGGGAGGATATGTGGCGGAAGCCCTGGCCAGAAGCGGGGTGGGTTCTTTTGATCTGATCGATAACGATACAGTATGTGAAAGCAACCTGAACCGTCAGATCATTGCCACCTGGGATACGGTAGGTATGGCGAAGACGGAAGCTGCACGGAACAGGATCTTGTCCATCAACCCGGAGGCTGAGATTCGGGTACACAACTGCTTTTATCTGCCCCAGACCCGGTCGGAATTTGATTTCCGGCAATATTCCTATGTGGTGGATGCCATCGATACAGTCACGGGAAAGATCGATCTCATCCTGGCGGCCAAAGAAGCGGGAGTGCCGGTGATCTCCGCTATGGGGGCAGGCAATAAAATTCATCCCTCAGCCTTTGAAGTGGCAGACATTTATCAGACCTCTGTATGCCCGCTGGCCAAGGTCATGCGCCGGGAACTGAAAAAACGCGGCGTAAAAGATCTGAAAGTCGTCTATTCCAGAGAAGAGCCGCGGAAACATGCAGCGGATACAGATGAGGAAAGGCTCCGGCAGGAGCGGCTGAAGTCGGAAAGTACCCGCCGCAGCACACCCGGGAGCACAGCTTTCTGCCCCTCCGTGGCCGGACTGATCATGGCAGGAGAGATTGTAAACGACCTGACGGGGATGCAGTAAGATACCATGACAACACATGGGGGTTCGAACTTCCACAAGAAAGCGTGTTAGCTTTCGGTGGAAGTCCGGACCCCCATGTGTGTTAGAACCTGTCAGGATAAAGTCATTTTCCGATGCATTTATTTTTTCTTACCAAGATAAGCCGCCTTGATGGACTCATCCGCCAGCAGCTCGTTTCCGCTGCCCTGTTTTGTGATCTGCCCGGTTTCCATGACATAGGCAAGGTCAGCACAGTGAAGAGCCATATTGGCATTCTGCTCGATCAGAAGGATCGTTACCCCCTGTTTGTTGATCTCTTTGATAATGTCGAAGATGCCCTGTACGATAATGGGTGCCAGACCAAGAGAGGGCTCATCCATCATCATCAGTTTGGGACGGCTCATCAGAGCTCTTGCCACAGCCAGCATCTGCTGTTCTCCACCGGAAAGTGTACCGGCCATCTGCCAGCTTCTCTCTTTTAACCGGGGAAACAGATCATAGACCCAGTTGATATCGTCATCCAGATTATCTTTTCTTAAATAGGCGCCGATCTTGATATTTTCCAGAACGGTCATATCAGGAAAGACATGGCGTCCTTCCGGTACCAGCGTAATTCCCCTGGAGATAATGGAATGAGTATCTGCTCCGGTAATGTCATCTCCCAGAAAACGGATAGATCCGGAGGATGGTTTCTTCAGTCCGGAAATAGTCCTAAGTGTGGTGCTTTTTCCGGCGCCGTTAGCACCGATCAGTGTTACGATTGATTTTTCCGGAACCTCAAAGGAGATACCCTTGACAGCCTCGATTCCGCCATAGTTTACTTTTAAATCATTAATCTTCAGCATCGTGTGTCACCCCCAGATAAGCTTCGATTACCCGTTCATTGTTCTGAACTTCTTCCGGTGTGCCCTGTGCGATCAGTCGGCCAAAATCCAGTACATAGATACGGTCGGATATTTCCATGACCAGATCCATATGATGTTCGATCATGAAAATAGAGAGGTCATAATCTTTTCGGATCTGAGCAATAAACTCGGTCAGTTCCAGTGTCTCCTGCGGGTTCATACCGGCTGCCGGTTCATCCAGCAGAAGGAGAGAAGGTTCGGTAGCCAGTGCCCGGGCAATTTCCAGATGACGCTGAAGTCCATAGGGAAGAGAGGATGCGATCTCATCCTTTAAGTGGGCAAGATTCTGCATTTCCAGAAGCTCCATGGTTTCTTTGCGCATCCGCTGTTCTTCTTTGTAATTCAGACGAAGGGCAGCAGTCAGAAAATTCTGTTTCGCTCGCATATGCTTTGCAATCAGTACATTGTCAAATACAGTCAGATTGCCGAAAAGACGGATATTCTGGAAGGTTCTGGCAATTCCCATTTTTGTGATCTGGTCGGGAGTTTTGATCAGAGGCTTTACGTCAGCCGCCGGCACATCCCCGGCATAGAGCTTTTTCATTTTTCCTTTCGGAGAGTTGCGAAGTATGGTCTGGCCATTGAAGGAAACCTCTCCGTAAGTGGGTTCGTAAATACCGGTCACGCAGTTAAAGGCAGTGGTTTTTCCGGCACCATTGGGGCCGATCAGAGCCACGATCTCTCCTTTGTTGACATCAAGAGAGAGGCCATTGACGGCTACCACACCACCAAACTGCATGGTTACATGTTCCATATGAAGTACGTTTTCAGCCATTATGCCTCACCTCCTGTGGTTTCTTTTTTCCTCTTTCGTTTAAATAATCCGAACAGTCCTTCCCAGGTAAACTCTTTATTTCCCATGATACCGCGTCTCCAGAACAATACCACAACCATCAGAAGCACAGAATAGATGACCATACGGAAACCAGTACGGAACAGCGGGATCTCTACACCGCCGATCGCCAGTGGTTCATCGAAGAAACGAAGCCATTCCTGGCCGCCATTGATGAGGAAAGAACCGATGATGGAACCGGTGACACTTCCGATACCTCCCAGGACAACGATCAGAAGGATATTGTAGGTCAGAGTCACCTGGAAAGTCTTGGTATCAATGGAACGCATATAAATCCCAAGCAGACCGCCTGCGATTCCTGTAAAGAAAGAGGAAACGACAAATGCCAGCTGTTTGTGACGAAACAGATTGATTCCCATGGATTCTGCAGCGATGTCATCTTCGCGAATGGCTTTGAAAGCACGGCCATAGGAAGAATTGATCATCAGCACCATCAGAAGGATACATACGGCGGAAAGGATCACAGGTTCAAAGATGTTTTTGAAAGCCGGAATATTGTTCAGACCGAAGGAACCGTTTGTGATGGTATCCATTGCCGGGGAAGCCAGGAACGCACGGATGATCTCCGCAAATCCCAGAGTTGCAATAGCAAGGTAGTCACTTTTCAGACGCAGTACCGGAATACCGATCAGAGCTGCAAAAGCAGCGGCTACAAGACCGCCCAGAATCAGAGCGGGAATCATAGGCAGATGGAGATTTTCCAGCCAGGGCGCAATTCCATTTACATAATATACATTCTGACGAACTTCCACAGGAATGGTTAAAATGGCGGTGGTATAAGCACCCAGAGCCATAAACCCTGCCTGGCCTAAGGAAAACAGTCCGGTAAATCCGGTCAGCATATTCATAGCCACAGCTACCACGGCGTAGATAGCGGAACGCTCAATGATGGAGATGGCGTAGGAATGGCTGGAGCTGTCTGCCTGAAGCCATGCCAGGATGCCGCCCACTGCGGCTGCCAGCAATGCACTTAATATAATATCTCTTGTTCTTTTCTTGTTCATGATATCCGCCTCCTATACTTTATCTGTGGTCGCTTCACCAAAGATACCGGTGGGACGAACCAGAAGAATGATGATCAGCAGCAGGAACGTAAACGCATCGGAATAAGTGGAGTAACCCATGGCAACCAGCATGGTTTCGCAGATACCGATGATGAAACCTCCGATGACAGCGCCTGGAATGGATCCGATACCACCAAGTACTGCGGCTACGAAACATTTCAGTCCCGGAAGGGAGCCGGAGAAGGGGTAGACCGTCATACGGTCCGTGAAGTAAAGGATGGAGCCCACTGCCGCCAGAAGGCTGCCGATCACAAAAGTCATGGAGATGGTAGAGTCCACTTTGATACCCATCAGTCTTGCTGTCTCTGTGTCCTTGGATACGGCTCTCATTGCCATACCGATCTTTGTATGGTTGATGAGCTGGATCAGAAGGATGACCAGGATTACCGTAAGGACCGGTGTGATCAGTGTGACCAGAGATGCGGAAATGTCACCGAACTGGAAGATCTTCTTCAGGAAAGGAATCTCCGGATAAGATTTGGGCAGTGCGGTAAACAGGTAAGTCGCAAGATTCTGCAGCAGGTAGCTGACGCCGATGGCAGAGATCATAATGGACATTCTGGGTGAGGAACGAAGAGGTTTGTAAGCTGCCTTTTCAATCATGACACCCAGTGCGACGGTACCGATCAGTACAATGGGAATTGCAATAAACCATGGAAAAGATGCCATGGCAAAAATCATAAAATAGCCGGCCATCATAAAGATGTCACCGTGGGCAAAATTGATCAGGCGCAGGATACCGTAGACCATGGTGTATCCGATCGCAATCAGCGCATAGGCGCCGCCCAGTGAAATACCGGTCAGTAAATGTTGGATGAGAGTTGTGCCACTCATTGATAAGCCTCCTGTGTAAAACTGAAAAATGAGGGCGAAGAATCAAGGCTTCGCCCTCTTGATTAATATTAGTTCTTTATTTGTAGTTCTTACTGAACGGTAACGGTCTTCAGGAACTCGAATTTACCGTCTTTTACGATATCGATGTAAGCGGTATCCTTGTTGGCATCACCGATCTCATTGAATGTGATCTTACCGGTTACGCCGTCCATCTCGATGGTCTGAAGAGCTGCTTTTATAGCTTCTCCGTCTGTGGACTGAGCTGCCTCGATGGCATCCAGAATGACGTTGTATGTATCAAAGCAAAGAGCGGTATTTCCTACGATTGCATCGTTTCCGCCGTTGTTTTCGATACGCTTGCTGTCAGCGTTCATCCATTCTTTGTAGCCTTTTACGAAATCAACTGCAATTGCGTTGGATTCATCTGCTTCATCAAAGAAGGTGGAGCATACCATGCCTTCGCACTCAGCAGCACCGGCATTGTCGATGATGGTGGAGTTATACCAGGTATCACCTGCCATAAACGGTGCTTCAATACCAAGCTCACGTGCCTGTTTGATTACCAGGGGAGCTGTTGTGATAGAAGTAGGAGCGAAGATCGCTTCTGCGCCGGATGCCTTGATCTCTGTCAGGACAGCCTTGAAATCAGACTGGTTGGTCTGGAACTGCTGCTCGGATACGATGGTGCCGCCCAGAGATGCAAACTGTTTCTTAAAGAATGCTGCAAGACCTGTGGAGTAGTCATCGCCAAGCTGTTCGATGGTAGCAACTTTGGTATAACCTTCGTCAAATGCGTACTGAGCCATTACGCTTCCCTGGAAGGGATCCAGGAAACATACACGGAAGTAGTAATCACATCCGGAAGTAACCTGCGGATTCGTACAGGAGCATCCGATTGCAGGAATTTTGGCATCTGCAAAGATAGGGCCTGCTGCGATGGATACACCGGAACCGTAGGAACCCATAACAGCAACGACACCGTCTGCCACCAGTTTCTGTGCAGCGGTAACTGCTTCTGTCTTATCGGATTTGTTATCAACTTCATCCAGTTCTACCGTATATTCTGTTCCGTCAATGGTAACGGTCGGTCTTAATTCATTTGCGTAGCGGGCACCCTGTAATTCCTGAAGTCCGCCGCCGCCGTTTTCACCTGTCTGCGGCTCAAATACACCAATTTTAATTACGTCTTCAGCCATTGCTGCGGAGCTCATCATGGATACGCTCATTGCAACAGCAGCTACTGCGGATAATGCTTTTCTCAGTTTCATTTTTTCTCCTCCTTCAATTGCTGACTTTACAAGGAAGACAGCTGTCTTTCCTATAAAAACATTTTTATATATTATACGAAAGATACAGGAAAAAGGCAAGGATTTCTTTTAAAAACTGCGATGAAAAGAATTGGATGGATTAATTTGAACAAATGATACCGTTCCTGTGCAGATTTCCGGCTGGTTTTTTCCGGGTGGTCATGTTATACTGTCAGAGAAAAGAACCAGGAATTGAGACAGGAGAGACAGTATGCTGATCATTAAAAATGCAAAGATCCTGGATCCGGCCAGCGGCTTTGATCGGACAGGGGACATTGAAGTAGAAAACGGCAGAATCACCATGCTTGGAGGAAGCAGTGACCGGCCTTTAAAAAAAGGAGATCAGGTGATCGATGCGGCGGGAATGACCGTGGCACCGGGGCTTATTGATACCCATGTTCATTTCCGGGATCCCGGATTTACTTATAAGGAAGACATCTTTACCGGTGCCCGTGCTGCGGCAGCGGGGGGATTTACCACAGTGGTTTGTATGGCTAATACAAAGCCGGTGGCAGATAATGAAAAAACAGTTTCCTATATTATGGAGAAGGCAGCAAAGACAGGGATCCATGTGCTGACAGCTGCAGCGGTTTCCAGAAATTTTGAGGGAAAAGAACTGACGGATTTTCAGAAACTGATGGAATGCGGAGCGGTGGGATTTACCGATGACGGGATTCCTCTGAAAGATGGGGAGCTGGTGGAAAAAGCCATGATGCTGGCAGCGCAGCTGAATGTCCCCATCAGTCTCCATGAGGAAGATCCGGCGATGATCGAACGGCCGGGCGTGAATAAAGGAAAGGTATCGGAGATTCTGGGATACGGAGGGGCGTCTTCGGCATCCGAGTATACCATGGTACGAAGAGACTGTGAGCTGGCATTAAAGACCCGGGCAGATGTAGTGATTCAGCATATCAGTGCGGCGGAAACCGTGGATATCATCCGGGATTACTGGCATCGGGGGGCAAAAGTCCACGGGGAAGTGACACCCCAGCATTTTTCACTGACAGAAGAGATCGTGCTGGAAAAAGGAAGCCTTGCAAGGGTGAATCCTCCCATCCGTACGGAAAGAGACAGACAGGCTCTCATAGAAGGCCTCAAAGACGGCACCCTGGATATCATATCTACCGATCATGCACCCCACAGCAGAGAGGAAAAAGAAAAAGACATCAAAGAGGCACCCAGCGGGATGATCGGACTGGAGACCTCATTAGCCCTTGGCATTACCAGTCTGGTGAAGCCGGGCCATCTGGATCTGATGACTCTGCTGGAAAAGATGACCGTTAATCCGGCAGGGCTTTATCATCTGGATGCGGGGACCCTCAGGGAAGGCGGACGGGCAGATATGGTGATTTTTGATGAGAAGGAAACCTGGACGGTAGGGGATCATTTTCATTCAAAGTCCAACAATTCGCCTTTTATCGGAAAAGAACTTACGGGAAAAGTGAAATATACCATCTGTGACGGCAGAGTGGTCTATCAGGATTAGATAACAGGAGGAAAAGCGGGAATGGGAAAAATTTTGGAGAATCGGAAAGTAGATCAGGATTTTTACCTGATGACAGTGTCTGAAAAAAACACGGCGGCGATGGGACAGTTTTATATGCTGAGATGCTGGGAGGAGTATCCGGTTTTGAGCCGACCCATCAGTGTGTTTGATGCGAATGAGGAGACGGTAAGCTTCTTATATAAAGTGGTGGGAAAGGGAACGGAACTGTTTACCCGTTTAAAAGCAGGAGATGAGATTACACTGGATGGTCCTCACGGCAACGGATTTCCGGAACTGCCGGATAAGAAAAAGATTGCGCTGGTAGGAGGAGGAGTGGGAATCGCACCCCTGTATCTTGCTGCCAGGACCTACAAAGCTCAGAATCCGGACTGCAGAGTGGACATCTATCTGGGATTTTCCGGAGAACCGATCCTGGTGGAGGAATATCAGAAAGTGGCAGATCATGTGACTGTCAATGTGGGGGGATTTGTGACAGACGATATCGATCCCACAGAATATGATGCCATTGTCACCTGCGGTCCCGGTATTATGATGAAGGTACTCTATGAAAAATGTGTGAAGACCGGCTGCAGTGCCCCGCTTTATGTGTCTATGGAAAACAGAATGGCCTGCGGCATCGGCGCCTGTCTGGTCTGCAGCTGCAAAACAAAAGAAGGAAATAAAAAAGTCTGCAAGGACGGACCGGTATTTTTAGGAAGCGAGGTGTTTGGCATTGAGTAACAGATTAAAAACCACGTTTGCAGGAGTGGAATTTAAGAATCCGGTGGTACTGGCTTCCGGTACCTGCGGGTTTGGACGGGAACTGAATGAATATTTTGATATTGAAAGGCTGGGAGGTCTTTGTTCCAAAGGTCTTCTTTCCCATCCTCACGGCGGAAATGACGGAATCCGTATCTGGGAGACTGCCAGCGGGATCATGAACAGTGTGGGTCTGGAAAATCCGGGGGTGGATGCCTTCATCGAAAAGGATCTGGACTGGGTCAACAGTAAGAATCTGGTGAATATCGTGAACCTGGGCGGTCATTCCATAGAGGATTATATCGCCGGAGCGGAAAAACTTAATGAGGTGGACCTGGATCTGCTGGAGCTGAACATTTCCTGCCCAAACGTAAAAAGCGGAGGAATGAATTTCGGAACCAAGACAGAGGTAGCCCGTGAAATTGTCAGAAAGATCCGTTCTGTGACCAGACATAAAATGGTGGTGAAGCTCTCTCCCAATGCGGAGGATATCGTTTCTCTGGCAAAAATGTGTGAAGAAGAGGGAGCCGACGGTGTGTCCCTGACCAATACCTTCCTGGGTATGGCAATTGATATTGACCGGAAGAAGCCCATTTTCAACAATGTCTATGCGGGACTTTCAGGTCCTGCCATCAAGCCTATTGCCCTTCGCATGGTACATCAGGTCTGCAAAAATGTGAATATTCCCGTAATGGGTCTTGGCGGGATCACGACCTGGCAGGATGCCATTGAGTTTATCATGGCGGGAGCGACGGTGATCCAGGTGGGAACAGCCACTTTCATGAAGCCGGATATCAGCATGGACATCATTGAAGGAATGGAAAATTACCTGGAAAAGAACGGATATGAAAGCATTGATGAAATCAGAGGAATCATATAACAGTTCCGTGAAAGGACAGAATCGCTGCAGAAATCAAAGTGCCGCAGGATCATCAAATCGGATGATCCTGCGGCATCGCTTTACTTTGCGGATTTGTCTTTTTTATCTTTTTTGAATCTTGCAAAAAATCCTTTTTTCTTCGGAGCAGGCTGTTCCAGCGGGCCTCTTACACCTTTTACACCGGTGATATAAATACCGCTGACGGTTGCTTTTACTTCCTTCTTGACAGGAATCAGATCGAAGATCTTTGCATCTGCCACCAGTGTCATGATCTTCGGGCCAACCTTTGCTTTTACGATGGGAAGCTTGGATCTTCTCATGAGTTTTGGAGTCTGATCGATCACCATCTGAGGAAGACCGGAATCTTTGATTTTCATCATTTTCTTATCGATTACCAGCATGGACACGGTCTGCTTCATAGCTTCCATCTGTTCCTGCTGTTCCATTTGTTTTTTCTGAGCTTTCCGTCCGAAGAAATACAGAGCAACAAGTGCCACCACAAGGACGAGAAGAATAATAATGAGAACGTTTGCTAATGACATATTTTTCCTCCTTCGCTATTCACTTTCCCCATTTTAGCATTCTTTTTTTTAAAGTGCAATAGGAACTGTATAAGACATTTGGACATATGGGGATTTTAGTTACTGTTTCCTGTCAATTCCAGAACTGTGAAAAAACTGTGATACAGTTGTATTTTACGGGCAGATATGATAAAGTAAACTAAGGTATAGCCGCCTGAAAAGGAGACAGGTACAGGATAAGAGAAAAGAGGAACGGAGGAACATATGGGGGAGTACGAAAAAGAGCGTGATCTGCGCGCAGAGAGAAGGAAAAAACGAAGACGAAGACAGAGGATCAGAGGAATCATACTGCTGATAGTGATGCTTTTGCTGCTGGCAGCTGTTGCTGTTTTCATATTATCGAATCGGGGAAAACTGGATCTTTCCGGTATGGCAGAATCGGTAACAACATTTGTCACAGAAGATATCCCCGACTTTTTTACAAAAGGAGAACTGGTGGGTAAGGTGAAGGATCTTCTGGGAATGGAAAGACAGACGGAACCTCAGACGACAGAAGCAGTGACGGAGACGGAGCGGCAGACAGAGCCGCCTACGGAAAATCATGATGCGGAAATTGCTCAGGCGGATCTTCTGGCTGCCATGTATGATTATGACGGCGCAATCGCATTACTGAAGGGAATCGGAACCTATTCTTCCAACACGGAGCTTCAGAACAGAGTGGCCGGATATGAGCAGAAAAAAGCGGCGTGTGTCCCCATCGGGCCGGAGGATGTGACACATATTTTCTATCATTCTCTTGTAGTGGATCCTGCAAGAGCCTTTGACCCGGATAAAGACGGTTATGCCGGATGGCAGCAGTGGATGACCACGGTGACGGAGTTTGACCGAATCACCCAGTCCATGTATGACAGGGGATATGTACTGGTCAGCATCCATGATCTGATCAACAAGAAGCAGAACAGTGACGGTACGGTGACGATCGAAGCGAATCAGATCCTGCTTCCTCCGGATAAAAAGGCTTATGTCATGTCACTGGATGATCTGAGCTATTATCATACCTATGATGACAGAGGGGTGGCATCCAGGCTGGTGCTGGACGAAGAGGGAAAGCCTGTCTGTGAGTATGTGGAGGCTGACGGAACTACCGTTTACGGAGCGTATGATGTGGTTCCGAGAATGGATGCTTTTATCGAAGAACATCCGGACGCAAGTTATCGGGGAGCAAAGGGCATCATCGCACTGACCGGCTATAACGGGGTGCTTGGTTACCGCACAGACGGAACCTATTCTCCGGAACACAATACCAACTCGGAAGTGTATTACACAGATGACCTGCAGCAGAAATGGCTGGATGCGCATCCGGACTATGATTTTGAAAAGGAATGCGAAGAAGCCAAAAAAGTGGCAGATGCCATGAAAGCAGACGGATGGGAATTTGCAAGCCATACCTGGGGTCACAAAGAGGTTGGAGATGCTTCTTATGAAGAACTGGTCCGCGATACAGAGAGATGGAAGCAATACGTTGAGCCGATTGTGGGAGAGACAGATACCATCATTTTTGCCCACGGACAGGATATTGCCGGAGGAGAGGGATATACTTCGGACAATGCAAAATATACTTATTTAAAGAGTATGGGATTTGATATTTTCTGCAACGTGGATTCCACACCGTACCAGACAAGTGTGACTTCTGAATATCTTCATCAGGGAAGAAGAAATCTGGATGGATACCGGATCTATCAGGATGCGATCATAGAGAATCCGAAAACGGCGGATCTGTTTGATGCCAATGAAGTTCTGGATCCGGACAGGCCATTGCCGGTTCCGGACCTGGGAAATCCGGGATGATCTGCAAGTATGATCGTTGAAGGCGTTTGCCCCAACATCATGTGATATGTTTACAGCATATGTTCGGTTATGCTGTTTACATAAGGAGTGAGAAACACTCTGAGGGAGAATGAGCGGAATAACAAAATAAAGAAGAGAGGACAGAAAAATGAAAAGAAAGACAGTTGTAGCTTTGCTTGCATGTGTTGCTCTGGCGGCGACAGGATGCGGAAGCAAAGAAACCAAGGAAACCGAAGCAGTGACCACGGAAGCAGCAACGACTGAGGAAACGACCGAGGAAGCAACCACCGAGGAAGCAACCACGGAAGAAGCAGCGACCGAGGAAGCAACGACGGAAGAAGCAACGACTGAGGAGGCAACGACGGAAGAAGCAACGACCGAGGAGGCAACGACGGAAGAAGCAACCACGGAAGAAGCAACGACTGAGGAAGCAACCACGGAAGAAGCAACGACCGAGGAAGCAACGACAGAAGAAGCAACGACCGAGGAGGCAACGACGGAAGAAGCAGCGACGGAAGAAGCAACGACTGAGGAAGCAACCACGGAAGAAGCAACGACCGAGGAAGCAACGACGGAAGAAGCAACCACGGAAGAAGAGACCACCGAGGAGGCAACGACGGAAGAAGCAACCACGGAAGAAGAGACCACCGAGGAGACAACGACGGAAGAAGCAACCACGGAAGAAGAGACCACCGAGGAGGCAACGACTGAGGAAGCAACCACAGAAGAAGAGACCACGGAAGAAGAAACTGAGTCAGAGTCTGAGACCGAAACAGAAACTGAAACAGAAATAGAATTTGCAGATCTTCCTGCTTATGTGGCTTCCGATTATGTGACCCTGGGAGATTACAAGGGAATCACGGTTACCATAGATGCAATCGAAGTAACAGAGGAAGAAGTAGATGAGAGAATCGCAGATGAAACCATTGCGACACTGGAAGAAGGAACCGTAGAGGAAGGCGATATTGCAAATATCGACTATGAAGGAAAACTGGATGGAAAAGCATTTGACGGCGGCACAGCTACCGGTTATGATCTGGAGATTGGATCCGGCACATTTATTGATGGATTTGAGACAGGACTGATCGGAACTGCAATCGGAGAAACAGTAGATCTGAACCTGACATTCCCCGAGGAATATTTTAATGAAGATCTGGCAGGAAAAGAGGTTGTGTTCACTGTTACCGTAAACTCCGTTCAGAGAGTACCGGAGCTGACCGATGAAGTGGCAGCAGAGGTGGCAGACGGAAAGACAGCAGAAGAATATAAAGAAAGCATCCGTAAAGAACTGGAAGAATCAGCAGCTGCACAGATGGACTACAATGCTGAGTATGAGATCTTACAGCAGGTAGTGGAAAATGCAACTGTGGATGGTTATCCGGAAGAAGCTCTGAATTACAATATTTGGAGAGTACGTGATTATTATGAGCAGGTCTCAGAAATGTCCGGTATCAGTCTGGACGATATGCTGACATATTATGGCATGACAGAGGAAGATTTTGATGCCATGGTAGAACAGACGGCTCAGGAAGGCCTCGCACAGTCTCTGGTACTGACTGCAGTAGCAGAAGCGGAAGGGCTGGAAGTAACGGATGAGGAATACGAAGACGGTCTTCTGCGCTATACAGAGATCCAGGGATATGAAACAACAGAAGAACTGATTGCTGAGTATGGAGAAAACTACATTAAGAACAGCCTGATGCAGGAGAAAGCAATGGACTTCCTGCGTGAAAATGCAACCGTTGTTACAGAAAAAGAAACAGAAGCTGAGTCAGAGACGGAGGAAGCTGCTGAAGAAGAAACTGTGACAGAAACCGAGACAGAAACAGAAACGGAAACAGAAACGGAAACAGAAACGGAAACCGAGACAGAAACCGAGACAGAATCATAAGGAACAGAAAGTGGAACCGGAATTTCCGGTTCCATTTTTATGACCTTTTTTCTCTATACAAAATCAGGAAGGCATGATAAAATATCTGCAGAAAAGCGACTGATATCAGGAGGAAAACCAATGATCCAGAAATTGATTGAAAAAATACAGAAAACACATGCACCGATCGTGGTGGGACTTGATCCGATGCTGAATTATATTCCCGAGCATATCAAAGAAAAAGCCTTTGCGGAATACGGAGAGACTCTGGAAGGAGCCGGGGAAGCAATCTGGCAGTATAATAAGGCAATCGTAGATGCGACCTGGGATCTGATTCCGGCAGTAAAGCCGCAGATCGCCATGTATGAACAGTTTGGTCTGGAAGGTCTGAAGGCATTTAAAAAGACAGTAGATTACTGCAAGTCAAAGGATCTGGTGGTGATCGGAGATGTGAAGAGGGGCGATATCGGCTCTACTTCAGCAGCTTATGCAGTGGGGCATCTGGGAAAAGTACAGGTGGGAAGTAAGAGCTACTATGGTTTTGATGAAGACTTTGCTACCGTAAATCCTTATCTGGGATCCGATGGAATCAAGCCGTTCCTGGAAGTATGTAAGGAAGAGAAAAAAGGTCTGTTTATTCTGGTGAAGACTTCCAATCCGTCCAGCGGAGAATTCCAGGATCAGCTGATAGACGGAAAACCTCTGTATGAGCTGGTTGGAGAAAAAGTGGCTCAGTGGGGCGAAGAGTGTATGGGTGAAAAATACAGCTATATCGGAGCTGTAGTAGGAGCAACCTATCCTGAGATGGGAAAAGTACTTCGTAAGGTCATGCCGAAATCCTTTATTCTTGTGCCGGGATACGGAGCTCAGGGAGGAAAGGGTGCAGATCTGGTGCACTTCTTTAATGAGGACGGACTGGGAGCCATCGTTAATTCTTCCAGAGGAATCATTGCAGCCTACAAACAGGAAAAATATGCAAAGTTCGGTCCGGAGAATTTTGCGCAGGCCAGCCGTGCAGCGGTAGAAGATATGGCGGCTGACATTGCTCAGGCCCTTCAGAACAGATAAATGGGAGGATTGGAAGATGGAACAGTACAAAGAACAGTTTATTGAATTTATGGTAGAGAGTGACGTACTGAAGTTTGGAGAATTTACCTTAAAAAGCGGAAGAAAATCTCCATTCTTTATGAATGCAGGTGCATATGTAACCGGTTCTCAGCTGAAAAAACTGGGGGAGTATTATGCAAAAGCCATTCATGATAAATATGGTATGGATTTTGATGTTCTTTTCGGACCGGCTTACAAAGGAATTCCCCTTGCAGTGGTAACTGCAATGGCATTCAGCGAATTATACGGAAAAGAAGTGCGCTATTGCTCAGACCGCAAGGAAGAGAAAGACCATGGTGCTGATAAAGGGAGCTTTCTGGGAAGTAAATTAAAAGATGGTGACCGTGTGATCATGATCGAGGATGTAACAACTTCCGGAAAATCCATGGAAGAAACAGTTCCAAAGGTACGTGGAGCGGCAGATGTGGAGATCAAAGGTCTTATGGTATCTCTGAACCGTATGGAAGTGGGAAAAGGCGGAGAAAAATGTGCACTGGATGAGATTAAAGATCTGTATGGATTTGAGACGGGTGCTATCGTAACCATGGCCGAAGTGGTAGAATATCTGTATAATAAAGAATGCAACGGAAAAGTATTGATTGATGATACTGTGAAAAAGGCAATTGATGCATATTACGAGCAATATGGTGCATAATACCTGATTCAGGAGGTGCTTTTATGAATGAAAAGGTTTACCGTACGTTGAGTATTGCCGGAGCCGGAAATATTGCGGCAGGCGTGGTGGCACTTACCGTTGGGATAGCGGTCGGTGTTGTCTGCATTATCAGCGGTGCAGGTCTCTTAAGATCGAGAAAAAATATTTTGCTTTAAGTTGGGGATTCTCTTGAGAAAAGAAACGAAAAAAAGAATTCGGGTCATTAGTCTGTTCCTGTTCATCTTCTACCTCATCCTGCTGATCTATTTTCTGTTTTTTGCAGAAAATTTCGGGAGAGTATCAGGTGATCGGGAATATGCATATAATCTGGAACTGTTTAAAGAAATAAAAAGATTTTGGAATTATCGGAAGGAGCTGGGAAGCCTTGCTGTGTTTACCAATATTGCAGGGAACATCATCTGCTTCCTTCCTTTTGGGGCAATTCTTCCTGTCCTGAACAGGAGAAACGCATCGATTTTGAGAATCGCATTGTATACGTTTGAATTCAGCTTTCTTGTGGAGTGTGCACAGCTGATCTCCAGAGTTGGAAGCTTTGATGTGGATGATATTTTACTAAACACTGCAGGCGGCATTCTGGGATACCTGATTTATGCCCTGTGCAACGCCGTCAGGAGGAAATGCTATGGCTAAGAAAATGATGTATTCATTTGCAGAAAAAAAGAACCCTGTAAATGGAGTGATCTCGACAATTATGGGAACCGTTTCTCTCGTGCTGCTGGTTGCCATGATCTATACCTCCTATTACATGAGAGGAGATGCGGGAATCTATGCAGGCGCTTTTGGATTGTCGGGAATGATCTTTGCGTTTGTCGGGTTTATTCTGGGAATTATCAGTTTTTCAGAAAAAAACATTAAATATAAATATCCGAAAATTGGTTCTGTTATGTGCGGAATCGTGTTTACGATCTGGCTTGGACTTTTTCTGATCGGGGCCTGACGGAAAGGAGTGGCAGAATGCAGAAGATGGATGAATGGATGCAGGAAAGATGGATGCTGGCTGTACAGCGGATCACTGAGATCACACAGGAAGGAGAGGTTTTGGAGCCTTTTGGCACGTATTTCAGAAAAACAGCTTCTTTTCTGGAAATGGTGCGGGAACTGGCAGAAAAGATCCGAAAAGAGGAGACGAAAGTCTGGACACTGAAGCAATGGCAGGAGTGTAATGAACGTCTGTATGAAGATATTTTGCCGGGGCATTACGAGTCCAGTTACGGCAACCCGTCTTATGCGGTTCATGAACTGGGAGAAGTACATGGACGAATCCTGTCCTTTTTGTATGCAGAGCTTCGTGGAACGATCGTCCATGCTTTTGAACAGCGGCTGGAGGATATGCTGATCCTCTTTGAGCTGTTTATAGAGGTCTATAACTGCTTTGAGGAGGAACTTCCATCCTACCGGCAGATTCAGCAGATCATTTACTGGTATGTCAGTGATTACAGTGACCGGTTTGTCGCATACCGGATCCGTCAGGCGGTGGATCCGTCTCTTGATTTTGCCGTGAAAAAGATCATGGAGGAGGATCTTAATGATCCCCGGTATCTGTATCGGTTTGGAGAGTATATTTCTGACAGTGTTGTTGAGACGGCCGGATTTCTCAATGAACAGGACGAAGACGTGATCGACAGGATCGCATCCGTCTATACGGAAGGGTACCGGATGGGCTTTGTTCTGGGAAATAAGGATCTCTCCAAAAAGAAGACCGTGAATATCCGCTATGTTCTGGGATTTGAGCGGATCATAAGAAAGGCTGTGGAGAAGTTCCGGCAGATGGGACTGGAGCCGGTCATCTACCGATGTGCGACCCACAGTGTGAACAAACGGCAGCATATGAGGATCGGATATTACGGTGCCATTCCCAACAAGCAGTTTGATTATGATCATAAGGGAGATGAAGCCATTTATCTGGATAAGGCATTTCTGGAGAGAAAGCTGGGAGTGATCCGGACGGCTTACGAAGAATATAAGGAGCTGGCTTATGTGCATGCGGGACCGGCCTGTATGGAGATCTTCGGAGAGATCCCGTTTGTTCCCGTTAACAAGGAGGAAGCCTACCGGCTTTCTGATAAGCAGCAGAAACTGGCAGTTCAGCTGTCCAATGAGACAGCTCAGATCACGAACCGGTATATCAAAGGGGAAGAACGCAGCTTTACCATCATCGCTTTCCCGGTGCCGGAGATCGGAAAACAGTTTCCGGAGATCTTCCGGGAGACCGTAAGGATCAATACTCTGGATTATCAGCTGTATGCCGGAATTCAACAGAAGATCATCGATACCCTGGATCAGGGAACGGCGGTTCATATTCTGGGAAGAGATGGAAACCGTACCGATCTGACAGTATCTCTTATGGAACTTCGGGATCCGGCAAAGGAGACACTGTTTGAAAACTGTGTGGCAGATGTGAATATTCCGGTGGGTGAGGTGTTCACATCTCCCAGGCTTCATGGAACCAACGGCGTTCTGCATGTTGGAGAAGTGTATCTGAATGAGTTGAAATACAAAGATCTGACCATGGTATTTCAAGACGGAATGGTTGCGGAATACACCTGCCGCAATTTTGAAAAAGAAGAGGATAATCTGGCATATATTAAGGAAAATGTGCTGTATCATCACGATACTCTTCCCATGGGAGAATTTGCCATCGGAACCAATACAACTGCCTATGTGATGGCGGAAAAATATGGGATCGCAGACAAGCTTCCGATCCTGATTGCGGAAAAAATGGGCCCGCACTTTGCAGTGGGAGATACCTGCTACAGCTGGGCGGAAGATACGGCAGTGTTTAATCCGGATGGAAAAGAGATCATTGCCAGGGATAATGAAGTGTCGATCCTTCGAAAAGAGGATGTGTCAAAGGCCTATCTTGGATGTCACACAGATATTACCATTCCCTATCGTGAACTGGGACTGATCGAGGTGCTGACCGGAGACGGAAAAAGGATCCCGATCATAGAGGATGGCAGATTTGTACTGCCTGGGACGGAAGAACTGAACCGGCCGTTTCAGGAAGAATGACACCAATCGGTTGACAACCTGAAAAAGAATTAGTAGAATAATATTTTAAGAAAAGAATAGACAAAGAACAAAGGAGAGCCGAAGATGACAAAAGTTGGGATTGTAATGGGCAGCGATTCTGATATGCCGGTGATGGCAAAAGCTGCGGATGTTCTGGAAAAGCTTGGGGTGGAATATGAGATGACGATCATTTCCGCACATCGGGAACCGGATGTATTTTTTGAGTATGCAAAATCAGCAGAGTCCAAGGGCTGGAAAGTAATCATTGCGGGTGCAGGAATGGCGGCACATCTTCCGGGTATGTGTGCGGCGATCTTTCCGATGCCGGTAATCGGAATTCCCATGCATACCACTTCTCTGGGAGGAAGAGATTCCCTGTATTCCATCGTGCAGATGCCGTCCGGAATCCCGGTGGCTACGGTTGCGATCAATGGAGGGGCAAATGCAGGAATTCTGGCTGCCAAGATCCTGGCTACGTCTGATCCGGAGCTTCTGGAAAGACTGAAAGCCTACTCTCGGGAAATGAAGGAGCAGGTGGAGGAAAAGGCTGCCAGACTGGCAGAAGTCGGATACAAAGAATATATGAAGAAATAAGGGAAGCAGAGTCTGCTCAGGAGGAGAAAAATGGATTATAAGAATGCAGGTGTGGATATCGAAGCCGGATACAGATCCGTGGAACTGATGAAAGAGCATGTGAAAAAAACCATGAGGGAGGAAGTCCTGGGAGGTCTGGGAGGATTTTCCGGTGCATTTTCACTGGCAAAGATCAAAGAAATGGAAGAACCGGTACTTCTTTCAGGAACCGATGGCTGCGGAACAAAGGTGAAACTGGCATTTATTATGGACAAGCATGATACCATCGGTATTGATGCAGTTGCAATGTGCGTCAATGATATTGCCTGTGCAGGAGGAGAACCGCTGTTTTTCCTTGACTATATTGCATGCGGAAAAAATTATCCGGAAAAAATTGCTGCCATCGTAAGCGGTGTGGCAGAGGGCTGTGTTCAGTCTGACTGTGCGCTGATCGGCGGTGAGACAGCAGAGCATCCGGGCCTGATGCCGGAGGATGACTATGATATTGCCGGCTTCGCAGTGGGCGTTGTGGATAAAAAGGATCTGATCACAGGAGAGTCCATTAAAGAAGGGGATGTGCTGATCGGTATTGCTTCTTCAGGTGTACACAGCAATGGATTTTCACTGGTCCGTAAAGTATTTACCATGGATAGAGAGACACTGGATACATATCATGAGGAACTGGGAAAGACCCTTGGAGAGGCCCTTCTGGCTCCCACCAGGATCTATGTAAAGGCTCTTCGCAGTGTCAAAGAAGCTGGCGTGCGCATCAAAGGCTGCAGCCATATTACAGGCGGCGGATTTTATGAAAATGTTCCGCGTATGCTTCCGGAAGGAGCAAAAGCTGTGATCAGAAAAGACAGCTACGAGGTGCCTGCTATTTTCAAAATGATGGCAGGAAAAGGAAATATTGAAGAGAAGATGATGTACAATACCTTCAATATGGGAATCGGTATGGTACTGGCAGTGGATGCGGCTGATGTGGAAAAGACAAAGGCAGCTCTGGATGCAGCAGGTGAGACTTCTTATGTGATCGGTCAGATCACAGCAGGTGAAAAGGGAGTAGAATTATGCTGAGAATGGCGGTCCTGGTTTCCGGAGGGGGAACGAATCTGCAGGCGATCATAGACAGCCTGGCAGACGGAAGAATTACGAATGCCCAGATCTCTGTGGTGATCAGCAATAACAGAAATGCTTATGCGCTGGAACGGGCAGCGAAAGCGGGAATCCCGGGCATCTGCGTATCTCCCAGAGATTATGACACAAGACAGCAGTTTAATGAAGAATTGCTTCGCACGATTCAGTCCTATGAACCGGATCTCATCGTGCTGGCAGGATGCCTGGTGGTGATCCCGAAGGAGATGGTAGAGGCTTATCCGAACAGGATCATCAATATTCACCCGGCTTTGATACCATCTTTTTGCGGAACCGGCTATTATGGTCTGAAGGTTCACGAAGGGGTACTGGACCGGGGAGTAAAAGTGACAGGTGCAACGGTTCATTTTGTAGATGAGGGAACCGATACCGGTCCGATCATTCTCCAGAAAGCGGTGGAAGTGCATCAGGGGGATACTCCGAAGGCACTTCAGCAGAGAGTCATGGAAGAGGCGGAATGGAAGATTATGCCGGAAGCGATTAACCTGATTGCCAATGATAAGATAAAAGTAGAAAACGGTAAAGTGATTTTTGTGGAGGAATGAGATGAAAGTTCTGATTGTAGGCAGCGGCGGAAGAGAGCATGCCATTGCATGGAAAGTGGCTCAGAGCGAAAAAGTGGATAAGATCTACTGTGCTCCCGGCAATGCGGGAATCGAGGAATATGCAGAGTGCGTGAACATCGGTGCCATGGAGTTTGACAAGCTGGTTGCGTTCGCAAAAGAAAAAGAGATCGATCTGACTGTGATCGGTATGGATGATCCCCTGGTAGGCGGTGTTGTAGATGCTTTTGAGGAAGCCGGTCTGCGGGTGTTCGGGCCCAGAAAGAATGCAGCGATCCTGGAAGGATCCAAGGCATTTTCCAAGGATCTGATGAAAAAATACGGAATTCCTACTGCAGCTTATGAGAATTTTGATGATCCGGAGGCAGCACTGGAATATCTGGAGACGGCAAAATTTCCCATTGTGCTGAAAGCGGATGGTCTTGCTCTTGGAAAAGGAGTACTGATCTGCAATACGCTGGAAGAGGCCAAAGACGGAGTGAAGACGATCATGCTGGATAAGCAGTTCGGAGCTTCCGGAAATCGCATGGTGATCGAAGAGTTCATGACCGGACGGGAAGTATCTGTACTGTCTTTTGTAGATGGCAAGACCATCAGGACCATGACCTCCGCACAGGATCATAAGCGTGCAGGGGATGGAGATACCGGACTGAATACCGGAGGAATGGGAACCTTTTCTCCCAGTCCTTTCTACACGAAGGAAGTAGATGAATTCTGTGAGAAATACATTTACCAGGCAACGGTAGATGCCATGGCAGCAGAAGGAAGGACTTTTAAGGGCATCATTTTCTTTGGACTGATGCTGACGGAAGACGGTCCCAAAGTGCTGGAATATAATGCCAGATTCGGAGATCCGGAGACACAGGTGGTGCTTCCGCGTATGAAGACAGATCTTGTGGAGGTGTTTGAAGCCTGCATCGACGGAACGCTGGATCAGATCGATCTGGAATTTGAAGATAATGCGGCTGTCTGCGTGGTACTGGCTTCTGAAGGATATCCTGTCAGGTATGAAAAAGGATTTGTGATCAGCGGTCTGGATCAGTTTAAGGGAAAAGAAGGATACTATGTATTCCATGCAGGTACGAAAAAAACAGACAAAGGCATCGTGACCAACGGAGGCCGTGTTCTGGGAGTGACTGCCACCGGAGCAGATCTGAAGGCAGCGAGAGCCAATGCCTATGAAGCAATCCACTGGGTAGATTTTGAGGGCAAGTATTACCGTCATGATATCGGAAAAGCTATTGATGAAGCATAAACGATAAATTAAAAGAAAAAGAGAGGTACGATGATGAAAAAAACATGGAAAAGAATGGTTTTGCTCCTTATGGCAGCACTGTGGATGTTCTGTGTAACTGCGTCTGCGGAAGGTGCTTCCGGGGATAATTCCCTGTACAGTCTTGGTCTGGAAAATGCATCCTCCTGTTCACCGGAGTTTTACTATTCCACATTGGAGTATAACGTGACTGTTCCGGCGGGAACAACGGAGTTATATCTGAGCCCGGTTACTTCAGATGCTTATGCAACGATTCTGGATATCAGCGGTACCACGCTGGACGAATCCGGAAATGGTACCGTCTACATTACCGTTGAGGCACCCAATGGGGCTCAGGTAAGCTATGTGCTGAATGTTACTTCTGACGGAGCTGTAGCTGAAACGGAATCCGAGACAGAAGATGCAGCAGCCGCAGAACAGGCAAGACTGGAAGAGGAACAGAGAAAGGCAGCTGAGAGTGAGGAAGCAGCCCGCCAGGAAGCGGAAAGAAAAGCAAACGAAGAAAAGCTGACCAAACTGACCAGCGAGAATTCCCAGCTCACAGAGCGTATGGATGTTTTGCTGAAGGTACTGTATGGTCTGGTTGCATTTGCAGTGATCCTGTTATTCCTTATCATCAATCAGAGCCTTCGCAATAAGGACCTGAAGGATGACCTGAAAGAGGCAAGAAATCAGGCGGATATGAATAATGAATTTGCAAGAAAAGAACAGAATATGAGAACGGATTATTATTACGCACCGGTGAACGGAAGGAATCAGAATCCGGTAATCCCGGGCAGCATGCAGCAGATGTCTGACGATTCCAGCAACACGCAGGCCGTATTTGGAAATGCTCCGCAGAGACTGCAGTCTCAGCCGATGGCGGGTCAGGCTTACGCAGCTCCCCAGGATGCAGCACAGGCCGGAATCCCGGAAAACCCTGCAGGTATGCCGGTTGCTGGCACCGTTCCTACAGTCCCTGAAGTACCTCAGCCTCAGCCGCAGAATCTTTCCAGAAGAGAGCAGAAGAGAATGGAAAAGGCAGCAAAAAAAGCAGAAAAGACAAACCAGCCGGAAGGACAGCCGGTACCGGCTCCGGGACAGGTTCCGGAAACACTGGTACAATCCACAGTGGAAGAACCGGATGTAAATGTGGACATGATTGATCTGTAAAATGAAATGTGTGCCGTCAGGTACATAAAATGTAAAGCACTTTCCTATGATACAAGAAAAACAGGACAGTTTCTATGGAGACTGTCCTGTTTTATTCAATTTTGACACCCCGTTGCTTGCAGCGGGATCTTAGATTAGCCTTCGCGAATGGATTTTACCAGTGCAACTGCTTCTGCGGTCATCTCTTTGATCTTTTCAAATTCACCGGCTTTGATCAGGTCACCTTTTACCATCCAGCTTCCACCGCAAGCATAGATCTTGTCACAGGATAAATAATCTGCCAGGTTCTTTGCGTTGATACCGCCGGTAGGCATTACTTTTACGGTAGTATAGGCAGCACACATTGCTTTGATCATGGGAAGACCGCCTGCCTGCTCTGCCGGGAAGAATTTAATTCTGGTCAGTCCGCGCTTTACAGCCTGTGCCACTTCTGATGGAGTCACGCATCCGGGAATCACAGGAATGTTCTTGCTGATGCAGTAATCTACGATCTCGGGATCAAAGCCCGGGCTTACGATAAAGGAAGCACCTGCGTTTACTGCACGGTCTACCTGTTCTGTGGTCAGTACAGTACCTGCGCCAAGGAGCATTTCCGGATAAGCTTCTTTCATCTGACGGATGGATTCCTCAGCAGCTGCGGTACGGAAAGTCACTTCTGCACAGGGAAGGCCTCCTTCGCAAAGAGCCTTTGCCAGCGGAAGGGCATCTTTCACATCATTTAATACAACAACCGGGATCACACCGGTTTCCTGAATCTTTGTTGCAATATCGTTCATTTTCGTCCCCTTTCTTCGGTCCCGGAGACCGAATCTCATATCGTATATTCTGACTATATCAAATGGAAAAAAAGATGTCAAGAAACATAAAATTTCCACTTGTATCTGAGACAGGCTGTGCTATAATCTATATAACAACGACATTTCGGAAATGGATGTGAATACCAAATGATAATTGAGATTGATTTCCAAAGTGAGGAAGCGCTGTATATGCAGCTGCGAAATCAGATTATTCTGGGAATCGCCACGTCGGTGATCCAGGAAGGAGATACCCTGCCTTCTGTGCGGCAGATGGCGGAGGATATCGGCATTAATATGCATACGGTAAATAAGGCTTATTCTGTACTGAAGCAGGAGGGTTTTCTGCGGCTGGACAGAAGAAAAGGAGCGATCATTGCGTTGGATACGGACAAGATCCGGGCTATGGAAGAAATGAAAGATTCTCTGAGGGTTGTTCTGGCCAGGGGATGCTGTAAGAATGTGACCCGGCAGGAGGTTCACGCAATGGTGGACGAGATATTAGATGACATGAAGAATGGAAGGATGTAACTGACATGCAGTATACCGAACAGGTGAACCGCACGCTGAAGACTGCGAAAAATGCGGCCGGACAGTGCGGGCAGAAATATATCGGTTCCGAGCATTTGCTGCTGGGATTAATAAGAGAAGAAAGAGGCATGGCCTATGCTGTGCTTAAGGAAAGTAAAGTCAGCGAAGAAAAGCTGACAGAACTGATCCGTGAACTGATCGTTCCGGAGGGACAGGTAAAAAGTCCGGACCCGGTGAAGTATTCTCCGAGAGCGGAAGCAATTCTGGAGCAGGCAGAGAGGGAAGCGGAGTTTTTCGGACAGAAGAAAGTGGGAACGGAGCATCTGCTGCTTTCCATCCTGAAGGATGTGGATTCTGTAGCCACGAGACTCCTTCATACCATGGGTGTCCCGGTACAGAAGCTGTTTATGATGGTTCTGGACAGTCTGGGACTGGAAGAAAAAAACTATAAAGACTACATGAAAACGGTGAAGGGAGACGCAAAAGGCGCTTCGGAATCCATACTGGAGCAGTACAGCCGGAATCTGACCGCTCAGGCAGAAAAAGGAAAGCTGGATCCGGTGGTTGGCAGAGAACAGGAGATCCAGAGAGTGATCCAGATCCTGAGCCGTCGTTCCAAGAACAATCCCTGTCTGATCGGAGAACCGGGAGTGGGAAAGACTGCGATCGTGGAGGGGCTGGCCCAGAGAATTGTAGCGGGGAATGTTCCAAGGACGATTCGGGATAAACAGATCTTTACGCTGGACATGGCCGGTATGGTGGCTGGATCCAAATATAGGGGCGAGTTCGAGGAACGAATGAAAAAAGTGATCGAAGAAGTGGCGGAACGACCGGATGTGCTGCTGTTTATCGATGAACTTCATACGATCATCGGCGCAGGAGGCGCAGAAGGTGCAATGGATGCTTCCAATATTCTGAAGCCGGCACTTTCCAGAGGGGAAATGCAGCTGATCGGAGCCACTACCATCGGAGAATATCGGAAATACATTGAAAAGGATCCTGCCCTGGAGAGAAGATTTCAGGCAGTTGTAGTAGAGGAACCCGGGGAAGAAGAGGCTGCAGAGATTTTAAAAGGGCTCAGACACAATTACGAGGCTCACCATCATGTGATGATCAGTGATGAGGCAATTGAAGCTGCGGTAAAATATTCCCAGCGCTATATCAATGACAGATACCTTCCGGATAAAGCCATAGACCTGATTGATGAAGCGTCAGCCAGAAAGCAGCTGGACGGCGGCGGGATGACAGAAAACATGGAAGCCCTTCACCGTGAGATGGAGGAATGTTCCAGGAAGAAAGAGGAGGCTGTGATCGCCGGTGACTGGGAACAGGCCAGAGAATGGAATCAGAAGCAGTCTGAAGCCGCAAAGAAGCTGGCTGATGCGGAGAAAAAGAGAAACCGCAAAGAAAACAGCCGGCCGGTGGTAGGGGAAGAGGACATCGCCCGGATCGTCTCTATGTGGACCCGGATTCCCGTACAGAAGCTGGCAGAAAAGGAGACACAGCGTCTTCGGAAACTGGAGCAGACCTTAAAACGCAGGGTCATCGGGCAGGATGAGGCAGTCTGTGCAGTGGCAAAGGCCATTAAAAGAGGAAGAGTGGGATTGAAGGATCCTAAGAGACCCATCGGTTCCTTCCTGTTTTTAGGCCCCACCGGTGTGGGTAAGACGGAGCTTTCCAAAGTACTGGCAGATGTGGTCTTTGGAAGTGAACAGGCCATGATCCGGGTCGATATGTCGGAATATATGGAAAAACACAGCGTTTCCAGACTGGTTGGTTCTCCGCCGGGATATGTAGGATATGAGGAGGGAGGACAGCTCAGTGAGAAGGTACGTCGTAATCCCTATTCCGTGATTCTGTTTGATGAGATCGAAAAAGCGCATCCGGATGTATTTAACATTCTTCTGCAGGTGTTGGACGATGGGCACATTACAGATTCTCAGGGCAGAAAGATCGATTTTAAGAATACGATTCTCATTATGACCTCCAATGCAGGGGCCAAATCGATCATGGAGCCGAAAAAGCTTGGATTTACGGCAGTGGATGATGAAAAATATAATTATGAGAGAATGAAATCCGGTGTGATGGAAGAAGTCAGAAGAGTCTTTAAACCGGAATTCCTCAATCGAATCGACGAGACGATTGTATTTCATTCACTGAACAGGGACGAGATCCGCAAAATCGTGACTCTGCTCCTTCGGGACTTTGAAAAACGGTGCAAAGAGCAGATGGATATCACTCTTACAGTAAGGGATTCTGTGAAGAATCATATTGCTGAAACAGGATATGACCCGAAGTACGGGGCAAGGCCTTTGAAGAGGGCAATTCAGACAAAACTGGAGGATGCCCTGGCGGAAGAAATCCTGGATGGAAACATTCAGAGAGGGGATCAGGTGGCAGTGGGCTATGTGAAAAATAAGATCCGATTCAGTACAGCTCATTGACAAGGCAGGGAAACATCATTATAGTATTAACATGATACCGGGTATCACATTGAGGGGACCCTAACGTATTAACATCAGGATAAAGGGAGGACATGAATATGTCAGTAGTACAGGACTTAATCAGAAAAGAAGAAGACGGAACCATCAGTTTTGGTAATTATGAGCTGACTCAGAAATCCAAACGTTCCGATTTTGAATGCAATGGAGATATTTATAAAGTAAAAACATATTGTGAGATCACAAAACTGGAAAGAAATGAGATGTTCGTATATGAATCTGTGCCGGGAACTGCAGTCAGCAATTTTAAAGCTACAGCAGAGGGCATGGAGTTTAAAGTAGAGGGCAGTGCGGATGCACAGATCACCGTTGAAATGGAAGAAGATACTGAGTATACGATTGAGATTAACGGAGAAAGTACCGGAACCATGCAGACTAATCTGGGCGGAAAACTGTCTATGAGTGTAGAACTGGAGCCGGGGAAAAAAGTGGCAGTAAGGATCGTGAAATAATTTATGGCAAAAGGAAAAACGACTCTGTTTTTCTGTCAGAACTGCGGATATGAGTCAGCCAAATGGCAGGGACAGTGTCCGGGATGTCATGAATGGAACACCTTTGTGGAGGAGCCGACTGTAAAAGGCGGCTCCTCTGTTAAACGGAAAAGTACAGTTTCGGGTGTGAAGCCGGTGCAGTTGTCTCATATCTCCACGGATGAAGAGCAGAGGATCTCATCGGGAATCAGGGAACTGGACCGGGTTCTGGGAGGCGGCATCGTATCGGGATCTCTGATGCTGGTAGGAGGAGATCCTGGTATCGGAAAATCCACACTGCTCCTTCAGGTCTGCTATCATCTGACAGAGAAAAAACATAAAGTGCTTTATGTGTCCGGAGAGGAATCTGCACAGCAGATCAAGCTTCGGGCAAAACGGATCGGAGAATTTAATGAAGATCTTCTGATCCTGTGTGAGACCAATCTGGATTCTGTCAGGGAGACCATTGAACAGCTCCGGCCGGAGATCGCAGTAATCGACTCTATTCAGACTATGTACAATGAAAATGTGGCATCTGCACCGGGAAGTGTGTCCCAGGTAAGAGAATCCACCGGAGTTTTTATGCAGATCGCCAAGGGAATGAATATATCTGTGTTTATTGTGGGGCATGTGACCAAGGAAGGTGTGGTGGCCGGCCCCAGGGTTCTGGAGCATATGGTGGATACCGTCCTTTATTTTGAAGGAGACCGTTATGCATCTTATCGGATCCTGCGGGGAGTAAAAAATCGTTTTGGCTCCACCAATGAGATCGGAGTCTTTGAGATGAGCCAGAACGGTCTTCGGGAAGTGGCAAATCCTTCAGAATATATGCTGGACGGGAAACCGGTGAACGCCTCCGGTTCGGTGGTAGCCTGTTCCATGGAGGGTACCCGTCCGATCCTCATTGAGATCCAGGCTCTGGTTTGTCAGAGCAATCTTCCCATGCCAAGGCGTACAACGGCGGGAACCGATTTCAATCGGGTGAACCTTTTGCTGGCGGTGCTGGAAAAACGGGCGGGGATGCATCTGTCGGCCTGCGATGTGTATGTGAATATTGCAGGCGGGATCCGCATGACGGAGCCTGCCATCGATCTGGGACTTATCCTGGCAGTGGTGTCCAGCTTTAAGGATATCGTCATCGACGAGAAAACCATTGCTTTCGGAGAAGTGGGATTAAGCGGTGAGATCCGTTCTGTCAATATGGCACAGCAGCGTGTGCAGGAGGCAAAAAAACTGGGGTTTGAGACCATTCTGATGCCGAAGGTCTCCATGAAAGCCATCACAAAAACCGAAGGGATCCGGATCATCGGCCTTGAGACCGTGCGGGATGCGGTACAGTATCTTATGAGTGAGAAAAATTGTTGTTGACACAAAGATCGTTATGTGGTATAAATAACTGGTGAGCAACACACAGGGGATTGGTCAAATGGTATGACAGAAGTCTCCAAAACTTTTAGCGGGAGTTCGATTCTCTCATCCCCTGCTCTGATAAGTCGAAAGATCTTGAAAAATCAAGATTTTTCGGCTTTTTTGTTTTCAATGAAGTTGGACATTGTAAAACTTTACAATCATTTTACTTAAATTTTTCTTTGATATGGTAGCAGCATTTACTTAAGATTGTTATCATCAGGTGCATAGATGAGAATTAAGAAAAGGTGATTCAGTCAAGGAAGTAACGTGTGCAGCTGAATAAAGGTGAAAATGGAGTGATTGATTTTAATTCCAAAAAGGGATTTATCTGTGACATGGATGGAGTAATCTACCACGGAGACAGAGTATTACCGGGAGCAAAGGAATTTGTATCCTGGCTTCAAAAAGAAAAAAAACTATATTTGTTTCTGACAAACAACAGTGGGCTAACGCAGAAAGAACTTCGACAGAAGCTGCTGCGAATGGGATTGGATGTTTCGGAAGAGCATTTTTATACAAGTGCATTAGCTACAGCAGAGTTTTTAAAACTTCAGGCTCCGGGATGCTCTGTTTATGCGGTAGGAGAAGCCGGATTATTAAATGCTTTGTATGATGCCGGAATCATGATGAATGATGTGAATCCGGAATATGTTGTTATGGGAGAAGGAAGAAGCTATTCACTGGAAACACTTACAAGAGCAGTGAACCTTGTTATGAAAGGTGCAAAATTGATAGGTGCCAACTCGGATGTATCGGGACCGATAGAAAATGGAATATCACCTGCTTGTAAAGCGCTGGTTGCTCCTATTGAAATGGCAACCGGAAAGCAGGCTTATTTTTGCGGAAAACCAAATCCGCTTATGATGAGAACAGGTCTAAGACTTTTGGGCTGTCATTCAGAAGAGGCAGTGATCGTTGGTGACCGCATGGATACCGATATTATTGCTGGAACAGAAAGCGGTATAGCAACTGTGTTAGTGTTATCAGGAATATCAGATGAAAATACCCCAGCAAAGTATGCATATCAGCCTACAATGATTTTGTCCGGAGTAGGGGAGATCGTGAACCGGGCTGAAGCAAGCTCAAAACTGTGCGTATAAGATGATAAATGAGGTATCTCAGTTGCTGCTCCAATTTGAGATATCTTTTTTCGTTTTAATGGAAGGAAGGATATGTTGGATAAAAATATCGCAGAGAATGAGCAGAAGCCGGTAACGGAAAACAATAAGGATAACTTTGGATTTGAACCGATCATAACGGATTCTATCCATGCAGTCAGCGTATTGGAGGAAAATGGTATCGTCTATGAAGGAGATCTGGAGTTAAGTAAGATCGGTTTCTGCAAAGTAGAGGCACAACAGGGATGCTTAACGGGTTCCTTTTGCATTCCCAAATTATTGCATGTTCAGGACAGCAGATATCAGATTCTGTTTTTCATTACAAGAGATAAGATCGTATTGGTCGATGATGACAATTTTTCAAGGAAAATTGTTGACAGGATCCGCCATAGAAAGAGTGTCTGTTATAAATCAAAAGAAATCTTTCTTTTCAATTATATTGCGGAATTTATGAATCGGGATCTGGAACGTTTGGTTCAGTTTGAAAAGCAGATCATGGAGCTGGAAGAATCGGTGCATAACGGCCATACCGATGATTTTCAATCCAGTATCATGTCTCTTCGGCGAGATCTTCTGATACTACGCGGTTATTATGATGAAATCATGGATGTTGGAAAAGCGTTGGAGGAAAATGAAAACCGTTATTTCGCAAAAAAACACCTGAAGTATTTTGGTACAATATCTGATCGGGCAGAGAGGTTAATGAATAAAACGTCACATCTGCTGGAGTATGCCGGTCAGGTGAAAGATGCTTACCAGGCTAAGGTTGATGCGAAACAAAACAGTAATATGCAGTTTCTGACAATTATATCAACCATTTTTTTCCCCCTTACCTTAATTACAGGCTGGTATGGGATGAATTTTCAGAATATGCCTGAGCTGGAAAATGGATATCCGGGAGTGATTGTATTAAGTGTTGTTGTAGCAGTTACCAGTATCATTGTGTTTAAAATTAAGAAAATATTTTAGTGATCTGTCAAGATATTCCAGGCCCTGATGCATCGGTAATTCACAAACACTCCCGTTTTATATTTACGACTTACTGCAGAGATCAAAGAAGTACAGCAGGTATTTTTTTCCGGATTCTTCGGTTTTTCTGGATACTTTTTTCGTATACATAACTTCCGGATGGAACTGGACACCGATGATCGGCAGAGATTTGTGCTGATACCCTTCAATGGTGCCATCAGCATCTTTCATGGTAACTTTCAGATCCTTTGCCAGCTTTTTGACCGCCTGATGATGGGAATGCAGGGTCTCAAAGGAAGTGCCGAAAAGTTTGCGCATCGCTGTCTTGGAAACTGTTTTTGTTGTACGGCAGGCCCATTTGTAATGGGAATAACCGATATCTGTCTTGAGTGTTCCTCCGAGAACAACATTGACAAGCTGTGCTCCCCGACAGATTCCAAGGATTGGTTTTTTTGCTTTTTTAAATTTTTTTACTAAATCAATTTCAAACTGATCCAGTTTCTTATCATAGATATGTTTTTTACAGATCGTCTTTGAATGATAGAAAGAGGGATGCACATGTTTTCCGCCGGGGACGATCAATCCGTCAAAAGAGGAAACTTTGATTTTGGCAGAAGAGACCGTGACCAGTCGGATCTGGTACGGAACATTCGCATCCTTGTTGAATTTCGTTATGGCTTTTTTGACGTTTTTGTCAGGACTTTTGGGGAGTGCAATGGTAAGAATTTTTTTTGTTTTGGCCTTAGAATAAGCATCTACCCGAGTCTGAGTACAAACGAAGCAAGTCAGAATTACAAGAAAAAAGACAGTTAATTGATTCCTTATTTTTTTCATAACATTTCCCCCAGTTCTTTTCTGAAAGAGAAATTTTCCGCAAGAATGGCGGTGGCATTCCTGAATGGAAATAATTTCCCTGTAAACAGCATAGTACGGAGTTTGAACATTTGCAACAGAAAATAGATTTTTCTATTGATTTTTCCCAGAGTCTGTCGGATAATAGGATATTAGATTGGATGATTTTGGCCGTGAAAACGGCTATGGAACAATAATGGAGGTTACTTATGAAGCACAATTTCAAGGCAATTGAGAGCAAGTGGCAGCAGAAGTGGGAAGAAAGCAAGATCTTCCGTGCAGTAGACGGCTCTGACAAACCGAAGTTTTATGGTCTGGTAGAGTTCCCCTACCCCAGCGGAGCGGGAATGCATGTAGGTCATATCAAAGCGTATTCCAGTATTGAAGTCGTATCCAGAAAGCGCCGTATGGAGGGATACAATGTCCTGTTCCCCATCGGATTTGACGCATTCGGTCTGCCGACAGAAAACTACGCTATCAAGACAGCAACACATCCCAGAATCATCACAGACAGAAATATTGAAAAGTTTTCCAATCAGCTGAAAAAGGTTGGATTCTCTTTTGACTGGGATCGTGTGATCGATACAACAGACGAAGATTTTTATAAATGGACACAGTGGATCTTCCTGAAAATGTTTGAAAAGGGTCTGGTTTACAGAGATAAGGCCTGGGTAAACTATTGTCCTTCCTGTAAGGTAGTTCTTTCCAATGAAGACAGCCAGGGAGGAAAATGCGATATCTGCCACAGCGATGTCGTACAGAAATCAAAGGATGTGTGGTATCTGCGGATCACTCAGTATGCGGACAGACTGCTGCAGGGTCTTGATACCGTAGAATATCCGGAAAATATCAAGCAGCAGCAGATGAACTGGATCGGAAAATCCACCGGTGCATTTGTAGATTTTTCTGTAGAAGGAATTGAGGATAAGCTTCAGATCTATACCACCAGACCGGATACGCTGTTCGGAGTGACGTTTATGGTTATTGCTCCGGAGCATCCGCTGATCGATAAATATGCAGACAAGATCTCCAACATGGATGCCATCCAGGCATATCGTGCAGAGTGCAATAAGAAGACGGAGTTCGAGAGAACTCAGCTGGTAAAAGATAAGACAGGTGTGAAGCTGGAAGGTCTTATGGGCATCAATCCGGTCAACGGCAAAAAGATCCCTATCTTCATTGCAGACTATGTAATGATGGGTTATGGTACCGGTGCGATCATGGCTGTACCGGCTCATGACCAGAGAGATTATGATTTTGCGAAAGCCTTTGGCATTGATATCATTGAAGTTATCAAAGGCGGTGATATCGATATCGAAGCTTACACAGGTGACGGAGAGATGATCAATTCCGATTTCCTGAACGGATACACCAATAAAAAGGATTCCATTGCCAGAATGATCGAAGAACTGGAAAAAATGGGTATTGGAAAAGGCGGTGTTCAGTTCAAGATGAAAGACTGGGCATTCAACCGTCAGAGATATTGGGGTGAGCCCATCCCGATCGTGCATTGTCCTCACTGCGGTGATGTAGCAGTTCCCTACGAAGAGTTGCCGCTGCGTCTTCCGAAAATCGAGAATTTTGAGCCGGGAAGCGAGGGAGAATCTCCTCTTGCCAAGATCGAATCTTTTGTAAACTGCAAATGTCCGAAATGCGGCCGTGATGCGAAACGTGAGACAGATACCATGCCTCAGTGGGCAGGATCTTCCTGGTACTATCTGCGCTATATCGATCCGCATAATGATAAATGTCTGGCAGACATGGATAAATTAAAATACTGGATGCCGGTAGACTGGTACAACGGCGGTATGGAGCATGTGACCAGACATATGATCTACTCCAGATTCTGGCATCAGTTCCTCTATGATCTGGGCGTGGTAAATACTCCGGAACCTTATGCAAAACGTTCCGCACAGGGGCTGATCCTGGGACCGGACGGGGAAAAGATGAGCAAATCAAAAGGAAATGTAATCGATCCCCTGGATATCGTGGAAGAATACGGTGCCGATACTCTGAGAACCTACGTACTGTTCATGGGTGATTACGGCGTGGCAACTCCCTGGAATGACAGCTCCACCAAGGGATGTAAGAGATTCCTGGAACGTGTGGCTGCACTGACGGATAAACTGACAGATGAGCCGGCGACTCCGGATTTTGAGTCCAAGCTTCATAAGACTATTAAAAAGGTTTCCTCTGATATCGAGGATATGAAGTTCAATACAGCCATCGCAAGCCTGATGACACTGGTCAACGAGGTCTATGCGGTAGGAAGTATCAATAAAGAGAATCTTACCATTCTGATCAAGCTGCTCTGCCCATTTGCTCCGCACCTCTGCGAAGAGATCTGGGAGACGATCGGCGGAGAAGGATTCCTGTCTCTGGCAGAATGGCCGAAATGCGACGAGTCCAAGACCGTAGATGCTACGAAGGAGATCGGAGTTCAGGTCAACGGAAAGCTGAAAGGCACGATCGTGATTCCTACGGATGCGGAGAAGGAACAGGTACTTGCCATTGCCAAGGCAGACGGAAAGATTCAGTTTGCTATTGGAGACAAGACCATCGTAAAAGAGATCTATGTACCGAATAAAATTGTAAATCTTGTTGTAAAATAAAGAAAAAGGGGAGGCAGAATCATTGGTGTAAATGGTTTTGCTTCCCCTGTATATTCTGATTATTTGCAGGGATTTCGACACAGATTGGAGATTTTATGAAAAAAGATTACCGTGTCATTGCACTGGATATGGACGGCACCGTATTAAATGATCAGAAAAAGATCACAGAGCGCACCCGTCTTGCGATCCACAGGGCCCTGGCTGCCGGAAAGGAAGTGGTCTTCTGTACCGGACGGGCCTATTCGGAGATGGAAGAATACCTGGATGAGTTTTCCGATATGCATTATCTTTGTCTGGAAAGCGGTGCCCTGATTTATGACCATCAGAAGAAAAAACCGCTTCAAATGAGCACTATCGATACCAGAACCCTCGAGGCTCTGGAACAGGCCACTGGAGTAAGAGACATTCTCGTCCAGATCTTCAGCGAAGGCCGTTCTCTTTTAAACCGCCGCCATACCGGGCAGTTGAACCGTTTTTACATGAGCGCTTATCAGGAGCTTTATGAGCACAGCGTCACACCTGTCGAGGATGTATTTGCATATATCAGGTCTTCCTGTTCCAACGTGGAAAAAGTGAACCTGTATCACACTTCTCCCGAAGAGCGGGAGATTACCAGAAAAGTTCTGGCATCCCTGCAGCTTCCCCTTATCATCGTGGATTCCGAGATTACCTCTCTGGAATGTACACCACCTGGCATCAATAAAGCTTTTGGACTTCAAAACCTTTGCCGTACCCTGAATATTACCATGGAACAGGTTATCATGGTAGGGGATGCCGACAATGACTGCGCAGCTCTGAAAGCTGCCGGACTTTCTGTTGCCATGGGAAATGCACAGCCTTACATACGGGATCTCTGTGATATACAGACAGCGGACAACAATCATGACGGTTGTGCTCAGATCATTGAGACTTATCTTTTGTAAACCTCATGCCCGCACATTTGGTACCGCCATAATTCAAGAATGCTGCTTGATTGGCTCTATATGGGAAAAAGATTATATTACGGAGGAAAAAGATGGGAATTGCGGAACTTTTTATTATTGCGGTGGGCCTGTCTATGGATGCTTTTGCAGTGTCTGTCTGTAAGGGATTATCTCTTGGAAAAATTCGCACAAAGCATATGTGTATTGCAGGAGCCTGGTTTGGTGGATTTCAGGCGTTGATGCCTGCCATTGGATATGCCCTTGGAAGTACCTTTGCTGATCTGATCACAAGATGGGATCATTGGATCGCTTTTATTTTACTGGCCATTATTGGAGGAAATATGGTAAAAGAATCCTTTGGTGAGGAAGAGGAAATGGACGGTTCCATGACGGCAAAGACCATGTTTTTGCTGGCTGTGGCAACCAGTATTGACGCTCTGGCCGTGGGTGTGACCTTTGCATTTATGAAAGTGAATATCCTGACAGCCGTACTGTTCATTGGATGTATCACCTTTGTCTGTTCGGCGATCGGGGTGAAGATTGGAAGTATTTTCGGAACAAAATATAAATCAAAAGCGGAGCTCTTCGGTGGAATCATTCTGATTCTGATTGGATGCAAGATTCTTCTGGAAGGCATCGGAATTCCGGGATAAATATTACGGGACGCTGCAAAGACGCAGCGTCCCGTGTTTTTGGAAATAAAAGAATTCTACAATCCCCGTCCCTGACGGAATGCGGTGGGGGAGATTCCGTAATAGGTACGGAATGCTTTGCTGAAATAATTATTGTCGGAATAGCCGACCCGCTGGGAAATATCCTGGATCTTGATGCCGGGATCCAGCAAAAGCTCCCGGGCCCGTTCCATTCTGACCTGCAGGACATACTCATAGATCCCGCAATGGTAGCGGGCTTTAAACTGACGGGTCAGATATTCTTTGGAGAAAAAGTATTTATCCGCAAACATGGAGATCTTAATATTCTGACTGTAATTTTTGTCAATGTAATCATGAATGATCTCAATGACGGTATCCGAATCCAGATTGGTTTCCTCGTGTTCTTCCGATACGGGAGTAAATCCGGGAGAGAGGTTCTGCAGAGTGCGAAGGATCGCTTCATTTAAGTCCTCCTCCACGATGGGCTTCAGAAGATAGTCCACTGCTCCGTAACGGATGGCCTGCTGTGCATAGAAAAAATCATCGTAACCGCTGATGATAATAAACCGGGTATTTGGAAATTCCTCAGAAGCAATTTTCAGAAATTCAGTACCGTTCATAACGGGCATATTCATATCTGCAAAAACGATATCCGGCTGCACTTCCCGCATGGTAGCAAGTGCTTCTTTTCCGTTTGCTGCCATAAGGGGCGGTTCGATCTGAAAATGAGCCCATTTCCCGAGCTTGCTGATGGCAATGCGAACCGGTTTTTCGTCATCCACGATCAATGCTTTGTACATGTGTTTTTCCTCCTTTGGACTGATAGGGATCTGCAGGAACCTGCATGGTAATGGTTGTGCCTTCTCCCGGAATGCTGCTGATCATTAATGAACCCGTGTCCGGGTACAGGATATGGAGACGGCTGTAGAGATTGGCCAGGCCGATTTTTCCGGCGGAGCCGGGCTCCAGGAAATGGCGGAATTCTTCCTCCATGCGGTCAAGCTGCTCAGGCGGGATGCCGCAGCCGTTATCTGCAACGATAATGTTCAGCAGGCCGTCTGATAATATGGCCTGAATACGGATATCAATGGAAGGGCTGTCCGGTTTCATCCCGTGTATGATGGAATTTTCCACCAGAAGCTGAATGCTGATTTTGGGAAGAATGAGCTCCATCAGACTTTCTTCCACATCAAAGGTCACATTCAGACGGTCTTCCAGGCGCATTTTCTGGAGAAGAACATAGTTTTTTACATACGTGATCTCTGATCTTAATTTTACCAGATCTCCTTCTTTGATCGAGTACCGGAGATTGGATGCCAGCGAGGTGATCATCCGGTTGATCTGCGGCTGATCATTCAGAAGTGCTTCCGTACCGATGGCCTGCAGGGTATTGTAAAGAAAATGAGGATTCAGCTGAGCTTCCAGTGCCGTAAGGCGTGAAGTTTTTTCACTGATCTCAGCCAGATAGTTTTTGCGGATCAGGTCATCAATATGGCTTACCATGTCATTGAAATTTATGGACAGATCCGCAATTTCTTTGCTTCCGCTTACTTCGGGCAGGGGAGAAAAAATACCGTTGCCGACGGTCTGCATCTGTCTGCTCAGTCTGGTAAGCGGGCGTGTGGCGATCCGGAGAATGAAAAAGATCAGAACGGAGACGACAGCCCACAATAAAATGCCCATTAACGCATTTCCCTGCAGGGCGGAATAGATCTCCCGGTTTAAGACTTCCATGGGAAGAAGAGAGACCATGTGCAGCTCATATTTTTCGCTGGTTGCCAGGACAGCCAGATAAGATTTTCCGCCCAGCTCAGTCAGGAAGGAAGCGTTTCCCTGGCTGTCTTCAGGAAGATCCAAAAGGAAACTGTCGCTGACAAGGGCAGGATCTCCGGAATACAGAAGGGAATGATACTTGTTAAAAATGCAGATAAATTCTTCGCTGTTCTGGTGTTCCTGATTCAGGGAACGGGCATAGGAGGCATCCACATCCAGCCGGACTACAGCCTCAGGGGTGCTGTCCTGGATCCGGATAATGGACTGATAGTAGTGAAAAAAGCTGTCCGAATCGGAAGCGGGCTGTATGGAATTATAAAACTTTCCCTGGGAACAGTCAATATATCCCTCTTCGTTCAGCAAAGAAGAAGAAGGGAGCAGCATGATATGCTGACTGTTTTTTCCGCGGCCGTAAGCCAGATCCTGATGGCAGAAATAGATCTCGTAACCATTCAGATCAGAACGGGAATGGTAATTGAGCCGAATCTGATCTTTGATATAGTTTTGCTGGGAGGATGTAAAGGGAGATTTGCTCTTGATCGCAAGATTAAACTCACTGTCATACAGAGGCTGCAGGCAGAAGGAAGCCAGATCCCGGATGTACTGATCCATATTCTGAAGCTCGATATCAAGAAGACGGCTGGAAGAGCTGATCCGCTGTTCCATCACATATTCCCTGCTGTGGCGGTAGTCCCGGATCAGGAACATACCCAGCAGCAGGGTAGTAGAAAGAGTCATCAGGATCTGCAGCTGCAGCCAGAGCGGGATTATAGAAATAAAGGAGTGCTTTTTTGAATTCATGGCAAAATCGTTCTTTCTGTTTGTTATTTTCAATGAAATTTGGTCAATATTTTACAGAAAACCGTTCAATATTTTCTATTCTCCTAATATTTTAACAGATATATACTATAACTATCAAGAGAAATTGTGCAAAAGGCACAAGAAATAAGAATGGGAGGATTGTTATGCTGAAATCCAAACGGAAGAGAAAAGAAATGTTCGATACCGTGCTGTATACCCTTCCGGCCATCATTCTGGTAACGGTGATGATGTACATTCCTTTTGTCATGAGCGGGTATTACTCTCTTACAAAATGGAATGGAATTGCCAAGGATGCAGAGTTTATCGGACTGGAAAACTTTGTTACGATCTTCAGTAAAAGCAAGGATTTTACCAATGCTTTGCTCTTCACCGGAAAATATACCCTGTTGTTTATCATATTTTCCAATGTACTGGCACTTTTCCTTGCTGTCTGCCTGACGAAGAAATTCAAAATGGCCAATGTACTCAGAGGAGTGTTCTTTATTCCTTACATTATGAGTATGACGATCGTAGGCTTTATCTGGAAGTTCATCTTTACCCAGGGCTTTGCGAAGCTGGCTGATATGACCGGCTGGGCCGTGTGGGACTTCAGCTGGCTGGGTGATCCGAATCTTGCATTTTATTCGGTGGTCCTGGTTGGAGTATGGCAGTCCCTTGGATTTTACATTGTGCTTTATATCGCAGGACTGCAGGCGGTTCCCTCCGATGTGCTGGAAGCCGCAACTGTGGACGGAGCTACCAGCAGACAGCGGTTCTTTAAAGTTACGCTGCCTCTTTTGGGACCGTCGATTACAACCTGTATTTTCATGTCACTGACAAACGGCCTGAAGGTATTTGATATTATCCTGGCGCTGACCAAAGGAGGTCCCGGCGGATCTACCTACAGTGTGACGCTGCAGATCTATAAGGAGGCGTTCCAGAACAACAATTATGGTCTCGGTTCTGCAGAATCCATTATCTATTTCCTTGTGGTGCTGATCGTAACCCAGGTGGTGCTGAAATTCTTCAGCAGCCGTGAGGTAGAGTTGTAGGAAGGAGGATGGGACAATGAATGTTAAGACAAGAAAGAAAACAGGAAAAATTGTTTTTTATGTACTCCTTCTTCTGGTAGCAGTGATTTATATTTATCCCGTTTATCTGATGTTCATGAACTCATTTAAACCCTTTGGAGAGATCGTGAGGGATGCCATTGCACTGCCCTCAAAGCTGGAAGTGGAAAACTATACTTATGTAGTGGACAAGATCGATTATTTCCGGTTGTTTGGAAACAATGTGATCATTACGGTGACGGGTATTGTGGGAATCGTTCTGTTCAGTTCGGCAGCGGCTTATATGCTGGACCGGAGAAAAAGTAAATATACCAGGATCGCACATCTGCTGATCATCACTCCGATGCTGATTCCGTTTCAGACGATCATGATCACGCTGTTAAAAGCCATGAATGTGATCCATCTTTCCGGCAGCAGACTGGGTCTGGGTGTACAGTACTGGGGATTCGGAATTCCCATGGCTACCTTCATCTTCTATAATTTTATGAAGACCATACCGAAGGAACTGGATGAGAGTGCTACCATTGACGGAGCAAATACACACATTACCTTTTTCCGGGTAATCTTCCCGCTGCTGAAATCGGTTACTGTAACCGTGATCGTACTGGATGTTATGTGGATCTGGAATGACTTCCTGCTTCCGCTTCTGATGGTCAACAGCAGCAACGAGACAAAGACACTGGTACTGGCAGCCTATACCTTTGTAGGTCAGATGAATACCAAATGGCATTACGCTATGACAGCCATGGTACTGGCAGTTACCCCGTCTATCATTATTTTTATTTTCCTGCAGAAGTACATCGTGGAAGGTGTAGTGGCAGGAGCAGTTAAGGGCTAGACCTGCATTTCATGGGCAGGATCATAAATATAAAAAGGAGGAATAAACCATGAAAAAGAAATTATTAAGCGTATTACTCAGTACAGCAATGGCTGCAAGCGCATTTGCAGGACTTGGAGTAACCGCAGCAGCAGAAGAGAATGAGATCTATATGTTCATCAGCTCACCGGAATATGCCGATGCGATCAATGAACTGATCGATGCTTACAAGGAAGTAGCTCCGGATGTAACCATCAATTATGAGACAACTCAGAATGATTATCCGACTCTGCTGAAAGCAAAACTGAACTCCGGTGAAGTTCCGGATATTTTCTCTTCCACATCAGGAAAAGAGATCGACGTTTATCGTGAGTGGTCAGCAGATCTTTCTGATCAGCCTCTGGCAGAGACCATGCTTCCGTCTGTAGCATCTTCCATGCAGTCTACAGAAGAAGGATCAGGCATTTACGGTCTGGCAATCAAAGGAAACTACTTTGGTATTGTATACAACAAAGGTATCTTCGAGGAACTGGGACTGGAATTCCCGCAGACAGTAGAAGAACTGACTGCAGCTTGTGAGAAGATCTCTGAAGCCGGTTACAAACCGTTTACCTCAGGCTTCAGTGAGTGGTGGGTATTCAAACATGTATGGCAGCATTATCTGGCAGCAGCAGCTACCAATGCAGATACCACAGTTGCAGAGCTGGTTGCAAAATTTGAAAGCGGCGAAGCAAAAGTAGCTGACTATCCGGAACTGTACACCAATTTCTTTGATTTCATCGATCTTGTTGTAAAATACGGCGATGACAAACCTCTGGAAACAGCACTGGAAAACGAACTGGCAGCATTCGGCAGCGGCGAAGCAGCTATGGTTTGCGGACAGGGTGCATGGATCGAGGCAGATGCTCTTGCAATTGATCCGGAACTTCAGATCGGCTTCAACGGATATCCTGTAACTGATGATCCGGCACAGTGCCAGGTTATCTCCGGTTCTGATCAGGCTCTTCGTGTTTACAAAGATTCTGAGTCTCTGCAGGCTACACTGGATTTCGTTAACTGGTGGTATACATCAGAATACGGCATGGACTGGTTCAACAATGTAGCAGGCGTTGTGCCTCCTGTTAAGACAGATGCAGAAAGCGAATTTGAAGTAATCAAACAGGGAAGTGCTCTTGAAGCAGAAAAAGGTGCAGCTCCTCTCGGCGTTTGCTACTCCACAGACAGCTGGCATCAGGTATTCGGTGAATTAATGCAGGCTTACGTCGCAGGTACAGCAGACAAAGATGCAACCTGTGCAGCAATCGAAGAACAGTGGGCAGCAATTGAAGGCGCACAGTAAAAACAGAAGACATATCGTTGTAAATGATTTCCGGGCGGATGATTCCGCCCGGTTTTTTTGCGGTACCTGTGCTGCGGCACAGGAAACAGGCTTTATTCCCGCGAGCAACGAGCCAAGTAGCCGCACTTGTGCGGATATTTGGCGACTGCCGCGAGGGTCAAATACCCCGCTGCTCTGCAGCGCTACAAGCTTGATACCCCGTTGCTTGCAGCGGGGTATTTGATTCGGATGGAAGTTTGTGCTATAATATTACGATACCAGGGCGTGAAAACCCATGACATGGGACAGAAAAGAAAGGAAAAATGAATGAACACATCATCAGATCTGCAGAATCTGTTAAGAAGAATTGACCATAAGGGCTATCCGGCCTACAAAGATACACGGGGACAGTATCAGTTCCCGGGATATGTGCTTTCTATCGATCATGTACAGGGAGATCCATTTGCAGCACCCTCCAGAGTCAGTGTCCATGTAAGCGGCAGACAGGCAGGGTTTGACAGGGAGCTTTATGATATGCCCTGTAAAAAGATCGCTCTCCAGGATCATCTGCTTCGAAAAACAGCGGACAGGATCAGGGAATTTTCGTTTAAGGCCAGAGGCTCGGGAAAGAGCGGTCTGATTTCAGTCAGTCAGCCGGGGCAGGAGATCTTAAATCGCAGCGGCTGCGTCATCGATCCAAATACAGGAAGTCTGATCCTGCGGATGGAAGTGGGGTTCCCGGCCAATGGAAGAACGATCAATGCGGGAGAACTGGAAAAGATCCTGTTTACCTTTCTTCCGGTGTGTGTGAGACAGACTTTATACCAAAAGGCCTATCCAAAAGAGGAACTGGAGTCGGTGATGCACCTGGCTGTGGATCAGCAGTATATCCGTCAGCAGCTTCCCATGCTGGGATTATCTGCTTTTGTGGCAAATGGTGCGATCCTGCCCAGAAAGTCAGGTGTTTCCATGCTGCCAATGAAGGAAGCGGTGCCATTTGTGTCTCCAGCGTCTATGGAAGTGACTCTGCAGCTGCCTTATGGGGGAACGATCAGGGGAATGGGAATCAAAAAGGGTGTGACGCTGATCGTAGGAGGAGGATATCATGGAAAATCTACCCTTCTGAAAGCATTGGAGCTGGGAGTATATAATCATATTGCCGGAGATGGCAGAGAGTATGTGATCACCGATGAGACAGCGGTAAAACTTCGGGCGGAGGATGGAAGGAGTATACAAAAAGCGGATATTTCCATGTTTATCCGCAATCTTCCAAGCGGCAGGGACACTGAGAGCTTTTATTCTGAGGATGCCAGCGGCAGTACCTCTCAGGCAGCGAATACTGTGGAGGCCATGGAGGCAGGATCCTCGCTCTTTCTGATCGATGAAGACACCAGTGCTACCAATTTCATGATTCGGGATGAACTGATGCAGCGGGTTGTTCATCGGGATCAGGAGCCAATCATACCTTTTATCGACCGGGTGAGAGAGTTATATGAATCCTTTGGTATCTCTACGATTCTCGTGGCCGGAAGCTGCGGATCTTATTTTCATAAAGCGGACTGTGTTCTGCAGATGAACCGGTATGTGCCGGAGGAGATCACAGAGCGGGCGAAAAACGAAGCTCAGCATTTTCCGGTGAAAGAGCCGGATCTGGAAAAAGCACAACGCCCATCTTTCGAAAGAGTGGTAAAGCAGGATCGTGCTTTTTTGAAGGAAGAACGGATCAAGACAAAGATCCTGGGGACAGAAGCAATTTCCATAAACAGGGATACCATTGATCTCAGGCTGGTGGAACAGCTGGTGGATGGCGGTCAGCTTTCGACCATCGCACAGGCGGTGATTTATCTGAAAAAATATGTATTTGACGGAAAGCGAACGTTGTCCCAGGCGGTAAAGGTACTGGAAGAACTGATGGAACAGAAGGAGTTTGAAGGGTTCGTTCAGGGACAGATTCCGGGAAATCTTGCCATGCCGAGAATGCAGGAAATCTATGGGGCGCTGAATCGCTGCAGAGGACTTTTAAAGATCGAATGAAAGGAACAGGCAATGTATGATAGTGACGGTGACCATGAATCCGGCAATTGATAAAACCATAGAACTTGACCGGATGGTACAGGGAGGATTAAACCGGATCAGAAGAGCCATACTGGATGTGGGCGGAAAAGGAATTAATGTATCGAAAACGATCCGGGAGCTTGGAGGAACCAGTGTAGCATCAGGGTTTACAGGGGGAAGTGCCGGTAACCTGATCGAACAGACACTGAAAAGGCTTGGAATCCATACTGACTTTGTTCAGGTAGAGGGGGAGACCAGAACCAATACCAAAGTGGTGGAAAATGATGGAACACTCACAGAACTGAATGAAAAAGGGCCGGAAATTACAGAGGTAAAAATACGGGAGCTTCTTGAAAAACTGGAACATTATGCCGGGAAAGAGACCCTGTTTGTCCTGGCAGGCAGTATTCCTTCCGGAGTCCCCACTGATATTTATGGACAGATTACCAGAATGGCTCACGAAAAGGGAGCAAAAGTACAGGTGGATGCAGATGGAGAACTTTTAAAAGCAGCTTTGGATGCAGAGCCGGATATGATCAAACCAAATCAATCGGAGCTGGCTCAGTACCTGGGGATGGACGAACAGGAATCGGAAAGAAAGCTGACAGAGGGAGCAAAAAAACTTCTGAAGGAAAAGAATATTGACCTGGCAGCAATATCCATGGGAAAAGAAGGAGCCATTTTTCTGGGAGCGGATTTTTATGTGAGATGTCCGGGGCTTTCTGTAAAAGCTCAGTCTGCCGTAGGGGCCGGAGATGCCATGGCGGCTTCTATGGCATTTGCCTGGGAGGAGAAAATGGAACGGGATGAAATGATCCGCACCTGCATGGCGGCATCCGCAGGGGCGGTCATGACTTCCGGAACCAGGCCGCCATCCCGTGAAACAGTGGAGGAACTGAAGAAAATGGTTGTGCAAAAAACAGAAATCCTGGGGAAAGACTGGCAGAATTACGAAGCTATTCTGTTTGATATGGATGGGACGCTCATTGATTCCATGTGGATGTGGACGGAGATCGATCGGGAATATCTGGGAGGATTTGGCCTGGAGCTTCCGGATGATCTTCAGAAAGCCATTGAGGGTATGAGTTTTTCGGAAACTGCAGAATACATAAAGGAACGGTTTCAGATTCCGGACACGACAGAGGAGATGAAGGCCTGCTGGAATGCCATGGCCTGTGACAAATACCGTCATCAGGTTCCATATAAAAAAGGAGCAAGGCAGTTTCTGGAAGAGTGTAAAAAGAGGGGGATCCGTCTGGGAGTATCCACCAGCAATTCCCGGGAACTGGTGTCAAATGCAGCGAAAGCGCTGGATTTTGAGGAGTATTTTTCCTGTATACTGACTGCCTGTGAGGTGAAGAAGGGAAAACCTGCTCCCGATGTTTATCTGGAGACTGCATCCAGGCTTGGTGTCGCACCGGAAAAATGTCTTGTCTTCGAAGATGTGGCAGCAGGAATCAAGGCCGGAAAAGCAGCGGGAATGAAGGTGTGTGCGGTGGAAGATCCCTATTCTGCCTGGGATAGAAATGAGAAGCGCAGGCTGGCAGATTATTACATAGAAGATTTTACAGAACTGTTGTAGACAGCGGCCGTTGTCTGCAGAACTGCTTAGACGAAGATCAAGGTTTACAGAACGGATAAATAATTTGGAGGATACATGAGATATTCAGGATATGAACTGCTCTGGTTCTTTCTCGTCAGCTCTTTTGTTGGCTGGTGTGCAGAAGTAATCGTTGCTGCAGCAAAGAAACATACCTTTATTAACAGGGGATTTGTAAGCGGTCCCTTATGCCCGATCTATGGGGCTGCTGCAGTGACTTTTGCTGTCTTTCTCCCGGAGTTGAAGGAAAATCTGTTTTTCCTGTTCCTTGGAGGAATGATTCTGGCATCTTTTATTGAATATTTTACCGGGCGGATGCTGGAGCATATTTTCCATCGGAAATGGTGGGATTATTCGGGAAAACGCTTCAATCTGGATGGATATATTTCCCTGCAGACCTCTGTGCTCTGGGGGATTCTGGCAATGGTTTCCATCTGGTTTGCAGATCCGGCCATCTGCTGGGTATTAGATAAACTGCCGGCCTGGATCGATCTGACGGCGGCCTGGATCTTAACGGGACTTCTGATCCTGGATTATGTGGGCTCTGTGATCGCAGTTCTTGGATTAAAGAAAAATGAACGGATCAGTCTTATCACGGAAGAACTGAATAAAACTTCAAAGCTTCTGGAAAATACTCTGAGCCGTCATATACAGCGGCGTATGGTAAAGGCTTATCCAAATATCGGCATAAAAGAAGAGGAGACTTCGTTTGCAGCCGGGTGCAGTTTTTATAAGCTGGTTTCTCTTTTCTTTATCGGAGCGGTACTTGGAGATCTGGTGGAGACGGTTTTTATGCTGATCACTGCCCACAGACTGGTGAGCAGAAGCAGTGTGGTGTATGGCCCCTTCAGTCTGGTATGGGGGTTGGCCTGCGCATTGCTGACGCTGATCCTGTATCAGTATCGGGATAAAAATGACCGTTATATTTTTCTGATGGGTACGGTTCTGGGCGGTGCCTATGAATATATCTGCAGTGTATTTACGGAGGTGGTATTCGGAACGGTATTCTGGGATTACAGCAAGCTGCCCTTTAATCTGGGCGGAAGGATCAATCTTCTGTACTGCTTTTTCTGGGGGCTGGCTGCGGTGATCTGGATCAAAGGAATTTATCCGGCTTTATCGAATGTAATCGAAAAAATTCCAAGGAAAGCCGGAAAGCTGATATGCAATGTCATGATTCTTTTTATGGCAGCAGACATCCTGATCTCAAGTATGGCATTGCTCCGTTACACCCAGCGTTATCAGGGAAAAGAACCGGCAAATCAGATCGAGTATTTTCTGGATGAACATTTCCCGGATGAGAGGATGGAGAGAATCTATCCCTATGCAAAATTCCGTGTGTAACAGATAGAGTGATTTGACCATAAAAAACGGCCGCTGGCAATGAGAGAACTATCCTCGATGCCCGGCCGCTTTTTGAAATGTGATCTGTATGAGGTATGCATTTATTCCCGCGAGCAACGAGCCAGATAGCCGCACTTGTGCGGATATTCGGCGACTGCCGCGAGGGTCAAATCCCCCGCTGCTCTCCAGCGCTACAAGCTTGATACCCCGTTGCTTGCAGCGGGGTCTTTGATTCGTTCTGTAATACGGACAGTACCTCTGTACAGTTGATGGAAAGCTGTTCTGCGATCTCTTCCGGGCCAAGTCCCCGGGCAGTCAGCTTCCAGATCTGGGTTTGCAGAGCCAGATCTTTCACATTTTCTTCCAGATCTCGTTTTCTTTCTTCCAGATCTCGCTTACTTTCTTCCAGATCTCGCTTGCTTTCTTCCAGATCTCGCTTACTTTCTTCCAGATCTCGTTTTCTTTCTTCCAGATCTCGTTTTTTTTCTTCCAGATTCTTCTTGTCTCTTTCCAGAATCTTCTTGTCTCTTTCCAGAGTCTGTATCCGGTGTTCTAAGATATCCACATCAAAGATCAATGCGTCTTCTGCCATCTGAGTGACCCCCTCTTCTGCCAGTTCCCCATATTTCCCGTAAATATGGTGGTAGAGGTACAGAATCATGCGTCCCAGCCGGACAGCATCCGTTTGAGTAATGTTCCCTGCCTCTACATTCCTGTCTAATGTCTGTAGTATATCATGGGAGATCAGGTTTTTCAACGCAGTCATGTTTTCGGAAGTCCGTTCTTTTTCTATGGCTCTTCTCAGGCGGAGAAGCTGAAACGGAATCAAAACGATGAGTTTTCTCTGATTTAATTCTTCCTGAGATTTCTGAAGATATTTGAATACCGGAACTTTATACAGAAAAGAGCCCTGTTTCCCAAAATTGATCTTCAGGCTGTATTCATCAGGAAACTGTTCGTTGTCGTAGAGATAAATGATCATAGGTTCTGGAAAACAGAGCTCTTCGATGCCGGTATTTACCTGAAATGCATGGTGAAAGCTGTATTCCAGCACACGAAATACAATATCTCCGTCAAGGGTCATCTGAAATTCAAGATGGTAGCTGTGCGTATCGTTGATGGTAACGATCGTATCTGCCAGCGTCCGATGCAGGGAATCATCCGTGTGTTCTGTCCAATGGTAAGTGACTTTACTTTCCAGTGGATAGTCTGTGCCGTACAGTCCATTGATCAGACTGACAGTGGATCGGGCAGACAGGGAAAGGCACCGTTTTGCAATACGGTCATAAATATCATGATAATCAGTCATCCTTCTCCTCCTTAATTATAAATAATAAGACAAATAATAAATCAACAAGTTACAAAAAGATGATGAAATCAATATAAATGATGAAAAGAAAAAAGTCAATAAAAAGATGTGTAAAAAAACAAAAAGATAAATATGAATGAGACATATCTGCGCAAGGGACGGTTGATTTTTAAATAAATCTGGTGTAGAATAAGTAAAAACGGAACCGTGAAATCAGGAATCCGTTCTGAAAACAGGGAAGAAAAGAGGAGATTTTATGGAATTAGCAGTATTGCAGAAAGAAATGATCGCAGCTATGAAGGCGAAGGATAAACAGAGAAAAGATGCGATCTCCGCACTTGTTTCCGCAGTAAAAAAAGCTGGTATTGATGCCGGATGCAGGGAAGATATTCCGGAAAGTATGGTAGATCAGGTCATCCTGAAAGAATTAAAAACAGTAAAAGAACAGATCGATACCTGTCCGGATGAAAGAGCAGAACTGAAGGCGGAATATCAGTTCCGTTATGATGTGATGTCTGAATTTGCACCAAAGCTGCTGTCTGCCGAGGAAGTGAAGACGATTCTGGAAGAAAAATTTGCGGAAGTTCTGGCTACAAAGAACAAAGGAATGATTATGAAAACAGTCATGGCAGAGCTGAAGGGTAAGGCTGACGGTAAAGTGATCAATCAGGTGGTTGCGGAGCTTTGCAAATAGATCATAAATATGGGGTAAGAAATGTATGACAAGGGCTGTCCGTGAGGGCAGCTCTTTGTTTATGTAAATGCTGCAGAAGGCAGAAAGGAGAAGGAATATGAGGGTTTATACAGAGAGTGACAGAGTCAGTACAGGCAACAGGGGAATCGATGAAGTGATCGACATGCTGCGAATGGGGGATAATGTGGTATGGCAGGTGGATTCCGTTTCCGATTACCGGAAGGTGGTGGAGCCTTATCTTCGCCAGGCCAGGGAGGATCAGAGGGAGATCTATTATATCAGGTTCGGAAGTCATGAGCCGGTGATAGAAGACACAGAAGGAATTCATGTGATGCGGGTACAGGCAGAGCTGGGCTTTGAACATTTTGCCATGAAAGTTCATTACATAATCAAGGAGGCAGGAAGAGATGTCTTTTATATATTTGACTGCCTGACCGATCTGGTAAAATGCTGGTATTCAGATCTGATGATCGGCAACTTTTTCCATGTGACCTGCCCTTATCTGTATGAACTGAATACAGTCGCTTATTTTGCACTGATCCGGGACTCCCATACGGAACATACGATATCCAGGATCCGTGATACCACACAGGTTTTACTGGATCTGTACAATGTGGGCGGGAACTATTATCTCCATCCGCTGAAGGTATGGCTGCGTCAGTCTGAGAGCATGTTCCTGCCTCACCTGATCGAAGGAAAACAGGCCAGGACTATCACATCCAGCTTTCAGGCCGCAGCACTGTTTTCTCATTTCAGTCTGGACAGGAACAGAACCGATTACTGGGATGTGGTGTTTCAGGAGGCTTCCATGAAGCTGTCCGGTTCTGAAGAGGAACAGAGAGAATCAAAAGAACTTCTTATTAAGCTTTTGATCGGAGAGGATCATTCCATTGCAAAGCTGTGTCGTCAGTATCTTTCTCTCAGGGATCTTTTAAACATTAAGTCCCGGGAACTGGGAACAGGAAGAATCGGCGGAAAGGCTGTGGGGATGTTTCTGGCAAGAAAGATCCTGGAACAGGATACGGAACATAATTTCTCTGCTGTGCTGGAGGTTCATGATTCTTTTTATATGGGAGCGGATGTATTCTATACTTATATTGTTCACAATGCTTGCTGGAGACTTCGGACAAAGCAGAAGTCCGGAGAAGGATATTACGAGTATGCTCCGGCGCTGAAGGAAAAACTGCTGACAGGCAGCTTCCCGGAATATCTGGTCGAGAAATTTAAGGCAATGCTGGAGCATTTCGGGCAGTCTCCTATTATAGTGCGGTCCAGCTCACTTCAGGAAGACAATTTCGGCAATGCCTTTGCCGGAAAATATGACAGCGTGTTCTGTGTAAATCAGGGGACGCTGGAAGAGAGATATGAAGCTTTTGAGAAAGCGGTCAAACAGGTGTATGCCAGCACGATGAATGAGGATGCTCTGAATTACCGCATGAACAGAGGACTATGGGATAAGGATGAGCAGATGGCCCTTCTGATCCAGAGAGTGTCCGGAGATTATTATGGAAAATACTTTTTCCCTCATGTGGCCGGTGTGGGGAATTCTTCCAATCTCTATGTCTGGGATCCGTCCATTGATATGAGTGCGGGGATGATGCGGCTGGTATTCGGACTAGGAACAAGAGCGGTAGACCGGATCGAGGGAGATTATCCCAGGATCGTGTGCCTGGATGATCCGACAAGACCGCCAATGATCTCCTACGGAGACGAAAAGAAATTCTCCCAGCATTATGTGGACCTTCTGGATACGGCATCCAATGAATGGACTCATAGAGATGCAGATGAGATACTGCGAATGGATATTGGAGCAGATAAAAATCTTTTTTCTTCACTGGATGTTGATACGATGCGCTGGCTGAGGGAAAGAGGACAGAAAGCACCCAATCTCTACATCCTGAATTTTAACAGACTGCTGAAATATACAGATTTTCCGCAGCAGATCCGGCAGATGCTGAAACGTCTGTCGGAAGTGTATGATTATCCGGTCGATATTGAATTTGCGGCCAATTTTGACAGAGACGGAAGTTATCGGATCAATCTGCTTCAGTGCCGTCCGCTGCAGACAAGGGGACTGGGAAGAACAGTGACAGTGCCGGAAGTGAAGGATGAGAAAAAGTGTTATCTGAAAACACATGGAAATTTTATGGGAGGAAATGTCCGGATCCCTGTAGATTATGTGATCCTGGTAAAACCAAAGGAATACCTAGCCCTGTCAGAACAGGACCGTTATGGGGTGGCAAGAGTGATCGGCAGGCTCAATACCGTGCTGAAAGACAGCAATGCCATGCTGGTGGGACCCGGAAGATGGGGAACCTCCACAACCTCTTTAGGGGTACCGGTACACTTTACAGAACTGTGCCATATGTGTGCGATCTGCGAAGTGGCTTATAAGGAGGGAAACCTGATGCCCGAGCTTTCTTACGGCAGCCATTTCTTCCAGGATCTGGTGGAATCCGGCGTGTTTTATGCGGCTGTGTTTGAAAAGGATCGGGATGTTCTCTACCGGGAATCCTATGTTCTGGAAAGAGAGAATTGCATCGGAGAACTGACAGAGACCAACTACGGAAATGTGGTACATGTGGCAAGGACAGAGGGGCTGGAGCTGTATTCCGATACTGTCAGCCAGACGCTGGTCTGCGTGGAAAAAGAATAAGAGTCAGCAAACCGGACAGCAGCCCGCTGTCCGGTTTCCGTTTCATAAAATATCCTACAAAATTCAGAAAATCCTTACTTGTGCGGGAAAGCAGTTTTAGTGTATAGTGAAACTATGAAAATGGGTAATACTGTAGACTCATAAGGATAACGAAAAGTATAAGACAGGGAGGAAAAGAATATATGAGCAGAGAAATGAGTCTGATCAAGGAAGATATTGTAAATGCAAAGACCGCACTGGGGATTGAATTTGGTTCCACAAGGATCAAAGCAGTTCTGATCGATTCGGAGCATGCACCGATCGCATCCGGAAGCCATGAGTGGGAGAATCGTCTGGATAATGGTGTATGGACCTACACACTGGAGGATATCTGGACGGGACTTCAGGATGCCTACACCAATCTGGCAGCAGATGTGAAGGCTCAGTATGACGTCACACTGACCAATATCGGAGCGATTGGCTTTTCTGCCATGATGCACGGATATATGGCTTTTGATAAAGAAGGAGAACTTCTGGTTCCATTCCGTACATGGAGAAATACCATGACAGGAGAGGCGGCTGAGAAGCTGTTCACCCTGTTTGACTACAATATTCCCCAGAGATGGAGCATTGCTCATCTGTATCAGGCGATCTTAAACGGAGAGGAACATGTAAAGGATATTGCATACCTGACTACTCTGGCAGGATATATTCACTGGAAAATGACCGGTGTCAAGGCACTGGGAGTAGGCGATGCATCCGGTATGTTCCCCATTGATCCCAAGACGAAAGATTATGACCAGACCATGGTAGATAAGTTCGATGCACTGGTAGAGGATAAGAAATTTCCGTGGATGCTTCGTGATATCCTTCCTCAGGTACTGGTGGCAGGGCAGTCTGCAGGAATCCTGACAGAGGAAGGAGCAAAGCTTCTGGATGTCAGCGGAAATCTGCAGGCAGGCATTCCGGTATGTCCGGCTGAAGGCGATGCCGGCACAGGTATGGCGGCAACAAACAGTGTCAAACAGCGTACCGGCAATGTTTCGGCAGGTACTTCTGTATTTGCCATGGTTGTTCTGGAGAAAGAGCTTTCCAAAGCATATCCGGAGCTTGACCTGGTAACCACACCGGACGGCAGCCTGGTGGCTATGGCTCACTGCAACAACTGTACGTCTGATCTGAATGCATGGGTCAATATTTTCAAAGAGTTTATGCAGGCTATGAATCTCCCGGTAGATATGAACCAGCTTTTCGGTACGCTGTATCATAAAGCAATGGAAGGAGATAAGGACTGCGGAGGACTGATGGCATACAACTACTTCTCGGGAGAACCGGTTACCGGTTTTGAAGAAGGACGTCCCCTGTTTGCACGGAAACCGGACAGCAAATTCAATCTTGCAAACTTCATGAGAAGCCATCTCTATTCTTCCCTGGCAACTCTGAAGATCGGTATGGATATCCTGTTTAAGCAGGAGCATGTGGAACTGGATGAGCTGATGGGCCACGGCGGTCTGTTTAAGACCAAAGGTGTGGGTCAGAGCATTATGGCAGCAGCTGCAAACGTACCGGTAACCTGTATGGAGACAGCGGGAGAAGGAGGCGCATGGGGAATTGCACTTCTGGCTGCCTACATGAAGGATAAAGAGGAAGGCGAAACACTGGATGCTTATCTGAACAATAAGGTATTTGCCGGACAGGAAGGAACAAAGATGAATCCGGATCCCGCAGATGTGGCAGGATTTGATGAGTTCATCAAAGGTTATGTGGCCGGACTTCCCATGGAGAAGGCAGCAGTGGAGTCTATGAGATAAGAGAAAAGAAAGGATACAGATATCATGCTGGAAGAACTGAAAAAACGAGTATACGAAGCGAATATGCTTCTTCCGAAATACGGACTGGTAACATTTACCTGGGGCAATGTCAGCGAGATTGACCGGGAGACCGGGATCTTCGCTATCAAACCCAGCGGAGTAGAATATGGCAAACTGACACCGGACGATATGGTGCTGATGGATCTGAACGGAAATAAGGTAGAAGGAAAATACAATCCTTCTTCTGATACGCCTACTCATCTGGAACTTTACAGAGCATTTCCGAAGATCGGCGGTGTGGTACATACCCATTCTTCCTGGGCAACCAGCTGGGCACAGGCGGGAAGATCTATTCCCTGCTATGGAACCACACATGCAGACTATATTTATGGAGAAGTACCCTGTGCACGGTGCCTTACAGAGGAGGAACTGAAAAACTATGAGACCAACACCGGGCTTCTGATCGTAGATCTGTTCAAGGATAAAGATTATGAGGCAGTACCGGCAGTGCTCTGCAAAAATCATGGACCTTTCACCTGGGGAAAAGATGGTCATGAGGCAGTGCACAATGCGGTCGTGCTGGAAGAGGTGGCAAAGATGGCGGCCCGCTGCGAGACGATCAATCCGCAGGTTCAGCCGGCACCGCAGGAACTTCAGGACAAGCATTATTTCAGAAAACATGGAGCAAACGCATATTACGGACAGGGAAAATAGGACATGTTGAAAGTTTTTTTGGTGGAAGACGAAGTAGTTATGCGAAACGGAATCAAAAATAACATTCCGTGGGAAAGCGAAGGATTTCAATTTGCAGGAGAGGCCAGCGACGGAGAGCTGGCCTATCCGCTTATTAAGAAGGAAAAACCGGATATTCTGATCACAGATATCCGGATGCCCTTTATGGATGGGCTGGAGTTAAGCCGCATCGTGAAAAAAGAACTGCCTCAGATCAAAATCATCATTCTGAGCGGTTATAATGAATTTGATTATGCGAAAACAGCAATCAACATCGGAGTGACGGATTATCTTCTGAAGCCGATCAGTTCTGCAAAGCTTCTGGAAGCGGTGAAAAATGTAGCAGCCATGATCGAAAAAGAGCAGGAACATACCAGGATGCTGGAACGGTATCAAAAGGAGATGGAAGAAAATCTGCAGCTGGAAAAGCATAAGCTGTGGAGTGCGCTGGCATCCAACCAGCTTTCTACGGCAGAGCTTCTGGAAAAAGGACAAAAGCTGGGAATGGATTTTACGGCGTCTTCTTATCTGGTATTTTTATTTAAGATCATGCAGAGCGGGGATGCCACAGCCTGCACAAAGGAGATCGTGGAACTATCCGATAAAGTGACGAAGAAAGCCGGAATCTGGGAAAAGGTGCTGGCCTTCGACCGGAGTCCGGACGGATGGGCATTTCTGATCAAAGGTCAGTCTTCCCGTGATGTGGATCAGACCCTGGAGGAGTGCAGGGAGCAGCTTCATGAATTGATTCAGGGATCTCCGAATGTGGAATATTTCGGTGGAATCGGAGGCATCGTTCATCGCCTGGGAGACATTCGAAATTCTTATCTGGAGGCAGCGAAAGCATTCGCCGGCCGTTTCTTTTCGGAACCCAACCGGCTGATCCGCTGTGAGGAAATTCCGGGTCTTCATGCAGCAGATGATGAAAAAATCGATGTGAGTAAAGTGAGGTCCAAAAAATCCGATCAGGAACTGGTAGAAAAATTCCTGAAAAGCGGAACGCTGGAAGAGGTGGACAGTTTTCTGGAAGAATATTTCCTGAATGTAGGAAATGAGAATTACCAGTCCCTTTTGTACCGGCAGTATATCGTGATGGACCTTTATTTCTCCTGTACGGATTTCCTGCGGGGAATGGATATGGATGTGGATGCGCTGCCGGAAGAATGCAGAGACATTAATGTGATCGTAGCCAATGCCGTATCTGCGGAGCTGGTAAGAGAACATATCAGTCGACTTTTTTCAGCAACTATGAATCTGCGTGACAGTCATTCCAGAAAAAAATACAGTGCACTGCTGGAAGAGGCCAAAACATTTATCAGAGAAAATTATCAGAGAGAGGATATGTCTCTGAACACCGTGGCTGCCCAGGTAAATATCAGTCCCAGTTATTTCAGTGCGATTTTCAGCGGGGAGATGGGGCAGACTTTCGTGGAATATCTCACGTCGGTGAGACTGGAAAAAGCAAAAGAACTGCTGATGTGTTCCAGTATGCGTACAGCAGAGATCGGGTATGAGGTGGGCTATAAGGATTCTCATTATTTCAGTTATATTTTCAAAAAAGTAGTGGGATGCAGCCCAAAAGAATATAAAAACCGGGGAAAAGAGTAAGGTATGAAGTTTCTGAAAAAGTACTCACTGAGAAACAGAATGTATATTCTGGCCGGAACGATCGTTGTGCCGCTTACGATACTGATCTTGTATCTTCTGACGAATCTGATCAATTTCAGTACGGCTTACAACCAGAGTGTCATAAACATAACAGCGATGAAAGATTACAGTCTGAACTTTAAGGCAGACCTGGATTACAGCATGTATCGTGCGATTATCGGCAATCTGTCTCTGGGCAGTCTGGATGAATATGCCAAGAGCAGTAAAACGGATTCAGCACAGGTGCGGAATCCCTACGGCATGATCAATGAAATGAGAAATGCTGTGAAGCGCCAGGAGATGGGTTCCTCGACGGAGAGTACGGATCTGATGCGAAGGATCGGAAAAAGCCTTGGCTGGCTGGAAAGGGTAGTCCAAAAGATTGATGAAAACATTCTGGAGGGAGGACACTATGCGGAGAATATTGAACTGCTGGATAAAGACATTCGCAGTTCCACCCAGTTGATCCAGGATAATCTGAACGAGTATATTTATTATGAAGTAATCAATCTGGAAAATATCCGGGCAGATCTGGAACGAGAAGCAAGAAACCGGCTTGTACTCTGTACGGTGATCTTAGCGCTCATATTAATTATTATGGTATTTATGACCAAGATCGTTACCGGCAGTATTACAAAACCAATAAAAGAATTATGCACTGCAACAAGACAGGTTGCGCAGGGAGATTTTTCGCCGGCGGAGATCGAGGCGGACGATGAGATTCAGGTACTGACAAACAGTTTTAATGACATGACCGGCAAGATCCAGTATCTGATTGAAAATATCAAAACGGAGCAGAAAAATCTGAGAGACACAGAACTGAAACTTCTTCAGGCGCAGATCAACCCGCATTTCCTGTACAATACACTGGATGCGATCATCTGGATGGCGGAAGGAGGACAGGATAAGGAAGTGGTGTCTATGGTAAGTGCCCTGTCAGAATTTTTCCGTACTACATTGAGCGAAGGAAAAGATTACATCACCATACAGGAAGAGGAATCCCATATCCGAAGTTATCTCAGCATTCAGGAATTTCGGTATGCGGACATCATGGAATATGAGATCCAGATCGATCCGGCTCTGTATGAGTACTATATTCTGAAGCTGACACTGCAGCCTCTTGTAGAAAATGCCCTTTATCATGGTATAAAAAATAAGCGCAGCAAGGGAAAGATACTTGTCAGAGGGTATGAAAAAGACGGAGATATCTATCTGGAGGTGCGGGACAACGGAATCGGTATGGATGATGCAGAACTGGATATTCTGCAGAAAAAACTTCGAGGTGAGGCTGTGCAGGAAAGAGGATTCGGCGTGGGGAATGTGGCAGAGAGGATACGCCTGAATTATGGAGAACCCTACGGTATCTTTTTTTTCAGCCGGAAAGGAGAAGGTACGGTGGCGACTGTCCGCATCCCTAAAAAAATCATACCTTTTTCAGAAAAAAATAAACATGAGAATTTCTGAAAAAAATTTCCAGTAAAAAATAAAACAAACTGTCCCGATTTTTCCGTTTTCACAGGACCGGATTATTGATAAAATACAGATACAAGTTAAGCGGGAAGCGGAAGGCTTCCAATCGAAAAAGGAGGAAGTAACATGAACAAGAAAGTCGTATCTATTTTAGTAACATCTGCAATGGCAGCTTCAATGTTTTCCTTTGCAGCATCTGCAGAAGATGAACTGATTACAGTAGGTTATGCACAGGTTGGTGCTGAATCTGACTGGAGAACAGCAAACACAGAATCTTTTAAATCCACTTTCACAGAAGAAAACGGATATCAGTTAATTTTCGATGATGCACAGCAGAAACAGGAAAATCAGATCAAGGCAATTAGAAGCTTTATTCAGCAGGAAGTTGACTACATTGTAATAGCACCTGTAGTTGAGACCGGTTGGGAAACCGTTCTTCAGGAAGCAGCAGATGCCGGTATTCCGGTTATCCTTTCTGACCGTCAGATGGATCTGGCTGATGACAGCCTGTATACCTGCTGGGTAGGCGGCAACTTCGTAAAAGAAGGTGAGACCTGCGGACAGTGGCTGGCAGATTATCTGGAAGCTCAGGGACGCGGCGAAGAAGAAATCAATATCGTAACGATCCAGGGTACCATCGGTGCATCTGCTCAGATCGGACGTACAGAAGGTGTTGGAAACATCGTTGCTCAGCACGAAAACTGGAAGATGCTGGATATGCAGTCCGGTGAATTCACACAGGCTAAAGGTCAGGAAGTTATGGAATCTTTCCTGAAATCTTATGATGATATCGATGTTGTTATCTGTGAAAACGACAACGAAGCATTTGGTGCTATCGATGCAATTAAGGCTGCCGGCAAGACCTGCGGACCGGATGGAGACATCATCGTTGTATCTTTCGACTCTGTAAAAGCTGCATTTGATTCTATGATCGCCGGCGATCTGAATGCTACATTCGAGTGCAACCCGCTGCACGGACCGCGTGTTGCTGAAATCATTCAGAAACTGGAAGCAGGCGAAGATGTTGAAAAGATTCAGTATGTAGACGAAGCATACTTCGATACATCTATGGATCTGGAATCTATCCTGGCTGAACGTCTTTACTAATCCACAGTAGACGAACTGATGAAAACAATGCAATAAAGCAATGAAATGAAAAAGTGTGAGGGCCGGGAGCCGGAAGGGTCTCTCCCCTCACTCTTTGCTTGTAAAGAAGGAAAGCGAGGTGGCTTTATGGATCAGGATATCGTGCTCAGCATGAGGCATATCAATAAAAATTTCCCTGGTGTAAAGGCATTGGATAATGTAGATTTTACATTAAGAAAAGGTGAGATTCATGCCTTAATGGGTGAAAATGGAGCCGGAAAATCTACGCTTATCAAAGTGCTGACAGGTGTGGAAGAATTTGAGGCAGGGGAAATCCGAATAGAAGGGAAGGATACGGCAATTGTCAACCGGTCTCCTCAGGAGGCGCAGGTAAACGGAATCAGTACCGTGTATCAGGAAGTCAATCTTTGTCCTAATCTTTCAGTGGCTGAAAACCTGTATATCGGACGTGAGCCGAAAAAGGCCGGTATGATCGACTGGAGGACTATGAATCGAAAGTCCAGAGAATTACTGGAAAGTCTGGATATTCATATTGACGTTACCAGGGCCGTGGAAAATTATTCCATTGCGATCCAACAGATGCTTGCAATAGCCCGTGCGGTGGATATGTCGGCAAAAGTTCTGATATTGGATGAACCGACTTCATCTCTGGATGACGGAGAGGTAGAAAAGCTGTTTGGCCTTATGAGAAGGCTGAGAGATCAGGGAGTAGGAATCATATTTGTTACTCACTTCCTGGAGCAGGTGTATGCTGTATGTGACCGCATTACCGTATTGAGAAATGGTACGCTGGTTGGAGAATTTAAAGTGGAAGAGCTCCCAAGAGTACAGCTGGTTGCCAAGATGATGGGGAAAGATTTCGATGACCTGGCAAAGATCAAAAAAGAAGGAAGCGGCAATAAGCAGAGCGAGGAAGTGGTGATCTCTGCAAAAGGTCTTGGACACAGAGGAACCATCAAACCCTTTGATCTGGATATTCATAAGGGAGAAGTCATTGGATTGACCGGTCTTCTGGGCTCGGGACGTTCCGAACTGGCCAGAAGTATTTATGGAGCAGATAAGCCGGATGCCGGAGAATTGACAGTAAAAGGCAGGAAACTGCTGGTTGGGGCACCTCTGGATGCTATGATGGCAGGAATGGCATATCTTCCGGAAAACCGTAAGGAAGAAGGAATTATTGCAGATCTTTCTGTAAGAGAGAATATCATCATTGCACTGCAGGCAAAGAAGGGAATGTTCCACCTGTTAAGCAGAAAAGAGCAGGAAGAATTTACAGACAAATACATTGATATCCTGCAGATCAAGACGGCAGATCGTGAAACACCGATCAAACAGCTTTCCGGCGGTAATCAGCAGAAAGTGATCCTTGGAAGATGGCTTCTGACAGATCCGGATTTTCTGATTCTGGACGAACCGACAAGAGGTATCGATATCGGGACAAAGACAGAGATTCAGAAGCTTGTGCTTGATCTGGCTGAGAAGGGAATGGCAGTGATGTTTATTTCTTCGGAAATTGAAGAGATGATCCGTACCTGCAGTAGAATGGCAGTGTTGAGAGACGGAGCGAAGGTGGGAGAACTGGAAGAATCTGAACTTCACCAGAGTTCCATCATGAAAGCGATTGCAGGAGGTGGAAACTAATGGATAAGATCAAAAAACTGACATCTCAGAGATTGTTTATGCCGATCTTGTGTCTGGCTATCATGCTGATCGCAGCGGTGATCGCCAGTCCGGACTTTTTTAAGATCGGTGTGCAGAACGGGGTACTGTATGGACGAATCATCGATGTAATCAACCGAGGAAGCGAAGTCGTGATCCTGGCAGTAGGTATGACACTGGTTGTATCTGCATCAGCAGGAACGGATATCTCCGTGGGTGCTGTTATGGCTGTGGTTGCAGCAGTAACCTGTTCTTTCGTAGCAGGAGGACAGCAGAGCGTAAATGAATATATCAACAATCCGATCCTTGGTGTGATCCTCGGTATTCTGGTAGGTATTCTCTGCGGATGCTTTAACGGTTTTCTTGTTGCAAAACTGAGGATTCAGCCTATGGTAGCAACACTGATCCTCTTTACTGCCGGACGCGGCATTGCTCAGCTGCTGACAAATGGTCAGATCACCTATGTACGTGTAGAAAGTTTTAAAAAGCTGGGATCAAGTATTCCGGGTGTTCCGATTCCAACTTCTATTTTCGTTACGATCTTAATGGTAGTATTGACTATGCTGCTGTTGAAAAAGACTGCAATGGGATTGTACATTCAGTCGGTTGGTATCAATTCCAAAGCCGCAAGGCTTGTGGGACTGAAGTCAACCATGATCATTTTTATGGTATATGCATTCAGCGGTTTCTGCGCAAGTGTGGCAGGTTTGATCAACTGTTCCCGTATTTATTCTGCAGATGCAAATAACATCGGCTTGAATCTGGAGCTGGATGCGATCCTTGCTGTGGCTCTGGGTGGAAACTCTCTGGGCGGTGGAAAATTCTCTCTGATCGGTTCTGTGATCGGAGCCTATACCATTCAGACCCTGACAACGACCTTATATGCTGTCTCTGTAAGCTCTGACCAGATCCCGGTTTACAAGGCAATCGTTGTTGTGATTATTGTATCCCTGCAGTCACCGGAACTGATGAAGATGGTACGTCGTCTGAAAGCCAGATTTTCTGTGCAGGCAGCAGGCGGGAAAGGAGCGGCATAATGAAAAAACAGGGACGTAAACTGGACGGTAATTCATTTTTGCTGTTGATTACCATTGCATTATTTATCATCATGTATATCATTGGTATAGTCCTTTTTAAGGATCAGGGCTTTGCCAAAACACAGAACTTTTTGAACCTGTTTATTTCCAATGCAGGACTGATCGTGATTTCTGCAGGTATGACGATCGTCATGATTACCGGAGGAATTGATATTTCGGTTGGTTCTGTGGTTGCGATGGTCTGCATGATCCTGGCTTGGTGTATGGAGAATGCGGGATGGGGAGCTATACCGGCGACCATTTTTGTGCTGGCAATCGGACTGGTATTCGGCCTGGTACAGGGATGGCTTGTGGCATATCTGAAGATCCAGCCCTTTATCGTGACACTTGCCGGAATGTTCTTTGCCAGAGGTATGACTGCAGTCATCAGTAAGGAAATGATCAGTATCAAAAACGAGATGTTCCTGGCATGGGCACAGTGCAAGATCTATCTTCCTTTTGGAGGATATGTGAATAAAAAAGGCAAACTGATCCTGCCTTATATCTACCCAAGTGTTATCATCGCACTTGTGGTTCTGGTCATTGTCTTTATTGTTTTGAAATATACAAAATTTGGACGCAGTATCTATGCGATTGGCGGAAATGAACAGTCTGCACTGATGATGGGTCTGAACGTAAAGCGGACCAAACTGAAAGCATATGTTCTGGAGGGATTTCTTGCAAGCCTCGGAGGATTTCTGTTTTGCCTGAATACCTGTTCCGGATTTGTGGAGCAGGCAAAGGGATTTGAGATGGATGCCATCGCATCTTCTGTTATCGGCGGCACGCTTCTTACCGGAGGTGTGGGAAATGTCTTTGGAAGTCTGTTCGGTGTATTGATCAAGGGTACCATCGAAGCATTCATTACATTCCAGGGAACCTTATCTTCCTGGTGGACAAGAATCACGATTGCGGCAATGCTTTGTTTCTTCATTGTTCTGCAGAGTATCTTTGCTGCAGCAAAGAATAAAAATAAGAAATAAGCCTCAGATCTGATCGGGCACTTTCTTATGTAAAAAATGAATCGTAACCATATATTTTACTGATTTGACCTGTTTCACAGGTTTGTGATAGTATAGGAAATATGGACAAACTTATGTACAGCGGTTTGGGATTCCAGACCGCTGTACTGATGAAAGGAAGATTTAAGGATATGGACAAAATCAGAATTGGAATCGTAGGCTATGGAAATATCGGACGTGGAGTGGAAATGGCCATCAGACAGAATGCAGACTGTGAACTGGCAGGTGTATTTACACGCCGTGATCCTTCCTCACTGAAGATCGCTGCAGAAGGAGGAAAGGTGTATTCGGTAAATGACCTTCCTTCCATGAAAGACAAGATCGATGTCTGCATTATCTGCGGCGGAAGCGCTACAGATCTGCCGAAGCAGACACCGGAACTGGTAAAGATGTTCAACGTGATCGACAGCTTTGATACCCATGCGAGAATTCCCGAGCATTTTGCCAATGTGGACGCAGCAGCGAAGGAAAGCGGTCATGTGGGTATTATTTCGGTAGGCTGGGATCCGGGAATGTTTTCTCTGAACCGTCTCTACGGAAATGCGATCCTTCCGGAAGGAAAGGACTATACATTCTGGGGCAGAGGTGTAAGCCAGGGTCATTCCGATGCGATCCGCAGAGTGGAAGGAGTACTGGATGCAAGACAGTATACGGTTCCTGTGGAAAGTGCGGTGGAAGCGGTGAGAAACGGAGAGAATCCGGAGCTGACTACCAGACAGAAGCATACCAGAGAGTGTTATGTGGTGGCGGCAGAAGGTGCAGATAAGGCAAGAATCGAAGCAGAGATTAAAAATATGCCCAATTATTTTGCGGATTATGATACAACGGTAACCTTTATCTCTCAGGAGGAGCTGGATGCTCATCATAAAGGAATTCCTCACGGAGGGTTTGTGATCCGCAGTGGTTCTACCGGAGACGGTACCCATAAGCATATTATTGAGTATCGGTTAAAGCTGGATTCCAATCCGGAATTTACGTCCAGCGTGCTGGTAGCCTATGCCCGTGCGGCAAAACGCCTGGCTGATGAAGGAGTCAGCGGCTGCAAGACTGTATTTGATATTGCACCGGCATATCTGTCATCCATGAGCGGAGAGGAGATAAGAGCACATCTTCTGTAAATGGAAAAGGGTAAAAAAGTGCTTGACATTTTTGTGTAATCTATATTATAATAAGCAGGCAAGTTGAGAACAGCTTGTCTACTGTGGGGTCTTAGCTCAGCTGGGAGAGCATCTGCCTTACAAGCAGAGGGTCACAGGTTCGAGCCCTGTAGGCCCCACTTATTTTATCAAACTGAATATGGCGGAATAGCTCAGTTGGCTAGAGCATACGGTTCATACCCGTAGTGTCGAGAGTTCGAATCTCCCTTCCGCTATTTGTCTGAGAACCGAAGTTTCTGTATTATTCAGAAAACTTCGGTTTTTACGTTGCAGGGGAAAAGTGTTTTTGTGCATATCTTATAAGTTTTCACAAAAAATTCATAAATTCTTATGAATTACATCATTGAATTTTGACGCAGATGTGGTAAAATGATGCCTGTATTATAAGAGAGGCATTTAGAAAATGCGTTCAATCTTTTAGGAGGATATTATTATGAAGAAAAGAGTATTAGCTTTAGCAGCAGTTGCAGCATTAGCAGGTGTTATGATGGTTGGTTGCGGAAGCAAAACAAAAGAAACAGAGGCAGCTACAACTGAAGCTACTGTAACAACAGAAGCAGCAACAGAAGCAGCTACAGAGGCAGCTACAGAGGCAGCTACAACAGAAGCAGCAGCAACAGAAGCTGAGACTACAGAAGCAGCTACCACAGAGGCTTAATAATCGAGTTGAGGTTTTGAAAAAAAGAATCCTGCAGACAGGATTCTTTTTTTTGTGGTGCGCCTGGCGGCGCACGTCGCCAAAGTATGCTGCATTTTCTCCTTTTCATGGTTTTTAAATTGTGTTAAAGTGAATACAGCAAACCGAAGGGAGACGTTAACATGAGAGTAGGTATGGGATATGATGTTCACAGACTGACGGAAGGAAGAAAACTGATTCTGGGAGGCGTTGAGATCCCTTATGAGAAGGGACTTTTGGGGCACTCTGATGCGGATGTGGTGGTACATGCCATTATGGACGCCCTGCTGGGAGCGGCCGCACTGGGAGATATCGGCAAACATTTTCCGGATACGGATCCAAAGTATGAAGGAATTTCCAGCATTGCACTGTTAAAGCATGTGGGTGATCTGCTGGAAGCGCATGATTATATAATAGAAAATATTGATGCGACGATTATTGCTCAGCGTCCAAAGCTGCTGCACTATATGCCGGAGATGGTGAAAAATGTAGCGGATGCTCTGGGAGTTGAAACCGGTCAGGTGAACATAAAGGCCACCACAGAGGAAGGATTGGGATTCACCGGAAGCGGAGAAGGAATCTCTGCTCAGGCCATCTGCCTGCTCAGTCCCTGCTTTTCGTATCCTGAAGCAGACAGAGAAACATCCGGTGGCTGCTGCAGAAGATGCCGGGGTTAGCCACCCTGAATTACACGATGTTTCGTCTGTCTTGCAGAAGAAATCAACGGGCAGCGTCTACAAAGGCTTTCACGATCTTGCGGCTGTGTTCGTCTGTCCTGTGGGAAAACTCGGGATGCCACTGGATGCCCCACACAAATTTCTGATCGGGCATGCAGATTCCGCATTCTTCGATCGGAGATTCTCCATATAAATAAGGAGAGACATCATGGCCGCCTGTCAGCAGGAAGCCGTCACACAGAGAAGCGATCTGAGAAAGCACGGAATCATCTTCTGTTAAAGGCAGCATAATGGGGAGTCCGCCGGCTTCCGCAACAGCGTCCATATATCCAGGCAGCATCCAGAGGCTGTCTTTTTCATCATCATAAAGAGGGATCAATCCAATTAAAGGTTTTTTCATCGTCGTATCCTCACAATCTGGTCAAAATAAATTTTGATGAGCCTACGTCAGCTCTCGATCCGGAAATGGTGGGAGAGGTTCTGGAAGTAATGAAGGAATTGGCAAGGGGCGGAATGACGATGGCAGTTGTGACCCACGAGATCGGATTTGCCAGAGAGGTGGCGAATCGTATCGTATTTATGGATGGAGGATATATTGTGGAACAGGGAACACCGGAAGAGGTACTGAAGCATCCGAAAGAAAGCAGAACCATTGATTTCCTGAATAAGGTATTGTAGGAAGTAAGGAGACTGTCATGAAAAAGATAATAACGATCAGCCGTGAGTTTGGCGCCGGAGGCGGAACTGTAGGAAGAATGGTTGCAGAAAAACTGCACTATGAGTATTATGATAAAAAACTGATCGTAGAAGCAGCATCGCACTCTAATATCGATGCGGATCAGGTCATGCGTTATGATGAAAAAGTGCCGTACAATTTCGGTTTTACCCAGAGCCTTTTTGAGTTTTATAATCGTCCGCTGAGCGAAAAACTGTTTCAGGCACAGACGGATGTCATCCGTAGAATTGCTGAAAAAGGAAACTGTGTCATTATCGGAAGAAATGCCAACAGCATTCTCAGAGAATTCGACAGTACACTGCATGTGTTTATACATGCACCTGTTTACTATCGTATGCTTCATATGAAGGAACTGATGCAGGGCGCTTCCGAAGAAAAAATCATGGAAGAACTGCAGTCGGTTGACCGTACACGAAAGAAATACTGTACTTATTATACGGATACCGTGTTTGGAATGTCTGAGTTTTATGACGTTTGTCTGAATACCGGAAAATTTGGGATGGAAAGATGCGCAGATATGATCTGTGAACTGGCCGGGGACTCGTAAGAGCCCCGGTTTTTTACATTTGATTTTTGGGGTGCAAACAGTTGACAAACAACGCTTTTTTTCATACACTTATTAATTAGAAAGAAATTTTCCCGCCGGAGCGGACTTTAATAGAAAATGGAGAATGCAAAATGAAAGTTTACAATACGCTCACAAGAAGAAAAGAAGAATTTGTACCTCTGGTACCCGGAAAGGTAAGCATGTATGTGTGCGGACCCACTGTATACAACCTGATCCACATCGGAAATGCCCGTCCCATGATCGTGTTTGACACGGCAAGACGTTATATGGAGCATAAGGGATATGAAGTGAATTATGTTTCCAATTTCACAGATGTGGATGACAAGATCATTAAGAAAGCCATTGAAGAAGGGGTCAGCGCAGAGGAGATCTCTCAGCGTTATATCGCCGAATGCAAAAAGGATATGGCCGGAATGAATGTAAAACCGGCTACGACCCATCCGCTGGCAACACAGGAGATCGATGGAATGATCGATATGATCTCCACCCTGATTGAAAAAGGCTATGCGTATGCAGCGGAAGACGGAACCGTTTATTTCCGTACCAGAAAGTTTCAGGAGTATGGAAAACTATCTCATAAAAATCTGGATGACCTGCGGGGAGGAAACCGTTCTCTTCTGGTTTCCGGTGAAGATCAGAAGGAAGATCCGCTGGATTTTGTACTGTGGAAACCGAAAAAAGAGGGAGAGCCTTCCTGGCCGTCACCCTGGTGCGACGGACGTCCAGGCTGGCATATTGAGTGTTCGGTGATGTCAAAAAAATATCTGGGCGAAGAGATCGATATTCATGCCGGCGGAGAAGACCTGATTTTCCCTCACCATGAAAACGAGATCGCTCAGAGTGAATGCTGCAATGGCAAGATCTTTGCAAGATATTGGCTGCATAATGCCTTTCTGAACATTGATAACCGGAAAATGTCCAAATCCCTTGGAAATTTCTTTACCGTAAGAGAGATCAGCGAAAAATATGATCTTCAGGTACTTCGTTTCTTCATGCTCAGTGCACATTACAGAAGTCCGCTTAATTTCAGCGCTGAACTGATGGAAGCATCCAAGAATGGACTGGAGCGTATCGTCAATGCCGTTTCTAATCTGAAGTTCCTGGAAGAGAACGCTGGAGCAGCAGAAATGACAGCAGTGGAAAAGGAAGAGGCTTCAAAGCTTGAAGAATATGTACAGAAGTTTGACGAGGCCATGGACGATGATTTTAATACAGCAGATGCAATCTCAGTGATCTTTGAACTGGTAAAATTTGCAAATACTGCCGTATCCGGACAGAGTTCAAAAGAATTTGCACAGGCAGTACGCAGTCAGATCATTTCTCTTAGCGATATCCTGGGATTGATCGTGGAAAAAGAAGAAGAGATGCTGGACAGCGACATCGAGGCACTGATCGGGGAACGTCAGGCAGCCAGAAAGGCAAAGAATTTTGCAAGGGCAGATGAGATTCGTGATCTTCTCCTGGAAAAAGGCATTGTTTTAAAGGATACCAGAGAAGGTGTAAAATGGGAGAGAGCGTAGATTTTCTGAAAAGTCTGGATGAGGCAATGGGCCTGTCGGAGGTGGATCTGAGGGAGTATTCGCCTCTGGTGCTGGCATATATCGGAGATGCGATCTATGAACTGATCATCCGGACAGTGCTGGTGAAAAAAAGCCATGGTACGGTGCAGCAGCTTCACAGAAGAGCCAGTGCTCTGGTAAAAGCCTCGGCTCAGGCGGAGCTGATCGAGAAGATCCAGCCGTTTCTGACAGAAGAAGAACAGCGGGTCTATAAGCGGGGCCGCAATGCCAAGTCCTATACAAAGGCGAAAAATGCAACCATGATCGATTATCGGAAGGCCACCGGAATGGAGGCTCTGGCGGGATATCTTTATCTCAAAAAAGATACGGACAGACTGCTGGAACTGATTCGGATGGGACTTAAGAAAGAACAGGAGCCAGGATGAGATACGAAGAACTGACAATAGAGGGAAGGAATGCGGTGATTGAGGCATTTCGTTCCGGCAAGCCCATTGATAAACTGTTTGTGCTGGATGGATGCCAGGATGGCCCGGTAAGGACCATTGTCCGGGAGGCGAAAAAGCACGATACCATTATTAATTATGTGGCAAAAGAACGTCTGGATCAGCTCAGCGAGACTGGAAAGCATCAGGGTGTAATCGCCTATGCGGCTGCCTATGAATACGCAGAGGTGGAGGATATACTGGCTCTTGCAAAAGAAAAGGGAGAACCGCCTTTTATCTTTCTGCTGGATAATATTGAAGATCCTCACAATCTGGGAGCAATTATTCGAACTGCCAATCTGGCGGGAGCTCATGGTGTGATCATTCCGAAAAGACGTGCGGTGGGACTGACGGCTACAGTGGCAAAAACCTCAGCGGGAGCACTGAATTATACGCCGGTAGCGAAGGTGACAAATCTCAGCAAGACCATTGAGGAGTTAAAAGAAAAAGGACTCTGGTTCGTCTGTGCCGACATGGGAGGTGAAACCATGTACCGGCTGAATCTGAAGGGCCCCATTGGTCTGGTAATCGGAAATGAGGGAGAAGGTGTCAGTCGTCTGGTGAAGGAGAAGTGCGATTATATTGCTTCGATTCCCATGAAAGGGGATATTGATTCCCTGAATGCGTCCGTGGCGGCCGGAGTGCTGGCTTACGAGATCGTGAGACAGAGAATGAGTTGAGAAGTCTACTCGATTTTCTATATGGAAAAAAGCTATAAAATATTTGCTAATTATTTTTGGAAAAGCCCTTGACATAGTCGAGGGCTTTTGCTATAATTTCAAAATGTAGCGGTCAAACGCACAGGCTGATGTGGCACAGGTGGTAGCGCACCTCATTGGTAGTGAGGAGGTCACGGGTCCGAGTCCCGTCATCAGCTTTTTATAAGAGATCTGCAGTTGGCAGGTCTCTTTTTTTGTTGCATTAGATTTCTTTTTTATGAAAACTTCCAATATAATCGTGAATTGTGGTACAATAGTATCATAAAGATCATAATTCAGAAATGGGGGTATGAACATGCTGAAAAACTGGATACCGGAAGAAGTTCCTTCTCAGGAAGAGATAAAAGAGAGGCTGGAAAAAGCCCGCAGGGAATTATACGATCTGCAGATGAAGATCAAGAACCGGAAGCTGCCGGTGCTGGTTCTCTTTGAGGGATGGAGTGCTGCGGGTAAGGGAAGTATCATTGGACGGATCATTAAAAACATTGATCCAAGATTCTTCAAAGTGGCTACCATGGCAGTGCCGACGGAGGAAGAGAACAGAAAGCCGTTTCTTTACCGATTTGTAAAGCAGATTCCGGAAGGCGGGAAATTTACATTGCTGGATTCCGGATGGATGGAGCAGACCACAAGAGAAGTGCTGGACGGGACGTTGACGGAAGAAAAGTATGAGACACGGATTGAGAGTATTAAGAGGTTTGAACGCCAGCTTACGGATAACGGATATCTGGTTCTGAAGCTGTTTTTTCAGATCGAAAAAGAAGAACAGGATGCGAGAATTGAAAAACTTCTGGGAGATCGGGATACCGAATGGCGGGTGTCCGAATATGACCGGTGGCAGAACGGGCATTACAAAAAATGCAGGAAGGTATTTGGACGCTATCTGACGGATACCAATCTTCCGGCGGCTCCCTGGTATATTGTGAATGCCGGGGAAAAAAAGTGGGCCGAGCTTCAGGTAATGGAAACGCTGGTAAGCGCCATCGAAGTGGCACTGCAGAATGAGGCTCATTCAGTGCCGCTGCTGCAGAATGTATTTCCATTGAAAAAGACCCCGGAGCTGAAAGACGTTGAGCTGGCAGGAAAGGTTTTGGAGGATGAGGAATACAAAAGCGAACTGAAGCGGCTTCAAAAAAGACTGGGAGAGCTTCACAACCGGTTGTACCGGAAACGGGTTCCTGTGATCATCACTTATGAAGGCTGGGATGCAGCCGGTAAAGGCGGAAATATCAAGAGGATCACAGAAGCACTGGATCCCAGAGGATTTGAGGTACATCCCATTGCCAGCCCGGAGCCTCATGAAAAGGCGAGACATTATCTGTGGAGATTCTGGACCAGACTGCCCAAGGACGGCCATATCGCAATTTTTGACCGTACCTGGTATGGTCGGGTCATGGTGGAACGGCTGGAAGGATTCTGCAGCGAGAATGACTGGAAACGTGCGTACAATGAAATCAATGAGTTCGAAAAGGAGCTGACGGATTGGGGAGCGGTGCTGATCAAATTCTGGGTACACATTGATAAGGACACTCAGCTTCTGCGATTTACAGAACGCCAGAATCATCCGGAAAAGCAGTGGAAGATCACAGAAGAAGACTGGCGCAATCGGGAAAAATGGGATCTTTATGAGGAGGCTGTGGATGAGATGCTGCAGAAAACCAGTACTGTATATGCGCCCTGGCACGTGTTGGAATCCGTGGACAAAAAATATGCCCGTATTAAGGCATTAAAAATCATTATCGGTGAGCTGGAAAAAGTACTGGATTGATATACAAAATGTCGTTTTAAGCCGATTGAGTGTCGTTTTGTGCTATGTTTATTGACAGGAATTATGGAAACCATGTAATATGAGGATGCTAATTGTCATTACCGGAGGAGAGAAGCTTGATGGGAACAGATAATTCTATTCGTAATATAACGAAAAGCGCATTTTATATACTTTTGGCGGTAATCCTGATAGGTTTCTTCTGGGCTCAGAACTATTATCCTTCGGAAACGGAACCGGAGAGCAGGAGAGAAAACCTGAAATTTGAAGGGACTCTGATCTGGGAAAAACCGGATGGGTCAAAAGAAGAGATTACGGCACCCGGAAAGTATGAAGTCTTACCGGGGCAGGATATGGTGATTTCCACTATGCTGCCCCCGGATTATAAGGAAAGTTACATAGAAATTCGCGGATCTTTGCAGAACGTTCGCTTTTTCATCGATGGGAAGCTGCGCTCCGAATATGATACGAAGGATTCCAGACCGTTTGGATCGGATTCTGTAAGCCGGTATATTTTTTGTAAAACTTCCATGGAGGATGCAGGAAAGGAACTTCGCATCGAACTGACATCGAATTCTGAACGATATTCGGGTGTGGTGAATGAAATCCTCTGTGGAGATAAAACAGATATCTGGGCGTACATATACAGTATGTACGGCACAGAGACTCTCATTGCCTTTATTATTCTGTTTGCCGGTATCATCACAGTCCTGCTCAGTGTCGCTTTAAGCATTGCCTATAAAACAAGGATTTATCTGATCTATCTTGGATGGTGTATGGTCCTTGGAGCAGTCTGGATGATTGGGGAATCCAAACTTCGACAGCTGATGGTTCCAAATGCATCTGCTTTGGCTTCCCTGTGCTTTGTTGCGCTTATGCTCTGTCCGGTACCGTTGCTTTTATATGTGGACGGTGTGCAGCAGGGACGGTATCGGAAGCTTTTTTCACTCATTGAATGTGCAGCATTATTAAACCTGCTGGTTTCCAGTATCCTGCAGTTTTCAGAGAGAGCAGATTATCTGGAGACGCTGTTTTGGGCTCAGGTCATTATGGGATGTGCCTGCGTATGTGTGATGATCACTTTCTTTCTGGATTACCGCATCGGCAGGATCAGGGACTATTATTTAATCGTAGTTGGACTCATGATCGCAATGATGACAGCGGTCATGGAATCCATATCGGTATATTTTGTGATAAGCCTGTCCGGCATTTTTCTTGGTGCAGGATTATTGATCCTTTTAGTATTCACGATCATCATGACGGTAAAAGACATTCGTGATCTGGAAAGCAAGCGCCAGAAGGATCAACTGGAGAATCGGCGAAAACAGACAGAGATCATGACTTTGCAGATGATACAGGCCATGTCTACTATGATCGAGGCAAAGGATGAATATACCAGCGGTCATTCTCATCGTGTGGCAGAATACTCCGGGCTGATCGCAAAAGAGCTGGGATGGAATGAAAAGGATGCGGAAAATATCAAAAATGCTGCTTATCTGCATGATATTGGAAAGATAGGAATACCGGACACGATTCTCAATAAACCTACCAAGCTGCTGGACGCAGAGTATGAGATCATAAAAAAACATCCGGTCATGGGTAGTGATATTTTAAAAAATATTACTTTGATCGAACATGCGGATGATGTGGCGAGATATCATCATGAACGATATGACGGTCATGGATATCCGGAAGGGCTGGCCGGTGAGGAGATTCCCATTCAGGCACGTATTGTTTCTATTGCTGACAGTTATGATGCCATGAATTCCAGGCGAATTTATCGAAAAGCTCTTTCTGAGCATGTGATCCGAAAAGAGATATCTGAGAACAGAGGACGCCAGTTTGATCCTGTCGTTACAGATGCTTTTTTGCGGTTAATGGATGAAAAACGGTTACAGATTTCTGAGGAACCGAAGACGATATTTGCTGAAGGTACGCTCTCAGAACTTGAAACAGACAGCACCATAGAAGCAGGAAGGATTCTGTCTGATATCGTGTCTGCCATGGAGAAGCAGAAGGATGCGGATGGGATGGATTATCTGACAGGGCTTCCTATGAGAAACATCGGTGAGAAGAAGATAGCACAGATGATCCAGGACAATGGAGGCTGTCTGGTTTTCATGGATATGGATAATCTTAAGAAAATTAATGATATCTACGGCCATAGAGCCGGAGACAGGGCACTGAGAATACTGGGAAATACCATCTCCGATCATATGGAAGATTCCCTGGCCTGCAGACTGGGCGGTGATGAATTCCTGATTTTCCTTTCCGATGTTACGAAGGAAAGTGCTTCAGAGATGATGAAGCAGATTTTTGAAAGCTTTTACAGAAAGAAAGAGGAGGATCTGGAAATTCGTGACGCCTCTTTGTCCGGTGGGCTTTGTATGTGTCTGAAAGGAGATTCTTTCGCAGAGTGTTATGCAAAAGCAGATAAAGCATTGTATTACGTGAAGCAGAATGGAAAGAATAATTTTTCATTCTATCATCAGCTTCAACAGGGTCATGATGATTTCATGGGTGTGGGAACGGATTTGAAACAGGTTGCAAAAGCCATTCATCAAAGCGGATACTATACCGGAGCCCTTGACCTGGATAACCGGGAATTCTCTAAGATATACGAATATATCAGCAATCTGGGAGAACGCTACAAGCATAGCTGTCATCTGGTGATGATCACAATGGATGCGATCTCTGGCAATACAACGTTTATTGAAGAAATAGAGGAAGCGTTGAAACATATGGAAATGGCAATCCGTATGAATATCAGAAATGCGGATGTCTGTACCCGTTACAGTGCTATGCAGTATCTCATCATTCTGGTGGAAGCCGGTGAGGAGAATATTCCAGTGATCATTGAGCGCATTGTAAGCCAATATTACAGAGCATGCGGTGAAAGCGGATTTCGTCCGCGTTATGAGTATATTCCAATGCTGGCCGGCGAAATGGATTAATTTCGCCGGCTCTTTTTTTGCAAAACGACATTTCCTGATCAATTCTTAATAATTTCTAAAGCCATAATATTTGATAATCAAAATACTTGACAAGCAAATAATTAACATATATACTTTGAAAGTCAAAATAAACGGGGCCCGATGATACGGGCATATGACAGAACCCGGAAATGAAACAGAAATGAGGACAGGAATGATGACAGGAGTGATATGCGGTACAGGATCTTATGTGCCGACTCAAATACTGGATAACCACAGGCTGTCAGAACTGGTGGAGACAAGTGATGAATGGATCCGTGAGCGTACCGGTGTGATCCGGCGGCATATTGCGACAGAGGAAACGACGGTGTCCATGGCGGCGGAAGCGGGAAGGCGTGCACTTAAGGATGCCGGAATGGATTCGAAGGAAGTGGAAATGATCCTGGTATCTACGATCTCTTCCAATGTCATTCTGCCCTGTGCGGCTTGTGAGGTGCAGAAGATTCTGGGCGCAGAACATGCGGTGTGTTTTGACCTGAATGCGGCCTGCAGCGGATTTCTATTTGCATATCAGACTGCCCAGGCATATATCGCAGCAGGAATGTACAGAAAGATCCTTGTGATCGGAAGCGAGAGCCTGTCAGATCTCACGAACTGGAAAGACCGTAGTACCTGCATTCTTTTTGGAGATGGTGCAGGGGCAGCTGTTCTGAAAGCAGCTAAAGGGCGTACATTTATAAGCGCCGCACATTCCGATGGGAACAGCGCAGAAGCCCTGACATGCAGCAGCAGGCACAGAAGAGACTGGAAAGACAGACCGGAGGAAGAGACCTATATGCAGATGGATGGCAGGAGGGTGTTCCAGTTTGCGGTAAAAAAAGTGCCGGAGGTTGTTACGGAACTTCTGGATGCCAACCAGGTGAAAGCGGAGGAGATTGACTATTTTCTTTTGCATCAGGCCAATCGAAGAATCGTAGAATCTGCAGCAAAACGGATGGGGCTGGGAATTGAGAAGTTTCCAATGAATCTTCAGGAATACGGAAATACATCCTCTGCCAGCATCCCGATTCTGATGGATGAGCTGAGAAGAAATGGAACACTTAAGAAAGGACAGAAACTGGTTCTTGCCGGATTTGGGGCAGGACTGTCCTGGGGAGCCAGCCTGCTGGAATGGCAGTTATAGCTTTCAGCCCTGCCTCCGGCGGATCGCAGAGGCGCACAGATGAAAGCTCCTTTGGAGCGTGCGCCTCGCGGCAAGTACGCCGGTGGCGTACTTGAACGAAAACACCATGGGGATCCATGATGTCATATAAAAGTAAGAAAAGATAAGAAAAAGGAGAAAAATAGTATGTTAGAGAAAATTATTGAAATGACAGCAGAGGCACTTGGACTGGAAGCAGGAGATATCAATGCAGATTGTTCCTTTAAAGAAGATCTGGGAGCAGATTCTCTGGATCTGTTTGAGCTGGTTATGGCACTGGAAGAAGAATTTGGCGTGGAGATCCCCACAGAGGATCTGGAACAGATCGTAACAATCGGTGATGTAGTGAAATATATTGAAGAACACAAATAAAGGTGGGAATGAAATGAAGACAGGAATCACAAAGCTGCTGGGCATTACTTATCCGATCATTCAGGGAGGAATGGCCTGGGTGGCAGAGTATCATCTTGCCGCAGCCGTATCCAGTGCAGGCGGCCTTGGGCTGATCGGAGCAGCCAGTGCACCGGCTGAATGGGTAAGAGAACAGGTGCGTGAGGCAAAAAAACTGACAGATAAGCCTTTTGGCGTCAATATTATGCTGATGAGCCCTTATGCCGATGAAGTGGCCAGGGTGATCGTGGAGGAAGGTGTGCCGGTGGTCACCACCGGAGCCGGAAATCCGGAAAAATATATGAAAATGTGGAAGGAAGCCGGAGTGAAGGTTATCCCGGTGGTGGCGTCTGTCGCTCTTGCAAAGAGAATGGAACGCTGCGGAGCGGATGCGGTGGTGGCAGAAGGTACCGAATCCGGCGGTCATATCGGCGAGCTTACCACAATGGTACTGGTACCACAGGTGGTGGATGCGGTAAAGATTCCTGTTATTGCGGCAGGCGGTATTGCTGATGGAAGAGGAATTGCTGCAGCAATGATGCTTGGAGCACAGGGAGTGCAGATGGGGACTCATTTTGTTGTGACAAAAGAAGCGGTGGTTCATGAGAATTACAAGAAGCGGATCCTTGGAGCAAAGGATATTGATTCCCGGGTAACAGGCAGAAGTACCGGTCATCCGGTGCGGGCTCTTCGCAATGAGATGACAAAAAAATATCAGGAGCTGGAAAAATCCGGTGCGTCCTTTGAAGAACTGGAGCTTCTGACTCTGGGCAGTCTTCGAAAAGCAGTGGTAGAAGGCGATGTGAAAAATGGAAGCGTTATGGCAGGACAGATCGCCGGAATGGTAAAGGAGGAGCTGACCTGTCAGGAACTGATCGAAAAACTGGTCAAAGAGACAGACAGCCTGATGAAAGGAACAGGAATCTATGAGTAAGATTGCATTCATCTATCCGGGACAGGGAGCACAGAAAGCAGGTATGGGAGCTGATTTTTATGAAAACAGCGCCCTTGCCGCAGAAGTGTATGAAGAAGCCGGAGAAATTCTGGGCTTTGATATCAAAAACCTGTGCTTTACGGAAAATGAACAGCTGGATCAGACAGAATACACCCAGGCGGCTATGGTTACTACCTGCCTGGCCATGACCAGAGTACTGATGGAACGTGGAATCGAACCGGATATCACGGCAGGACTAAGCCTTGGTGAGTATTGTGCGATTTCTGTGGCCGGAGGAATGAGCAGACAGGATGCCATCCGAACCGTACGTACCAGAGGTATTCTGATGCAGAACGCAGTGCCTTCAGGCGAAGGAGCTATGGCAGCAGTCCTTGGGCTGGATGGAAAGGTGATCGAAGAGATCACAGGAAGTATGGAAGGCATGACCATTGCAAATTATAACTGTCCGGGTCAGATCGTGATCACCGGAAAGAAGCAGGCAGTAGAAGAAGCCTGTATCAGGCTCAAAGAGGCTGGAGCGAAGAGAACTGTTTTTTTAAATGTCAGCGGAGCCTTTCATTCTCCTCTTCTGAAAGAAGCGGGAAAAGAACTGGAACGGGTGCTGGGTCAGGTTAGCTTCAGCGAGCTTGGGATTCCTTATGTGACGAATGTGACGGCAGAGGCTGTGACGGATATCAATGAGACAAAGAGACTGCTGACCGAGCAGATCAGTGAGCCGGTCCGCTGGCAGCAGAGTATGGAATATATGATTCAAAACGGGGTAGATACCTTTGTAGAGATCGGTCCGGGACGGACTCTTTCCGGATTTCTGCGCAAGATCAGCAGGGAAGTGAAGGTATATCAGGTGAGCACCTGGGAAGAGATGGAACAGGCTGTCAAAGTTCTGGCAGAGCAGGAGGAACAGGTATGTTAAGTGGAAACACAGCAGTAGTCACGGGTGCATCCAGAGGAATCGGACGGGCGATCGCATTGGAACTGGCATCACGAGGGGCACTGGTAATCATTAATTATAACGGATCCGCATCAAGAGCAGAGGAAGTAAAGGCTGAGATTGAAACAAACGGAGGCCGGGCAGAGCTTTTTCGATGTGATGTGTCTGACTCTGGACAGTGTGAAGCGTTCATCGCAGATGTAATAGAAAAACATAAAAAGATCGATATTCTTGTCAATAATGCAGGCATTACAAGGGACGGACTCTTGATGAAAATGACAGAGGAAGACTTTGACCGTGTACTGGATGTCAATCTGAAGGGAACTTTCCATACGATCCGTTTCGTGTCAAGACAGATGCTCAGGCAGAAAAGCGGACGTATTATTAATATGTCGTCGGTGGTGGGAATTATGGGAAATGCGGGACAGGCAAATTATGCGGCATCCAAAGCAGGTGTGATCGGCCTTACAAAGGCTGCTGCGAGAGAGCTGGCATCCCGTGGGATTACAGTCAATGCCATTGCACCGGGATTTATTGAGACAGAGATGACAGCCGTGCTTTCTGACCGTGTGAAAGAAGCCACTGCGGCACAGATCCCCATGGGTACCTTTGGAAAGCCGGAGGATATTGCTAAGACTGTGGCTTTTCTGGCTTCTGAGGATGCAAGATACATTACCGGGCAGGTCATTCAGGTAGATGGAGGAATGGGCATATGATGACAGAAAAAAGAAGAGTAGTAATCACCGGACTGGGTGCTGTCACACCCATCGGCAATAACGTGCAGGATTTCTGGTCAGGTATCAGAGAGGGAAAGGTAGGAATCGGGCCCATCACTTCTTTTGATACCACTGATTATAAAGTTAAGATTGCGGCGGAAGTGAAAGATTTCAAGGCAAAAGAGCATATGGATTTTAAAGCGGCAAAACGGATGGAGCCCTTTTCCCAGTATGCGGTTGCTGCGGCTAAAGAGGCATTCGAAGATTCCGGGCTGAATATGGAAGAGGAAGATCCCTTCCGGGCAGGAGTCGTGATCGGATCCGGGGTCGGAAGCCTGCAGACAGTCGAAAAGAATTATGAAAAAATTCTGGATCACAAGGTATCCAGAGTCAATCCGCTGATGGTTCCCCTGATGATCTCCAATATGGCTGCCGGAAATGTATCCATTCAGTTGGGTTTCCGGGGAAAATGCACCAATGTGGTAACAGCCTGTGCCACAGGAAGCCATTGTATCGGAGATGCCTTTCGTGCGATTCAGTACAACGATCTGGATATCTGTGCGGCAGGAGGAGCGGAAAGCTGTATCTGTCCCAGCGGCGTAGCAGGATTTACGGCACTGACGGCACTGTCTGCCTCTGAGGATCCCCTGAGGGCATCCATTCCTTTTGATAAGGATCGTGACGGATTCGTTCTGGGAGAAGGTGCAGGAGTGCTGATTCTGGAAGAGCTGGAGCATGCCAGAAAACGCGGTGCCAGAATCTACGCTGAAGTGCTGGGCTATGGAGCAACAGCCGATGCTTATCATATCACATCTCCGTCCGAAGACGGAAGCGGAGCGGCAAAGGCCATGGAGCTTGCCATGGAGGAAGCCGGGGTGAAGCCGGAGGAGATCGATTATATCAATGCGCACGGAACCAGCACCCATCATAATGACCTTTTTGAGACAAGAGCCATTAAAGCAGCATTGAAAGATGCCGCGGATCAGGTAGTGGTGAATTCCACAAAATCCATGATCGGACATCTCCTGGGAGCAGCGGGAGCCGTGGAATGCGTGGTCTGTGTGAAGTCCATAGAAGAAGGATTTATCCATCAGACGATGGGAACGAGGGAAGCCGACGAAGAATGTGATCTGAATTATGCCATTGGTGCTCCGATGGAAAAGGAGATCCGCTATGCCATGAGCAATTCTCTCGGATTCGGAGGTCATAATGCCACACTGTTGATCGGAAGGTATCAGGAATAGCGGAGGAAACGGAATATGGAATTTGAACAGTTGATCAGGCTGATTCAGACGGTGTCCGATTCGGAACTGACAGAATTCAGATATGAGGAAAATGGCGTTAAGATCCGTATGGGAAAAAAACAGGAGTTGCAGCCGGTGGGAAACTGGACTGTGGAAGCAGGCTGTCGGGGAGCTGCGGTGACTCCGGTCTTACAGGAAAAAGCACCGGAAGAGAAGGCGCAAAAAGAGGAAGGAAAAATCGTTTCCTCTCCGCTGGTGGGTGTGTTCTATGAAGCTCCGGCTGAAGACGCCCCGCCCTTTGTGGCAGTAGGGGATACGGTTAAAAAAGGACAGGTACTTGCCATCGTGGAAGCCATGAAGCTGATGAATGAGATCGAAAGTGAGACAGACGGCGTGATAGAGGAGATCTACGTAGAAAACGGTACAGCCGTAGAGTATGGACAGCCCCTGTTTCGAATCGTCTGAGACAGACAGCTGTATGATAAGGAGAGAACAGTATGAAACATCTGGATATCAATGGAATAATGGAGATCATTCCTCATCGCCATCCCTTTCTTCTGATCGATTACATCGAGGATTATGAACCGGGAGAATATGCGGTGGGATACAAATGCGTGACATACCGGGAAGATTTTTTTAAGGGACATTTTCCTCAGGAACCGGTGATGCCCGGTGTGCTGACGGTGGAGGCACTGGCGCAGACAGGTGCCGTTGCGATCCTCAGTAAAGAAGAGAATCGGGGAAAGACCGCATATTTCGGCGGAATCAATAAATGTAAGTTTAAAGGAAAGATCGGACCCGGAGATAAAGTCAGACTGGAGACCAGGATCATCAAAAGCAAGGGTCCCATGGGAATCGGGGAAGCCACAGCAACGGTAGACGGGAAAGTGGTAGTCAGTGCGGAGCTGACATTTATGGTCGGATAGGAGAGACAATGATTAAGAAAGTATTGATTGCAAACCGGGGCGAAATAGCCGTGCGGATCATCCGTGCCTGCCGGGAAATGGGAATCGAGACGGTGGCAGTGTATTCTGAGGCAGATAAGGAAGCGCTTCATACACAGCTTGCGGACGAAGCCATCTGCATCGGACCTGCTCCGGCTTCTGAAAGTTATCTTTCCATGGAACGGATCTTAAGTGCTACCATCGTGTCCGGAGCGGATGCCATTCATCCGGGCTTTGGTTTTTTATCGGAGAACAGCCGGTTTGCAGAGCTCTGCGAGCAGTGCCATATTACCTTTATCGGTCCGGGATCTGATGTGATCGCAAGGCTGGGAAATAAGCAGGAAGCCAGGAATACCATGATCGCAGCAGGAGTTCCGGTGATTCCGGGAAGCAAAGAACCGGTCTACGATGCTGAGACGGGAGCGGTTCAGGCAGAGGCCATCGGTTATCCGGTCATCATCAAAGCGGCTCTCGGAGGCGGAGGCAAAGGCATGCGTGTGGCGGAAACACCGGAAGAATTTGAAACCGGATTCCGTACAGCTCAGAAAGAGGCACAGAATGCCTTTGGAGACGGCACCATGTATATCGAACACTTTGTGCGTCATCCAAGACATATTGAATTTCAGATTCTGGCGGATTCCCAGGGAAATGTGATCCACCTGGGAGAGAGGGACTGTTCCATACAGAGAAATCATCAGAAAATGATCGAGGAATCTCCCAGCATCGCAATTTCTGAGGAGCTTCGAAAGAAAATGGGAGATGCTGCGGTACGGGCGGCAAAGGCTGCAGGCTATGTGAATGCAGGAACCATTGAATTCCTTCTGGAAAAAAACGGGTCCTTTTATTTTATGGAAATGAACACCAGGATCCAGGTGGAACATCCGGTGACCGAGTGGGTGACCGGGATGGATCTTATTAAAGAACAGATCCGCATTGCTTCAGGGGAGCCCCTTTCCTGCACACAGGAGGAGATCCATATCTCAGGACATGCTATCGAATGCCGTATCAATGCAGAAAACCCGGAAAAAGGATTTCGTCCATCCCCGGGTACGATTACCGATATGTACCTTCCGGGCGGAAAAGGAATCCGGATCGATTCTGCTGTGTACAGTGGATATACCATTCCACCTTATTATGATTCCATGATCGCAAAGCTGATCGTCTGGGCTCCTGACCGGGAAGAGGCGATCCGTAAGATGCAGAGTGCACTTGGAGAGATCATCATAGAAGGAATTGACACCAACGTGGATTATCAGTATGAGATACTCCATGATCCCCGCTATCTGTCAGGGGAACTGGACATTGAATTTATTGAGGACAGGGAGCGAAGTGCCTCCTGTGACAGTTGAGGGTATCAGACATGAATCTGGGTAGTATGTTTAAGAAAACACATGGGTCAGCAGAAAAGAAGGCCCATGGAGCGGGAAGTCAGAAGGGACCAAAGGTTCCGGAAGGACTTTTGAGAAAATGCAGTATGTGCGGCGCTGCCATTGTTGCAGAAGAGGTCCGGGAAGGATATTACATCTGCCCCAAATGCGGAGGATATTTCCGGATGGGAGCAAGAAGAAGGATCCGTATGATTGCGGACGAAGGCTCCTTTGAAGAGTGGAACCGGGATCTGGCGGGACCAAACCCCATGGAATTTCAGGAATACGAAGAGAAACTGGAAGAAGTACGGGAGAAGACAGGACTCACAGAAGCCGTGATCACCGGAAAGGCCAGGATCGATGGAACGGATGCGGTGCTTGGAGTCTGCGACGGGAGGTTTCTTATGGCCAGCATGGGCTGGGCGGTAGGAGAAAAGATCACCCGTGCGGTGGAGAGGGCCACGGAGGAGAGACTGCCGGTGGTCATGATCATTTGTTCCGGCGGAGCCAGGATGCAGGAGGGAATCGTTTCCCTGATGCAGATGGCAAAAACTTCTGCAGCATTCAAACGTCACAGCGATGCGGGACTTCTTTATATCTCTGTTCTGACAGAACCCACAACAGGCGGTGTAACGGCCAGTTTTGCCATGCTGGGAGATATCATCCTGTCAGAGCCTGGAGCCCTGATCGGGTTTGCAGGACCAAGAGTCATTGAACAGACTATCGGACAGAAGCTTCCAAAGGGATTTCAGAGGGCAGAATTTCTGCTGGAACATGGGTTCCTTGATCGGATCGTAAAACGGGAAGAGATGAAAGTGGAATTGTCACGGATCCTGAAGCTTCATGAAAAAGGTGAATGGGAGACTGTAAAGAGTGACAGAAACTCAGGTGGGGAATACAGATGTGATCCGGCGCAGCTTTCCGCCTGGGAAAGGGTAGGGATCTCCAGAAAAAAAGACCGTCCGGTAGGGAGCGATTATATCAGAGAGCTGTTTACGGATTTTGCGGAGCTTCATGGAGACCGGAATTTTGCCGATGATCGGGCTATCATCGGAGGCATCGGAAGATTTCACGGCCAGCCTGTCACAGTGATCGCTCAGGCGAAAGGGAAGAATACAAAAGAAAATCTCGACCGGAATTTTGCCATGCCGTCACCGGAAGGATACAGAAAAGCACTCCGGCTGATGAAGCAGGCAGAAAAGTTCCAAAGACCCATTCTCTGTTTCGTAGATACGCCAGGTGCCTTCTGCGGAATGGAAGCAGAAGAGCGTGGCCAGGGAGAAGCCATTGCGAGAAATCTGTTCGAAATGATCTCTTTAAAGGTACCGGTCCTCTCCGTCGTGATCGGCGAAGGGGGAAGCGGCGGTGCACTGGCGCTGGCTGTGGCCGATGAAGTATGGATGCTGGAAAATGCGGTGTATTCCGTGCTGTCTCCGGAAGGGTTTGCCAGCATTCTCTGGAAAGACAGCAGCAGAGCTTCGGAAGCGGCAGAAGTGATGAAACTGACGGCAGAGGATCTGAAAAGACAGAATATTGTGGAACAGGTGATTCCGGAGCCGGAAGAGTATACGGAAAAGAATCTGGGCGAAGTGACCCGGATTATGGAAGAGAAGATCGGGGAATTCCTGATAAAGTACAAAGTCATGACAGCAGAAGAAAGGTCAGAGCGAAGATATGAGCGGTTTCGCAGGATGTAAACAGAAGTTGGAAACAGAACAGGAAGAATATTTGCTGGATCGTGTCAGGGTTCCTGTGATCCAGGGCGGTATGGGAATCGGAATCAGTCTGTCCGGACTGGCCGGTGCGGTGGCAAAAGAAGGCGGCATTGGAATGATCTCTGCAGCCCAGATCGGATTCCGGGAACCTGATTTTTACAAAAATCCCTTTCAGGCAAATCTTCGTGCCCTGAAGACAGAATTTGAGAAGGCACGAAGCATGGCGCCGGAAGGAGTGATCGGGTTTAATATCATGGTGGCTATGCGTCGCTATGAAGAGTATGTAAAAGCAGCGGTGAGTGCCGGGGCAGATTTGATCGTGTCAGGCGCCGGACTGCCGGTGAATCTTCCCGGAATCGTAAAAAATGCGGAAGTGGAATGCGGCAGAGAAAACAGGACGCTGCTGGCCCCCATTGTTTCCACAGAGAAGGCAGCAGAGGTGATCCTGAAATACTGGAGCAAAAAGTATGGGGTACTGCCGGATCTTCTTGTGATCGAGGGACCTCTGGCAGGAGGTCATCTGGGTTTTTCTGTGAAGCAGATAGAGGAGTATCAGGGAGAAGCCTATGAAGAAGAGATCGGGAAGATCCTGGCTCTGGTGCATACCCATGAGGAAAGGTATGATAAGAAGATCGCAGTGGCTATAGGAGGAGGTATCGGAACCCAAGAAGAGGCGGAGCGTGCATTTTCACTGGGGGCAGATCTGATACAGGTCGCATCCAGATTTGTCACCACCGAAGAGTGTGATGCGGATATTCGGTATAAGATGGCTTATGTCAATGCAAAAGAAGAGGATATCGTGCTGACGAAAAGCCCGGTGGGCATGCCGGGAAGAGCCATTCGCAATGGGTTTCTGGAAAGAGTGATGAGCGGGGAGCAGATCCCTCACGGGTCCTGTCTTGGATGTCTTCATAAATGCAGTCCCGGAGAGATTCCCTATTGTATTACGGAAGCGCTGATCCATGCAGCCAAAGGGGAAACGGAAGAAGGCCTGTTATTCTGCGGGGCCCATGCTTTTCGTGCGGAAAAAATCGAAACAGTAAAAGAAGTGATTGATTCTTTGGTGAAAATGCGGGTATAATAGGGGTATAAGAGAGATACTGGAGAAGGAAAGAGATGGATACATACAGTGCGATCAATGATGTGCTGGTAAAACTGATCAATGAAATCTGGGAACTGGAAGGCAAAGCCATCATAACGGAAGAATTTAAAGACATCACCAATAACGATATGCATATCATAGAAGCCATCGGAACAGGCGACGGGGATCACATGTCCTCGGTTGCCCGCAAAGTTAACGTGACGGTGGGAACACTCACTTCTGCAATCAACAGTCTGGTGAAAAAAAAGTATGTGGTGAGAGAGAGAAGTGAGGAGGATCGGCGGGTGGTCAACATCCGTCTGACGGAAAAAGGGATCCGGGCTTATCGCCATCATGAAGAATACCATCATCAGATGACGGAAGCAATCATTGATGTTCTGACAGAGGAGGAAGTGCCGGTACTGATGAAGATGCTGTACGGAATCGGCAGATTTTTCAGGGAGTACGAGCATCGGGACAGTCAGGATGGGGAAACGAAGACAGAAGAACGTGTGAGGCAGGACTCATGAGTCAGGCAGAAGGAATGCAGGATGAAATGAGGACTGAAATGCCGGATCACTGTACTCTGTGTCCGAGAGAATGCGGGGCTGACCGCCGGGCGGGAAAAACAGGAGTCTGTGGTGTGCCTGGAGAACTTCAGATAGCCAGAGCTGCCCTTCATATGTGGGAAGAGCCCTGCATTTCCGGTGAGGAGGGATCCGGTGCAGTGTTCTTTTCCGGATGCCCGCTGGGATGCATTTTCTGCCAGAATCATGAGATCTCCACAGGTCATGCGGGAAAACGGATCTCGGTGGAACGTCTGACGGAGATCTTTCTGGAGCTGCAGGAAAAGAAGGCAAACAATATCAATCTGGTGACTGCCGGGCATTATGCACCTCTGGTGCGGCAGGCACTGATTCTTGCAAAACGGCAGGGACTGATGGTTCCTGTGGTATACAACAGCAGTGGATATGAAAAAACAGAGACTCTTCAGATGCTGGAGGGTCTTATTGATATTTATCTTCCGGATTTTAAGTACATGGATCCGGAGATGGCAGGAAAATATTCCCATGCGCCGGACTATCCGGACAGGACAAAAGAAGCATTGAAAGAGATGGTAAGACAGGTGGGAGTTCCCCGGTTTGATGAACGGGGCATGATGAAGAAGGGTGTGATCGTCCGTCATCTTCTCCTGCCGGGAAGACTCATGGATTCCAAAAGGATCCTTCGATATCTTTATGAGACTTATCAGGATCAGATCTATCTCAGTATTATGAGCCAGTATACGCCGGTGCCGAGAGTATTGGAGGATCCTCTTCTTGGACGGAAAGTCAGAAAGAGATCTTATGAGGCACTTCTTAATTTTGCTATCGGGCTTGGAGTGGAAAACGCATTTTTCCAGGAAGGAGAAACAGCAGAAGAAAGCTTTATCCCGGCCTTCGACTGTGAGGGAGTATGATACGGACATTTACTTATGAGATCGGAACAGAACAGGAGCCGGTCAGAATCGGTGATTACCTGAGAAAACAGGGATATTCCAGGAATATCCTGATCCATTTAAAAAAGACAGAAGGGGGCATCCTGAAAAACGGAGAGCCCGTTTTTGTGTCTATGGTCCTTCATCCGGGAGATGTTCTCACGGTCACGCTCCGGGAGGAGGAAGGGTCGGAGAAGATCCGGCCGGTTGCCATGGATCTGGATCTGGTGTATGAGGATGAGGATCTTCTGGTTGTGAACAAGCCCGCTGATATGCCGATCCATCCTTCCATCCACAATCACGAAAATACCCTGGCCAATGGGGTGACAGCCTATTATGAGAACAGGGGGATCCCTTTTGTATACCGCTGCATCAACCGTCTTGACCGGGACACTACAGGGCTTCTGATCATTGCAAAAAACATGTTAAGCGCATCCATTCTGGCAGACATGCTGAAAAGCAGGGAGATCCATCGGGAATATCTGGCCATTGCTTCCGGAGAAGTTCCGCCGGAGGGACTGATCGATGCACCGATCGGAAGAAGAGAAGGCTCTGTGATCGAGAGATGCGTGGATTTTGAAAAAGGGGAAAGGGCGGTGACCCACTACCGGAGAGTGGCATATAAAAACGGGTACTCCCTGGTTTCCCTGAAGCTGGAAACCGGGCGTACCCATCAGATCCGTGTTCATATGAAGTATCTTGGCTATCCTCTGATCGGAGACTTCCTTTACAATCCGGATTATCGTCTGATGAACCATCAGGCGCTTCATTCTTACCACTTAAGTTTTCTTCATCCGATTACCGGACAGCCTATGGAGTTTACGGCAGAACCTCCCTGGGATCAAAAATTTTTCTCCTTATAGGATAATATCACCTTTGATCCTGGGCACTTCATCAATGTGAAGATAATGGCTGATACATTTTACTACCAGGTCATGATCTGCAAAATGAGGAAGTCCGGATACGATGACAGCGCCGATGACGCCTACCTCTTCCACACGGATGGGGAAACCGCCGCCTGCTGCCGCATATTCTTTTTCATCCAGGAACCAGTCGGCCATGGTCTTTTCGTTTTTCTGAAGGATCATGGCAGCTCTTAAGCTGCTCTTTTCCAGAGTGCGGACTGTATTGAATTTTCGGGTCATCCAGTATTCATTGTGAAGATTGGTACCGTCTGCCGCATATTGGAACAGCGTGTAGCCGTTGTTTAAACGGATGGTGACGGCTACGGATAATTTACGTTTCTTAATTTCTGATACGATCAGATTTCCCAGTTCCCAGGCATCTTCGTTGGTGAAATGGGAAAACTGAAGGATCTCTTCCTGCATTTCCAGCATAGCCAGCAATTCATCCATAATCATATTGTATTCCTCCTGTCTGTATGAAGTATGTTAGCTTATGCTTTATTATAGTCTTACTGAAAAGAGAATTCAAGCAAAGGAGAAATTGGGCATATAAAAAAAGTATAAAGCATGATATAATACCGATAAAGACGCTTTCCGATATACAGTTGAAAGGAGAGATTCCGGAATATGGAAACTGAGAGCAGAAAATCATTCGTTGCGGTCGTTCCCTGCCAGAGCTATGAAGAGGAACAGGTATATGAGGCTATCCGGCAGGGAATCCGAATGCTGGGCGGCATCGAGCACTTTGTGAAAAATGGGGAAAAGATTCTGGTCAAACCTAATTTCCTTTCACCGTCGACAGAAGAGAAAGCAGTGGTGACTCATCCGTCTGTGATCAGAGGCGTGCTTCGCCTTTTGCAGGAAGAAGGGTATAAGCAGGTTTCCTTTGGCGACTCTCCGGGGCACGGAAGCTGTGAAGCAGCAGCTAAAAAAATCGGACTTACTTCTGAAAAAGAGACCTTCGGAGCAGTATGTGCCCGGATGTCCGAGGAAGTTTTGGTGCCTTTTCCGGAAGGAATGACGGCAAAGAAGTTTTATTTTGCAAAAGAAGTGACGGAGGCAGATGCCATCATCAATCTCTGTAAAATGAAGACCCACGCACTGGAGCGGGTCACCGGGGCGGTAAAAAATGTCTATGGTCTGATCTGCGGATATCGAAAGGCAGCAGGTCATGTGGAGTTTCCTAACGCCAGTGTGTTTGCAAGAATGCTGGCAGATATTCATCGCTGCACAAAGCCGAGACTTCATATTATGGATGGAATCGTGGCAATGGAAGGCAACGGTCCGGGTTCCGGAACGCCAATTTCCATGAATGTTCTGATATTTTCCGAGGACCCGGTGGCACTGGATACGGTATTCTGCCATCTGATTGATCTGAATCCGGAACTGGTTCCCACCAATGCCCAGGGTGCGGCTATGGGAATCGGGACATACCGGCAGGAAGAAATAGAAATTCTCCTGAGAGATCAGGGGCAGGACAGGACGGTTTCCATGGAAGAGCTGAAGAAACAATATGGAAATCCCGGGTTTGATGCAGACAGAAAGGGAGAGAAAAAGACGTTCTTAAGCAGGTATTCGAAAGCTATGACAGCTTTGGCAAGAAGGCCGGTCATTGATGAAAAGAAGTGTATCCGCTGCGGTATCTGTGTTTCCCATTGTCCGGTTCCCGGAAAAGCAGTGGATTTCCGAAAGGGAAAAGAGAAACCGCCGGTCTATGATTACCGGAAATGCATTCGCTGTTATTGCTGTCAGGAAATGTGCCCCAGACATGCGATCACAGTGAAAGGAAAACGGAGTATGCAGTAGAAGGAGGGAGCGTATTGAAGCAGTGGAAGAGAAAATTCGAATCCTTCATGCAGGGAAGAAACGGTATGGATGATCTGGGAATCTTTCTCATTTCAGCATCCCTTGTCCTACTTTTGATCAGCATCGGGGTTCATGGACTTTTGTTGTCCCTGATCGCCTATGGACTTCTGATCTATGCCTATTATCGGGTGCTGTCCCGGAAACTGGAGAAGCGCAGACGGGAAAATATGGACTTTCTGGCAGAGAAAGAACATGTTCGATTTAAATGGCAGACCAGGAAACTGCAGCGCAGCATGAAAAAGACCCATCGTTATCTGAAATGCAAAAAGTGTGGGAAGAGGCTTCGCGTGCCGAAAGGGAAAGGGAAGATCGAGATCACCTGTCCACATTGCGGAGAGAAATTCATAAAACGAACATGAATGAAACCCGATTGATGATGCAAATAGTTTGCAGCATCGATCGGGTTTTTAACTTCAGCAAAGCGACTTATGCATTCAAGGGATATTTATCTGTGAGCTCTTTTACGATAGCCCGTGCCTTCTCTTTATTATCGGCATTCTGGATCATCAGGGAGATGGCTTCTGCAATCTTGTCCATATCTTCCTCATTCATGCCTCTGGAAGTTACCGCTGCCGTTCCGAGACGAACACCGCTGGTTACGAAGGGAGATTCGGGATCATTGGGAATGGCGTTCTTATTGCAGGTGATATTGGCATCATCCAGCAGCTTTTCCATTGCCTTTCCGGTCACACCGGTACCACGAAGATCCACCAGCATCAGATGATTGTCTGTGCCTCCGGAGACAATGTTGATTCCACGCTTCATCAGACCGCTGCACAGAGCTTTGGAATTCTTTACAATGTTTCTCTGGTATTCTTTATATTCAGGCTGAAGAGCTTCTTTAAAGCAGACCGCCTTTGCAGCAATCACATGCATCAGAGGACCGCCCTGGGTTCCCGGAAAGACAGCCTTGTTGAAATTAAACTGTTTTGCCACTTCGTTGCTGCTCATGATCATACCGCCTCTGGGTCCGCGAAGAGTTTTGTGGGTGGTGGTAGTGGTGACATGGGCATAGGGAATGGGGCTTGGATGTACCCCTGCAGCTACCAGACCGGCGATATGAGCGATATCTACCATCAGGTAAGCTCCCACTTCATCAGCGATTTCGCGGAAACGCTTGAAGTCAATGATTCGTGCATAAGCACTGGCACCGGCTACGATCAGCTTCGGTTTTGCTTCAAGTGCGATCTCTCTTACTTTATCATAATCGATGACACCGTTATCATTGACACCATACTGCACCACGTTAAAATAAGCACCGGAGAAATTAGCAGGGCTTCCATGAGAAAGATGTCCGCCGTGGGCCAGATTCATACCCATGACTGTGTCACCGGGTTTTAACATTGCGAAAAAGACGGCCATGTTTGCCTGGGCACCGGAATGGGGCTGTACATTGACATATTCGCAGCCGAACAGCTCGCAGGCCCGCTTTTTGGCCAGTTCCTCTACCACATCGACACACTCACATCCGCCGTAATAGCGCTTGCCGGGATAACCTTCTGCATATTTGTTGGTTAAAGGGCTTCCCATTGCAGCCATGACAGCTTTGCTTACCCAGTTTTCGGAAGCAATCAGCTCAATATGGGAATTCTGACGTGCAATTTCGTCCTGGATTGCACTGGCGATTTCATTGTCCACGTTTTGAATCTCTTCAAAAGAATACATGTTCATTTTCCTCCTGTGTGTATGTGAAACATATGGACTATTATAACACAGAAACTAAATCTGTCAACAACAAAAAGACAAATATCCGCCAGAGACGCACTTTAAAGAAACCCTTTACGAAAAAGGGATGGCTGGGTATAATAGCAGAAGAAAGAAAAGAGAGGTGACCTGACAATTGAACTGGGAATTTACGGTTCTGGATGCCATTTTGAGCATGCATACGCCTTTGCTTGATACCTTTTTTAAGACGATCACTCATCTGGGGGATGCAGGATGGTTCTGGATCCTTCTGGCACTGATCCTTTTGATCTTCAGGAAGACCCGTATCTGCGGATTCTGCATGCTGGCCGGTATGGCAGTGGGAGTTTTGATTACGAATGTGGGATTAAAGCCCCTGGTGGCCAGAGAGAGACCCTGCTGGATCAATGATACCGTACAGCTGCTCGTTGATGTGCCGAAGGACTATTCGTTTCCTTCCGGACACTCGCAGATTTCTTTTGTATCTGCTGCGGCTATTTTCGGGAATAATCGGAAATGGGGGATCGCAGCCTTCGTCCTGGCGGCACTGATCGCATTTTCCAGGCTGTATCTGTATGTACATTTTCCAACGGATGTGCTGGCAGGAATGGTGATCGGAATCGCTTCGGGATGGAGTATGAGCCGACTGGTCAGAAAAAAGACATATACGAAAGAGTCATAAATTCAGAAACAAGTATGATAAGACAAAAAAAGGAGCCGGATCGATTCCGACTCCTTTTAGTTACATTTGATTAAGCAGTTAAGCAGCTTTCTTCTTTCCGGAAAGTGTCTGTACACCTTCAATTGCAAGAACGATAGCAAGGATCACAAGCAGAGTACCAAGACCTGCACGGATCCAGTTCCACATATCTGCTGCATTTGTTACGTTTGTAATGATGGTCTGGATCAGAGACACGATGGTTACTACCAGCATGAAAGCCATGGGGAACAGGAACATCTTGTTGTTCTTGCCCATCTTGCCAAGCCATGCAGCAACAGCCAGGAGACCAAGTGCTGCAAGCAGCTGGTTTGCTGCTCCGAACAGAGCCCAGATCTTAGCGTAACCTGTCATACCAAGAGCAACACCGAGAACTACGGTGATGATGGTAGATACATACGGATTGCAGAGAACAGCTTTGAAACCGGATGCATCTTTTGCAGTCTGTCCCGGTTCAAGCCAGAATTCCTGGAACATATAACGTGCAAGACGTGTTGCGGTATCCAGTGATGTCAGACAGAAAGCAGATACTGCCAGGATCAGCATGGAGTAGATCACGTCCTGAGCACCTGCCAGGAACGGGATGGTTGCACACATACGGGAGATACCGGTTGCGAATACAGCTGTCGGAGTGGTGATACCGCCCGGAACGTATTCTTTCCAGATATAACCTACCGCACACAGAGAGATCAGAGCAAGTGCACACTCGATCAGCATTCCGCCGTAAGCGATGGGTTTTGCATCAGATTCTTTGTCCAGCTGTTTTGCTGTTGTACCGGAACCAACCAGTGAGTGGAAACCGGAGATCGCACCGCAGGCGATGGTTACGAACAGAGCCGGGAACATGCTTCCCAGAGAGTTTCCCACACCATATTCAGCGCTGTCAACGAAACCGGTAAATGCCGGGATATCCAGTGTCGGATGAGCTCCTACGATACCTACGACAGCAATGATCATCATGCCGTAAAGCAGGAAAGAGCTTAAATAGTCACGGGGCTGAAGAAGGATCCATACCGGTGTGACAGATGCAACGGCAATGTAGATACCTACGATGATCATCCATGTGCTGCCGCTTAAGTAAAGAGGATGCCAGTTGTAACCGATGAACATACACAGAACGATCACTGCTACACCAATTACGGTGGAAACAAGCAGAGATGCGTTTCTTCTGTAAACCATGATACCGAAAACAATAGCAACCAGGATGAACAGGATAGAGATCATGGCAGTACGTGCATTTGCTGCACTTGCTGCAACGTCCAGAACACCTGCTTCATCAAAGGTAGCTTTGAAGGTATTTGCTACGATAGAAGCAAAAGCTGCTACTACAAGGATCAGTGTCAGATAAGAGAAGATGATGAACAGTCTCTTAGCTCTTGTACCGATACTTGCTGCGATAACTTCACCGATAGACTGACCTTTGTTTCTTACAGATGCAAACAGTGCACCGAAGTCATGGACAGCGCCGAAGAAGATACCACCAATCAGTACCCACAGCATAACCGGAACCCATCCGAATACTGCTGCCTGAATCGGTCCGTTGATCGGACCAGCTCCTGCGATAGAGGAGAAATGATGACCCATCAGAACAGGTGCTTTTGCCGGAACATAGTCATTGCCGTCTTCCAGTTCATGAGCCGGGGTCACGTTCTTGTCGTTTACTCCCCACTGCTCAGCGAGCCATTTGCCGTAGGTAACGTATCCAATGATCAGGATTACGATACCAACAACGAGTAATAATGCTGCATTCATGAATTACACACTCCCTTTCTTTTTCTTTTTCATGAATATATTTTTCATCAATTTCGCATTGGACTTACCACTTCGATTGGTGAGAAACTTTGACTCGCCTCTCTGGATAAGTACTGTATGGAAATCCATCCAGCCCCACAGCGAAAAGTGAAAACTTTTGTGAAGCCTGCATTTTTTCAGAAGCTTTTTCGCTCCCTCTGTGCAGGTGTCGCAGATAAAAACTGCGGTCAGGTAGGTATACATATGTCCCGGTTTTGGCTCGATCAGGGCCATTCCCTGGTCATAAACCAGTTTTTCACAGGAACGGTAAATATCTTCTGTCAGTTCCGGAACGGAAAAAATATAGATGTGTTCATTGGAATCCGCACTCCAGAGCTCCGCTTTTTTGATAAGAACATATTTGGCAGAACGAACATAAAAATGGCATTTGGCCACAAGGGGCGGTTCAAATTCATCGGAACGTTCAATGTCATAATAGCCACCATAGGCATGGATCAGTTTTTCCAGGATCTGCTCCCGGGATAAAGTCATGGTCATATAAGCTTCCTCATATCCTAACATCAAAAAACCGGAGTCTGGACTCCGGGATAGCGTCGACCTCTTTGTCTAAACGTGAAATTATAAAAAAACTATAAACTCATTTTTTGAGATTCTATCATATTCTGTCGAGAAAAGCAATCCTTTCCCACTTCATTTTAAAAAGTTTCAATTATTGTAATAAGTTTGTCACATTATTATAAAAACATTGGTAACGTTACCATTTTTGGCAATCGGCTGCAAAAAAAGTATTGACAAACAAAAAACTTGGTGCCATACTAAGCGAAAAATTAAATATACTGTTAGAAAGACAGGAGAGGTGTATATCATGTCAGAAAGAAAGATCAAGCTGAATCAGATGAAAGATGTGAAAGAGTTTGTGTCTGTGGCAGAGAAATGTGAGTTTGATATTGATGTGTTTTATAACCGAATCAGTATCGATGCGAAATCCATTATGGGTGTATTGAGCCTGGATCTGTCTCAGGTACTGACCGTGAAGTATGGCGGAACAGACGAAAGATTTGAAAATGTTTTGGATAAATATGCAGCAGCATAACAGATAGAATGGAATGATCGAAGAGGATCCCGAAGATACGGGGTCCTTTTTGCATGCAGGCAAGTCTTGAACAGGTGGTTTTTCACTTTTTTATACTTTTTTCATATTTTTTCATTTACTGCATCGCTTGTGTTTTGAATGGCCGGGTGTTAGAATAAAACGACACCTAAAAATACAGGGCGAAGCAGGAAAGATCGTTTTATGGAAACCATCCGCATATCAGTCCGGAATCTGGTAGAGTTTATTCTGCGCAGCGGAGATATCGACAATCGAAGAGGTACCATGGCGGAAAAAGATGCCATGCAAATGGGCAGCCGTCTGCACCGGAAAATTCAGGGGCAGATGGGTGCTTCTTATCATGCCGAGATTCCGCTGTACACAGAGGTGAATTGCGGGTCCTACATCCTTCGGGTGGAAGGAAGGGCGGACGGGATCTTTACGGAGGAAGGAAAGACTCTGATCGATGAGATCAAGGGTGTGTATCGGGATCTTTCCAGAATGGAGGAGCCGGTGGCGGTGCATCTTGCCCAGGCGAAGTGCTATGCCTGTATGTATGCAGCAGGGCGGGAAACGGAACAGATCGGGGTGCAGATGACTTATGCCAATCTGGATACGGAGGAGATCCGGCGTTTCCGAATGGAATACTCCCGGGAGGAATTGACGAATTGGTTTGAAGAGTTGATTCGGGCGTACAGAAAATGGACCGATTTTCAATTTGAGTGGGAAAAGATCCGTCAGAATTCTATTCAAAAGGTAGAATTCCCCTATCCTTACAGGGAAGGGCAGCGCAACCTGGCAGCTGCCGTATATCGGACGATAAAACGGGAGAAAAAGCTGTTTATTCAGGCTCCTACCGGGGTTGGAAAGACGCTTTCTACCATATTTCCGGCGGTAAAAGCCGTCGGTGAGGGATTCGGAGGAAAAATTTTTTATCTGACAGCCAAGACCATCACAAGAACAGTGGCTCAGGAGGCGTTTTCTTTATTAAAGGAACAGGGCCTTAAGTATAAGGTAGAGACGCTGACAGCGAAAGATAAGATCTGTATGTGTGGGGAGACCGACTGCAATCCGGAAAAATGCCCTTATGCAAAGGGACACTATGACCGGGTCAATGATGCGGTGTATGAACTGCTCACCACATATGGGGAGGAAAAAACGGACGGCTATACCAGAGAGAGAATGGTCGCACATGCAGAAAAATGGCAGGTCTGTCCCTTTGAGATGTCACTGGATCTTTCACTCTGGGTCGATGCCGTCATCTGTGATTATAATTATGTGTTTGACCCCCAGGCGAAGCTGAAACGTTTTTTTGCAGAAGGCGTAAAGGGGGATTATATTTTTCTGATCGATGAAGCCCATAATCTGGTAGAGCGTGGAAGAGAGATGTTCAGCGCTTCCTTATATAAGGAAGATTTTCTGGAGATGAAGAGGATTCTGAAACCAATCAGCAAAAAAGCAGAACGTGGGCTGGAAAAATGCAACAGGTACCTGCTGGAATGGAAACGGGAATGTGAGGGGTATGCGATCATCAAAGAAATCGGTCATTTTTCTCTGGCACTGATGAATGTGGCTTCCAGGCTGGAAGAACTCTTCGAGGACAGAGAGGACACGATCGGACGGTATCTGGAAAAAGAAGCAGGGAAAGAGGAGCAGAGAAAGAAAATCCTGGAATTTTATTTCCAGGTGCGCAGTTTTCTGGATATAGAGGAAGAGATGGATGACAGTTATAAGATCTATACGGAGCTTGAGCCGGATGGAAGGTTTAAGATCAGGCTGTACTGCATCAATACCTTTCATAAGATTGGGGAGTGCCTGGACAAGGGAAGAGGAAGTGTGTTGTTTTCCGCAACCCTGCTTCCGGTGCGCTATTATATGGGACTGCTTTCAGGGACGGAAGAGGACTATGCCGTATATGCCCATTCCCCGTTTGATATCAGAAAGAAAAAAGTGCTGGTGGCTACCGATGTGAGCAGCCGTTATACAAGGCGCAGCCGGGGAGAATATGAAAAGATCTCTGAGTATATTCGAAGAGCCGTAAAAGCCCGGCCGGGGAATTATCTGGTATTTTTTCCTTCCTATAAAATGCTGGAGGATGTAAGGCAGGTTTTTGAGGAATATCCTGGAGAAAACGGTACGGAGGAAATGGTAAGTGTGCTCGCTCAGAGCAATCATATGACGGAAGAGGATCGGGAGGAATTCCTGAGCCACTTTTCAGGAGAAGAAAATGAGACATCTCTTGTGGGATTCTGTGTGATGGGCGGAATCTTCGGGGAGGGAATCGACCTGAAACGGGAATCTCTGATAGGAGCACTGATCGTGGGAACCGGACTGCCGCAGATCTGTCATGAACGGGAGATCTTAAAGCAGTATTATGACGAAAGAAATATGGACGGGTTTGCCTATGCCTATCAGTATCCGGGCATGAATAAGGTGCTTCAGTCTGCGGGGAGGGTGATCCGTACCGATGAGGACCGGGGGATTATCCTCCTTCTGGATGAACGGTTCTGCCGGCAGCAATACCGGAACATCTTCCCAAGGGAGTGGGAGGACTACGAATTCTGTACACTTCAGAGTGTAACATCGAAGCTTCAGGAGTTCTGGAAGCAGAATGAAAAAGAACAATAAAGGAGAAACGTTATGGATTTTTATAGTATAGCCGGCAGAATGCTGTCTCTGTTTTTCATTATGGTCATTGGATATGTCATGAGAAAAGCAAAGGTGATCGATGAGGAAGCCAATGTGCGGTATACAAAACTGGTTCTGAATATTACGGTTCCGGCTCAGGTTCTTACCGCATTTCTTACGAATCGGGGAATTATGGGGACCGGAGAGCTCGTTTTTAATTTTGCACTCAGCGTGGCGGTCTTTGCTGTATATGGGATCCTGGCTGTTCTTTTTCTGACGCTGACAAAAGTGCCGAAAGAGCAGAGGGGAACCTATGCATTTATGACCATGTTCAGCAATGTGGGGTTTATGGGATATCCGGTGATCACGGCAGTGTTCGGTTCCCGGGCCATGATCTATGCGGTCATTCTGAATGTGGTATTTAACCTGGTGGTTTATTCAGCAGGTATTGCCATGATCGGGGGAAGATCCGGATCATTCAGATTCCGGCCCGGGGTTTTATTAAATATTCCCCTGGGAGCATCTCTGATCTCAATTCTTCTCTATTTTACCGAGATCACATTTCCGGCACCGGTCATGGAGTCCCTGAATTATCTGGGAAATGTCACAACTCCGGTTGCCATGCTGATATTGGGATCTACGATCGCATCCATGCCGGTGAAGGAGCTGTTTGATGATTGGAGAATTTACCTTTTTACGGCGTTTCGCCTGCTGGTGATTCCCTTTGTGATCTATCTCCTGCTGAAACCGGTGCATCCGGCAGCAGATCTGATGAAGGGAACCCTGATCATTCTTTCTGCGATGCCGGTGGCCACCAATTCCACGATGCTGGCCATTGAGTATAAGGGAGATGTGCACCTGGCATCCAAGGGAGTCTTTTTCAGTACGATTCTTTCCGTACTGACGATTCCTTTCATGGCGATGCTGTGTCAATAACAGAAGTTATCAGAGAGGAGGAAATGTATGCTATCCCGTTACAGTGTGAAGAGAGCCTATACCGTCCTGGTGGGGGTCGTGTTGATCCTGATTCTGGGAGTGGTGTCTTTTACCAGCATGAAGACCGATCTTCTGCCGGACATGACGCTGCCTTACGCCATTGTATATACCACTTATCCTGGAGCAAGTCCGGAGGAGGTGGAAACGATGGTCACCAGACCTGTGGAACAGGCCATGGCAACCATCAGTAATATTGAGACGGTCAATTCGGTGTCCGGTGAGAATGTTTCTACGGTGATCCTGGAGTTTTCCCAGTCTGCCAATATGGATGCGGCAACCATTGAGATGAGGGAAAAACTGGATCAGATCGAAGGATACTGGGATGATTCCGTGGGAAGTCCGGTGATCATGAAACTGAATCCGGATATGCTGCCGGTCATGGTGTCCGCACTGGAAGCGGGAGAGATGACCCAGAGTGACCTGACGGATCTGGTAAATAATGAGATCCTGCCGGAGCTGGAGAGTATCGAGGGAGTGGCTTCCGTAAGCGCATCCGGAACCATCGAAGAACAGGTGCAGGTGATGATCCGGGAAGACAAGCTGGAGGCGGTAAACCAAAAGATCAGACAGGCGCTGGATAAACAGTTTGAAGAAGCTGAGAATGAGATCGAGGATGGTCAGGCAGAGCTGGAGAACGGAAAACAGCAGCTGGAAAACGGCCAGAATCAACTGGCGGACCAGACTTCTGCCGCAGAGAGCCAGATCAGTGCCGGTACAGGACAGATGATCACCGGACAGATTCAGCTGGATCAGAAACTGGCGGAAGTGGAAGCAGGACTTGCGAAGCTGGATGCGTCTGAACAGGAACTGGAGGCAAAGGAAAAGGAGCTGGTAGATGCAGAACTGGCACTCAGTCAGCTTCCTGCCCAGAAAGCAACACTGGAAGCCCAGAAAGCACAGCTGGAATCAGCGATCGGTCTTCTGGAGCAGGCACCGGGGGCGCTGGAGGAACTGGATCGGAATATTATGTGGATGGAGACTGTGGTCGATGTCTTAAAGGCCATGGATCAGACGGCACAGACGGAGAAACCTTCAGAGACGGAGACAAAAGAAACCGGAAACGTCAGTCAGACAGAGACAGGTATTTCTTCGGGCGGAAGCACTCCGTCCATCCCTTCCTCAGGCGGAAACGTATCATCCTCAGGCGTGGAAGAGAGCAGCGTCATCCAGGAAGATGCTCTGGAGCCCTATGAGGTACCGGTTATGGAGACCGAAGCTTTGCAGCCGGAAACGGCAGCACTGATTGAAAATCCGGTAACAGATACCCAGGCGGGAAACATTCCGACGGCGGAGGAGATCAGCCAGATGCTGGAAGGGGTAAGTATTTCTGCTAAAATAAAGGAACTGGAGACGACCCTGGCAGAATGTAAGAAGCAGAGAAGTCAGATCCTGGATGGGCTGTCTTCGGCCGGTGTGGATGTAAAAAAAGAGGGTTCGGCTCTGATCGAGAATATCGATTCCGTAAAGACCCAGCTGATCAGCAGAAAGCTGCAGCTGGAGGACGGACTGGCTCAGGTTCAGGAAGCCATTGATAAAATGCCGGAGCAGCAGGCAGCCATCGCTTCCGGAAGACAGGCGATTACAGATGGGAAGGCCCAGATCTCGGAGGGACGCACCCAGCTTCTGGCGGCAAAAGAACAGCTTCTGGCAGCAAAACAGAAGATCTCTTCCGGTCAGTCTACGGCTGCTGAGGCCACAGCTCAGCTCAATCAGGCGAAGATTGCCGCTACCATTGAGATGGCAGTGGGGAAAGCAGAACTTAACCAGGGACAGAAGCAGCTGGACGAGGCACTGGAGCAGATCCGGTCTCAGAAAGAAACGGCTTATGATCAGGCGGATGTGACACAGATCGTTACAGCTGACATGGTAAAAGGAATTCTGGCGGCTCAGAACTTTACCATGCCTGCAGGGTATGTGACAGAAGAGGGCGTAGATTTTCTGGTGCGTATCGGCAATAAACTGGAGGCAACGGAGGATCTGGAAAATCTGATGCTTCTGGATCTCCATATGGACGGACTGGATCCCATTCGTCTGTCGGATGTGGCAGATGTACAGATCCTGGATAACAGCGGAGAGATCTATGCGAAGATCAACGGAAATGCAGGAGTCATGTTTACCATGCAGAAACAGTCCGGTTATTCCACCGGTGAAGTATCCAACCGGATCAAAAAGAAATTTTCAGAGCTGGAGGAATCAGGAGAAGGGATCCATTTCATCAAACTGATGGATCAGGGTATCTACATCGACATGGTAGTCGATTCCGTACTGCAGAATATGCTTTCCGGTGCGGCTTTGGCCATTCTGGTTCTGCTGATATTCTTAAAGAGCTTCCGGACCACACTTGTAATCGCAGTCTCGATCCCCATCAGTATCCTGACTGCGGTGGTGCTGATGTATTTCAGTAATATTTCCCTGAACATTATTTCTCTGTCCGGACTGGCTCTGGGAATCGGTATGCTGGTGGATAATTCCATTGTAGTCATTGAGAATATTTTCCGATTGAGAAATGAGGGATACGGGGTAAAGAAGGCGGCAGTGGAAGGAGCCAATCAGGTGGCTGGTTCCATTGCAGCATCCACTCTGACTACGGTATGTGTATTTCTGCCGATCGTATTTACGGAAGGAATCACCCGTCAGCTATTTGTGGATATGGGATTGACCATCGGGTATTCCCTGGCAGCCAGCCTTCTGGTGGCCTTGACGGTGGTTCCTGCCATGGGAGCGGGACTTTTAAAGAAAAACAAAGAAAGACCGGACAGGTTTTTCACTTTTATACAGAACGGATATGCGGCAATTCTCAGGGTTTCGCTGAAAGCAAAATTCCTGGTGCTGCTTCTGGCGGCCGGTCTTCTGGTGCTTTCCGTGAAACTGTCCTTATCAAAAGGAACCGCTTTTATGCCGGAGATGGAGAGCACTCAGGTAACGGTAAATCTTCAGATGCCAAAAGACAGTACCCTGGCGGAGACTGCGGCAATGTCTGATACCATCATGGAGCGGATTCTGACTCTTACGGATGTGACCGATGTGGGAGCCATGGCGGGAGGTTCCGGTATGAGCAGCATGATGGGAGGCTCCGGCGGTGGAACCGATCAGGTGTCCATGTATGTACTGCTTACGGAAGAACCGGAGCTTTCCAATGAAGAACTGGTAAAGGAGATCAGAGAAAAAACGGCAGATCTTAACTGTACTCTGGATATTGAGACCTCTACCATGGATATGTCGGCCCTGGGAGGCAGCGGCATTTCCATCAACATAAAGGGACGGGAGCTGGATCAGTTAAAGAAGATGGCCGGGGAAGTGGCGGCCATTGTGGGACAGGTGGAAGGAACCAAAAATGTATCTGACGGCATCGCAGAGAAAACACTGGAGCTGCGTCTGGTGGTGGATAAGGATAAAGCGATGGAATATCAGCTTACCACAGCGCAGGTGTTCCAGTTCCTGGCCGGAAAACTGGCAGAAGCTTCCAGTGCCACCACTCTGAGCACTCTTTCCAGGGATTATTCGGTGCTGGTGGTCAGTGATACAGATGAGACGCTGACAAGAGATAAGATTCGGGAACTGACCATAAAAGGCACCGATAAAGATCAGAACGAAGTGGATGTACCTCTGAAGGATCTGGTGGAATTTGTGGACACGGAAGGGTTCTCTTCCATTAACAGACAGGCTCAGACCAGGTATGTCACGGTTTCAGCAGAAATCGAAGAGGGACATAATATTGGTCTTGTGGCTGCAGAGGTGGAAAAGGCACTGAATGAGTATGAAGTACCCAAAGGGTACAGCCTGGAAATGGCGGGAGAAGATGAAACGATCAACGAGGCAATGGTGCAGATGTTGAAAATGCTGGCGATGGCTGTGGCGTTTATGTACCTGATCATGGTGGCACAGTTCCAGTCACTGCTGTCTCCCTTTATTATCATGTTTACCATTCCTCTGGCATTTACGGGAGGCTTCTTTGGACTTTACCTTACCGGAAATCCCGTGAGCATCATTGCCATGCTGGGATTTGTCATGCTGTCCGGTATCATTGTAAATAACGGAATCGTGCTGGTTGACTATATCAATCAGCTTCGAAGAGGCGGAATGGAAAAAAGAGATGCTATTGTGGAAGCAGGAAGAACGAGACTGCGTCCGATTATTATGACGGCTCTCACTACGATCCTGGGCCTGATCATGATGGCTGTCGGAGGAGATATGGGAGCAGATATGGTTCAGCCTATGGCAATCGTAACCATCGGAGGACTGACCTACGGAACCCTGCTGACACTGTTCGTGGTGCCTTGTATTTATGATATTCTGAATCGGAAAAAGGATATGACGGAAGAAGAATTGTAAGAAAAAGCCCGGCACCCTGTCTTAGCGGAAGACAGGGTATCGGGCGAAATCATTCAGCGGCTGCGTTCCCGGTTCATTCTGGCTGATTTGCAGAACAGGAAGAATCCAATGAGAAACAGAACGGCAAGAGCTGACACACCGGAATTGGTGCGTCCTGTAACCTGGGCAACGACACCGACTAAGGTAGTGCCCACAAAGGAGGCTCCTTTCCCACAGATATCATAGAGACCAAAATACTCTCCGGATTTTTCCGGAGGGATGATTTTGGCAAAATAGGAACGGGAAAGTGCCTGGATCCCACCCTGAAACATGCCCACAAAAACAGCCAGAGTCCAGAATTCCCACTGCTGATCCAACTGTATGGCGAACAGGGCGATTGCCGTGTAGGCGAGAATGCAGATCCTGATCAGCTTATCCGTCTCATATTTTTTGGAGAGTCTGGCGAAAATAAGAGCAAAGGGAAAGGCAACGATCTGGGTGACCAGAAGAGCCAGCAAAAGTCCCTGGCTGTCAAGTCCGAGAGAACTGCCGTAAGCCGTAGCCATTTCAATGATCGTATAGACGCCGTCGATAAAGAAGAAGAAGGCAAGCAGATACCAGAAGATATGCTTCTCCTGTTTTATATCCAGCAGGGTATCCTTAAGACGCCGGAAGCTGTCCCTTATGGGATGTTCCCTGGTTGCTGCAAAATGTTCCTGGCGATAATTTCGGATCAGGGGCACCGTCAGAAGGAACCACCATCCGGCATTGATCAGGAATGCGATCACCATGGCACTGCGCATGGAGAGCCCGATCTTTTCATTCATCAGTACCAGGAAAAGAGAAAGGATAAATGGAATACAGCTTCCGATATAGCCCCAGGCATATCCATAGGAGGAAATGCTATCCATCCGTTCCGGTGTGGTCACGTCCACAAGCATGGAATCATAGCAGATCAGGCTGGCATGGAATCCGATCTTTGCAAGAACAAAGACTGCCAGAAAAACGATCCATGAGGTTGGAACGGAAAGTGCGGCACACCCCAGGACGCCCAGGATCATGGTAAAGGTAAACAACGGCTTTCTGAAATTTCTGGTATCAGCCATGGTTCCAAGGATCGGGCCGATGACCGCTACGATGATCGTAGATACCGAGGCGGCGTAGCCCCAGTATGCCAGATAGTCTACTTCGGAGATTCCTGCATTTTTTGCCAGATAATTAAAATAAATGGGGAGAATGGTGGTAACCAGCAGCATAAAGGCAGAATTTCCTACATCATACAGGATCCAGTATTTCTCCGGTTTTGTCAGCTTTTCTTTATTCATGTTATGGAAGCTCCCTTTCTGATTTTATCTGAGTTTTATACAGCATGACACTTTAAATTAAAATATGTACGCAATTTGTCCCGGCGATATAATTATAGTCCATTTTTTTGGTAATCCCCTGAACCAGCTGAAGTCCATACTGATCCTCTCGAATGGAATACAACAGCGGATTAAAGCGAATGCCATTGTCACGAATGGTAATGGCAATCTCATCTTTTCCAATGAGAATCCGGATATCAATATTGTTGGCTTTTTTTCCTTTGGAACCATGCTTCACAATGTTTCCTACCATTTCTTCAATCGCAATGCAGATTCTTAAATTTTTCCCTTCCTCCAGGCCTTTTTCCCGGCAGAAATCTCTCACCTGGGAGACAAAACGGATGACATGATCCATGTTATCATTCATGGAAATTTCAAGTATTTGATCCTCCGGTTCCTCAAAATCACGGGGAAGTGCCAGCAAATATTCCATCCCTTTGCTTCCTTTGGAATAAGGAAGTAGGAGGAGCAGCAGAACCGGAAGCGTAAAAACGCCGGCGGCAAAATAGGAGAACCATACTCCATTGATTCCAAAGACCATACTAAAGATCCATGCACATAATACATTCAGGACAAATCGATAAACTGCACACAGAATATTGGAAATCGTGATCCTTTTTACAGCCAGATAATAGTACGTCAAAGAGAGAATCACCGTTTCCAGAGGGAAGCTGATACTCAGAAAACGGATACTCTGTGCGGCAAGACTCATCGTAGCGGCATCTCCCTTTAAAATCCATCCTGCCAGCTGAGGTGCCAGCAATAAAGTGACTGCACCGATGGAAAACGAGAGGAGGAATCCGTATTTTAATGCCACTGCCAGAAGTTTTTTCAGTGCGTTCTTATTTTTCTCCCCATAATAGATACCGCTGAACATAGATACTCCTGACGACAGTCCTGCGAAAGCGGAATTGACGAACATAAAAATGGTAGACTGTACCGAAAAAGCAGAAACAGCCGACACTCCACCGCAGGAAAAGAGAATTTTATTCAGGCATATATTCGTGAAACTGATACTGAGCTTGCTTACAACATTAGGAAATCCTGTGGCAAATATACTGCCGCATTCTTTTCCGAAACGGGATGGCTTTTTCAGAACAAACAACCGGTTTTTTCTGCGAAAATAAACTGCCATGATCATTACTGAGACAGTATAACTGGCTGACGTGGCCAACGCCATTCCCAGAAGTCCGTTATGCCAGACAAGTGCCACGAAAATATCCAGTGTAACATTGACAACTGTCATTCCAAGGACACTTAAAAAAACAAGTTTTTCCGCATCATCCAGACAAATATAATTGGAAAGCACCTGCATAAAAAGAATAGGAACAGCTCCGATGCCAAGACCCCTGATGTAAGCCGCTGTAGCGGCAGTAAGTTCCCCCTTTGCCCCAAGAAGCAGTGCAAGAGGGGTGGCGGCAGTGAGGCATACAATCGTCACCACAATACCGATCACAAGGGTAGCAATGCAGGAAACCGTAAAATTCTCACGGACAGCCTTAGTATCATTTTTTCCTATATAGACAGAGCATAAGACCTTTCCGCCATTGGCGAGAATACTCCCCAGGGCGGCAATGATCATATATACAGGCGACGCATACCCAAAAGCAGCAAGGGCTTTACTGCCAAGGAAATTTCCAATAATCAGACTGTCGATAAAAGAGCCGATCATAGCGATAATGCCGGTTATCATCATCGTGATCATAATGGAACGAAAAGCCCGGTCAATTAATTTTCTGTTCGTCGTTATCATGCTTTTTCCCATTCCGTTTCTATCATTTTAAAGAAAAATTTCCGCTGATATTCGTTTAAAATAAACCGCACCGGTTTTAACTGGGCAGCTCCCCGTCCCCTCATGATCATTAAGTCATTATACAGCAGATAGGTTTCGTCCTGCACAATAAACAAATCAACGGGACCGCACATTCCCCGCTCAATGGTCTTGGCGAGATGTCTGCTCATCTGACACAATTTATCATTTAAGCATTGACGAATCTGTTCCTTTGTCAGGCTCTCCGGATGCTTTGCAATCTCCATCAAATACACATAATGCGGTCGCTCTGCATCCCGATCCACAAAAATGGAAAAATCAACCATATCGTAATGTAATTCCTCTGCCGTCTGCAGTGCGGTCTGTGTAAAGGCCTGTTCTGTTGTATGGTCATCCAATAGGTCTAAGGTCTTCATCACCCGATACACAAAACGCACCATGGGAAGATCATGATACCTGCCCATTACCCGTACGCAATCATACATACGATAGCGGTAAAGTCCGGACAAATTGGTAATGATTAATTCATAATCTTTACCTGTTTCCAACTGATCCATTGTCACAATCTGAGAAAAATCCCCCTTCGCTTCTACAGGCAAAAATTCGTAAAATGTCACACTTGGCACAAGCACGCTGTCTTTGGAATTCATTTCAAGCGGAACAGAAAACAGTCCTTCTGTTGCACTGATACCCGGAAAATAGAATTGCACACGATCATCTACATACCGCTCTTTCAGTTTTTCTTCGTAGATTTCAAATGCACCGGTACCAATTCCAGAAATATATTTCAAATCCGGCCACACCTTCTGGCAATAAGGGGTGTCAAATCCCTGTTCAAAAATCGCCCGCAATTCTGCCGCACGTTCCGGCATAGGCTCAATGATTTTCATCATCAGTTCTCTTGTTTTTTCGGGCATTTCAATGGATGCGTCAATGGTTCCCTGTTCAATATCCCGAACCAGTAATTCCCAGTTATTTTCTACATAACGAATCACCTCTGTTATAAAGCTTAAATAGGTACCGCGGATGTTGGTGATATCCTTTGCCATGATGCCAAAGCGTGCCTGCAAATACCGGATATTCGTTCCGGCACTGTCTTCCGGGAAAATCACCTCCGGAGGAATTGCATTTGTTTTTTTTACGAATGGAAGCATGTTCTGCAGCATAATTGCAGATAACAGACCATACTCCTTGCCCTTTCTCATCTCAGTAAAGGAACATTCCATAATGTAAAGGGATCTACCTTTTTTCCAGGAATCATCCATACTTTCTTCAAGAATACCATTCAAAACATTGGCGTTGTAATCCATTTGTGCCTGAATTGCTTTCTCCGACATCGGAATAATCTTAGGAACTCCAAGGGTACCGTTTGTCTCACAAAAAAGCCGGAAATCATAGGCGGTCATTAAATTTTCCTCATCGTTATAAATAATACGCTGTACATAATCGGCATAATCATCATATGTAGTAATGGGAAGCCGACGCTGATATTCCTCTATGGAATCAATACTTGCAAAATCATATTTCTTTCCGATTTCCGTGTCCTTATTATCCTTTAAAATTGTCATTAAAAGATTTCGGTTCTTCTCCATGGAATCGTGACCTTCCGACCGAAGCTTATTCAGATTTTCCAAACCGGATTTTGCTGATAGATCATTTAGTTGTTCTACGGTTAATTTTTCAATATCCATTTTTGCGTTCCTCCCATTCTTATACACTCAATAGATGCACGGTTCTTTGCTCTCTTCCGTCTCTGTTTTTCTGTAAACTAAGAATAGTATATCATAGAAAGAGAGCCGAAGAAAAGATGTTTTTAAAGGGAAGTTTGACAATCAAAGAATGATCGGAAATATTATGGTTGAGTTCCCTTCCGGTTAGAGGTAGAATAGTAAAAAAGAGAAAAGGAGGAAATCCAATGAAACAGATGCTCAAAACAATGTTGCTTACGATGGTATTTGGAATTCTTCTCGGAACTTCCGGAATTGCAGCGGAACCATCCGTGGCAGCCATCGGAAAGAAGAATTATACATCCCTGGAGAGTGCTCTGGCAGCGGTGAAAAAGGGACAGACCATAAAGCTGAAAAAAAGCATTTCCATGGATCATGAACTGGAACTGAAAAAGAACACGAAATATACACTGGATCTCAACGGCAAGACACTGAACTTAAGCGGTACTTCCGAAGGAAATGTATTGGTGAAAAAGGGAACAGTGACGGTACAGGGAGGAAAACTCAACGGTTCCGTCCTGGTGGAAAAAGGGGCACGGCTTGATATAAAGAGCGGAACCTATCAGCAGATCGTGAACAGCGGAACGACGAATATTTATAACGCAAAGATCACAGCGAAAAACATGCCGGCACTGATCTGCAAAAGCGGGAAGATGACAGTGAAGAAAGGGACCTTCCGATCCAACGCATACTGTCTTTATATGGAAGGCGGTTCCGTTGAGATCACCGGAGGAGATTTCAAAAATTACGATAAAAACAACCAGCAGCCTCTTTTGGGAGTTGTAAAAGGAACCCTGACGATAAACGGAGGAAAATTCCAGAACAACAACTGTGTTCTTTATAATAAGGGAGGAAAGGTGTCAGTCAAAAAAGGAACCCTTACTTCCGGTAAGGCATTCTGCGTCGTCAATGAAGCCTCTCTTACCATCAGTGGGGGAACTATAAAGTGCACCGGAAATAAAGTCGGAGAATGTGCATTGTTTACCAGAAAAGGAAGCACGACTCAGATAAAAAAGGGAACCGTTTCCGGAAAGAAAACAGCCGTATTTCTGGAGAATGGAGTGAGCAAATTCAAACTTACAGGCGGGAAGATAAGCAACAGCTCAAAGGATTATCCGCCGATTCTGGTGGATGAGAAAAAATCTTCCAGAGTATCGGTCAAAACAAAATATATCAGTACAAAGTGTTCTTTGAAGATTTATTATGAAGGGTAGGAAGGATATGGAGAAAATCATACTGGCCTCTGCTTCTCCCAGAAGAAAGGAGCTGTTGGAACAGGCAGGGATTCCTTTTGAAGTGATCGTCAGCGATGCAGACGAGGTGATCACCAAAAAAGAACCGGGAAAGGTGGTCGAAGAGCTTTCGCTGTGTAAGGCGCAGGCAGTGGCAAAACGGTATCCTGACAGACTGGTACTTGGTGCCGATACGGTGGTGGTTCTGGACGGAGAAATTCTGGGTAAGCCAAAGGATGAGGCGGATGCCGGGAGAATGCTGGAAATGCTTCAGGGAAGAACGCATCAGGTGTATACCGGGGTGACTCTGGTCAGAGGGGAAAAACAGGTTTCTTTCCATGATTCAGCCGATGTGGAGGTCTATCCCATGTCGGAAGAAGAAATCGACGGATATATCCGCACCGGCGAACCGATGGATAAGGCGGGAGCCTATGGAATTCAGGGAAAGTTCTGTGTTTTTATCAGAAGGATCAAAGGGGAATATAACACCATTGTGGGACTTCCGGTTGCCCGGGTTTATCATGAGCTGTCAAAAATACGCTAAGATTTTTATGAGGTTACACTGAGGAGGTTTGGAATAATTCCGAAGGTATAATGGATCAGAACAAGTTCACACCTTTGTGGATGTGCAGGGCAGCAAACAGGAGAGATGTGATTCCGATTGCGAGAACATCTGATAACCGGCCTTCGAATACATGGGTGAGAGATTCCTGAATGATTCCCCTGGATATGAATTCCTGAATAAAAGCAGTATAGATATACAGGATAAACTGCAGCCCCACCCGCCGGAAATCAAAAAAGGGAGCGCCGGCAGGAAACATATCCGGAGCGATTCTTATCAGAACCACCTTGGCAATCAGCATCACAGCTGCAATGCAGGCAGAGATCAATACCGAGCGTTTCATCACACTTCCGATGGAATCAAAGCCAATACCCATATCTTTTATGGACAGATGTAGTTGGGTTTTAACAGAGCGTCAAGATTTTTCCGGCTGACTGTCAGGAAAAAAGAAATGAATCATATCTATGCAAATCTTCCATAAGGGAAAAAGAGGGAAAAACGGCATCATGAGTGCTGTTTTTCCTTTAAATTGTTTTTAAATAACTAAAAATAGAGACAAAAAAGTTGATTCGACAAACAATAATTCGAGTTTTCTAATAATCTGACAATTCGAGAAAAATTTCCTATTTACATTTTGTCAGAAGAAGAGTATGATTATGCATGAAGAAAATATAAAATAAGTTTCAATCGAAAAAACAAATCATAATAATGCGAAAGAAACATGAAAGGGAGAGTGCTATGGCAAAGGAAAACAGCATGGTATTACCTGACAGTCCCGGTCTTTACCGGCAGGAATTCGAGCATGACAACTGCGGGATCGGAGCAGTGGTAAATATCAAGGGAATCAAGACCAGGGAAACGGTCGAGAACGCATTGAAAATAGTAGAAAATCTGGAACACAGAGCCGGCAAAGACGCCGAGGGCAAGACAGGTGATGGAGTGGGAATCCTTTTACAGATCTCTCATAAATTCTTCTCCAGGACCTGTAGTGCACTCGGCATTTCTTTACCCGGAGAACGGGAATACGGAATCGGTCAGTTCTTCTTTCCTCAGGACGAACTGAAAAGAAAACAGGCCATGAAGATGTTTGAGATTATCCTGAAGAAGGAAGGTCTGGAGTTTTTAGGCTGGCGAACCGTGCCCATCGTACCGGAAGTACTGGGGCAGAAGGCACTGGATAAAATGCCCTGTATCATGCAGGCTTTTGTAAAGAAACCGGCAGATGTGGAAAAAGGACTGGCATTTGACCGGAAACTTTATGTGGCCAGAAGAGAGTTTGAGCAGAGTAATGAGAACACCTATGTGGCTTCGCTTTCCAGCCGGACCATCGTTTACAAAGGAATGTTTCTGGTAAAACAGCTTCGTCAGTTCTTCCCGGATCTGCAGAGTCCGGATTACGAATCTGCCATTGCCACCGTGCATTCACGATTCAGTACCAATACCAATCCAAGCTGGGAACGTGCCCATCCCAATCGTTTTATTGTGCATAATGGTGAGATCAATACCATTCGCGGAAATGCGGATAAGATGCTGGCCAGAGAAGAGACGATGTCATCTGCTTATCTGGAAGATGATTTCCACAAGATCCTTCCGGTGATCAACGCATCCGGTTCCGATTCAGCCATGCTGGATAATACACTGGAATTCCTGATTATGAGCGGTATGGATATGGCCCTTGCCATGATGATCCTTATTCCGGAGCCCTGGGCAAACAACCTGAATCTGTCCCAGAATAAACGGGATTTTTATCAGTATTATGCCACCATGATGGAGCCCTGGGACGGTCCGGCATCCATTATGTTCAGTGATGGCGACCTGGTAGGAGCAGTGTTGGACAGAAATGGTCTGCGTCCTTCCAGATATTATATTACAAAAGACGGTTATATGATCCTTTCTTCCGAAGTGGGAGTACTGGATATTCCGCCGGAAAAGATCATCATGAAAGAACGTCTCCATCCCGGTAAGATGCTGCTGGTGGATACGGTAAAGGGAAAGATCATCGACGATGAGGACCTGAAAGAATACTATGCCTCCAGACAGCCCTATGGAGAATGGCTGGACAGCAATCTGGTGAATCTGAAAGATCTGAAAATCCCAAATGTCCGTGTGCCGGAGTACACAGATGAAGAGAGAGCCAGACTGCAGAAAGCATTCGGCTATACCTTTGAGGAATATCGTACATCCATCCGCAATATGGCATTGAACGGTGCGGAGGGGATTGCTTCCATGGGTATCGATACCCCGCTGGCAGTACTGTCTGACGAGCAGCAGCCTCTGTTTAATTATTTTAAACAGCTGTTTGCCCAGGTCACCAATCCGCCTATCGATGCGATCCGTGAGGAGATCGTCACATCCACCACGGTTTATGTGGGTGAAGACGGCAACCTGCTGACAGAAAAGCCGGAAAACTGCAAGGTGCTGAAGGTGAACAATCCCATTCTGACCAATACGGATATGCTGAAGATTAAGCATATGAAAGTGGACGGCTTCAAGGTGGCAGAGGTTCCCATCACCTATTATAAGAGTACCAGCCTGGAACGTGCCATTGAGCGTCTCTTTGTGGAAGTGGATAAAGTGCACAGAGACGGCGCCAATATCCTCATTCTGACCGACCGGGGAGTGGATGAAAACCATGTGCCCATTCCGTCCCTGCTGGCGGTATCTGCCGTGCATCAGTATCTGGTAAAGACCAAGAAACGTACGTCTCTGGCCATCGTGCTGGAATCAGGAGAACCCAGAGAAGTTCATCATTTTGCAACACTGCTGGGCTATGGTGCCTGTGCAGTCAATCCTTATCTGGCACAGGATACGATTCGCCAGCTGATCGACAGCAAGATGATCGAGAAGGATTATTATGCCGCAGTCAATGATTATAATTCTGCCGTTCTTCACGGCATTGTGAAGATCGCTTCCAAGATGGGTATCTCCACGATCCAGTCCTACCAGGGCTCCCAGATCTTCGAGGCCATCGGTATCAGCAAAGAAGTGATCGACAAATACTTTACCAACACGGTAAGCCGTGTGGGCGGTATCACATTAAAGGACATTGAAAACCAGACAGAGGCTCTTCATAATGAAGCCTTCGACCCGCTGGGTCTGGAGACGGATCTGACGCTGAACAGCATCGGACGGCACAAATCCAGAAGTCAGGGTGAGGAACACCGGTATAATCCACTGACCATCCATCTTCTGCAGGAATCCACCAAAAACGGCGATTATAAGATGTTTAAGGAATATACAGCCCGGGTCAACAGAGAAGAGTCCGGTTATCTGAGAAGTCTTATGGACTTTAATTATCCGGAAGAAGGGGTTCCCATCGAAGAAGTGGAAAGCGTGGACTCCATCGTACAGAGATTCAAGACAGGAGCCATGTCTTATGGATCGATTTCACAGGAAGCTCATGAGACACTGGCCATCGCCATGAACCGGCTTCACGGAAAATCAAATTCCGGTGAGGGTGGAGAAAGTGATGACAGACTGGAATCAGCAGGAACCGATACAGACAGATGTTCTGCGATCAAGCAGGTGGCATCGGGACGTTTCGGAGTGACCAGCCGTTATCTGGTAAGCGCAAAAGAACTGCAGATCAAAATGGCTCAGGGAGCAAAACCGGGAGAGGGCGGTCATCTTCCGGGCGGAAAAGTATACCCGTGGATCGCAAAGACCAGACATTCCACACCGGGAGTCAGTCTGATCTCCCCGCCGCCTCATCACGATATTTATTCCATTGAGGACCTGGCACAGCTCATTTATGACCTGAAAAATTCCAACAAGGATGCCCGAATCTCTGTAAAGCTTGTTTCTGAGGCGGGCGTTGGTACCGTAGCTGCAGGTGTTGCCAAAGCGGGAGCACAGGTCATTCTGATCTCCGGTTATGACGGCGGAACAGGTGCAGCTCCCAGAAGTTCGATCCACAATGCGGGACTTCCCTGGGAACTGGGAGTAGCAGAGACTCATCAGACACTGATCATGAACGGACTTCGAAATAAAGTCCGCATTGAGACAGACGGAAAACTGATGAGCGGTCGTGATGTGGCCATCGCAGCCATCCTTGGTGCGGAAGAATTCGGTTTTGCCACTGCTCCCCTGGTAACCATGGGATGTGTGATGATGCGGGTATGTAATCTGGATACCTGTCCGGTGGGCGTAGCGACCCAGAATCCGGAGCTTCGCAAGCGTTTCCGGGGCAAACCGGAATATGTCATGAACTTCATGAAGTTTATTGCGGAGGAACTGAGAGAATACATGGCTAAGCTGGGCGTGCGTTCAGTGGATGAACTGGTGGGCAGAAGCGATCTCTTAAAGAAAGGAGAAGGCTTCTACAAGGAGAAGGCAGACCGGGTAGATTTAAGTGCCATTCTCAATAACCCCTATGCAGGACAGAAGGCAACCTTTGATCCCGCTCAGGTTTACGATTTTAAACTGGAGGAAACGGCAGATGAGCGGATTCTGATGAAGAAGCTGAAACCGGCACTGGAGAAGCGTCAGAAACGCAGTATCGAAGTAGATGTGTCCAACGTAGACCGGACCTTCGGTACGATCTTCGGATCCGAGATCACAAAACGGTATGGAAATACTCTGGAGGATGATACCTTCACCGTAAAATGCAACGGTGCCGGAGGACAGAGCTTTGGAGCCTTTATCCCCAAAGGACTGACCCTGGAACTGGTGGGTGACAGCAATGACTACTTCGGAAAAGGACTTTCCGGGGGAAAACTGATCGTATATCCGCCAAAGGGAATTACCTACAAACAGGATGAAAACATCATTATCGGAAACGTGGCCCTTTATGGAGCTACCAGCGGAAGCGCCTACATCAATGGTGTAGCAGGAGAACGATTCTGTGTCCGTAACTCCGGTGCGGTTGCTGTCGTAGAAGGTGTCGGTGAGCATGGATGCGAGTACATGACCGGCGGCCGTGCAGTCATCCTCGGAAAAACCGGCAAAAACTTTGCAGCAGGTATGAGCGGCGGTATCGCTTATGTGCTGGATGAGGACAACGACCTGTATAAGAAAGTAAATAAGGAAATGGTTGCCATCGAAAAGATGACCAGCAAATATGATGTGGAAGAACTGAAAAAGATGATCAAGGATCATGTGGCATACACGAATTCCGTAAAAGGAAAAGAGATCCTGGAGCATTTTGAAGAGTACCTTCCCAAATTCAAAAAGATCATTCCTCACGACTTCAAACGTATGATGAATACCATCGTACAGATGGAGGAGAAGGGACTGAGCAGTGAACAGGCACAGATCGAAGCATTCAATGCGATCACAAAGGGTTAGAAGGTTCAGACAGGAGGCGAAAAAGATGGGAAAACCAACAGGATTTATGGATTATGAAAGAGAGGACAGTCTGACGATCAGCCCCAAAGAGCGCATTCAGAATTTTAACGAATTTCATGTGCCGCTTTCTTTGGAAAAGCAGCGTCAGCAGGGAGCCAGATGTATGGCCTGCGGCGTGCCTTTCTGCCAGTCAGGACTGATGATCGGCGGGATGGCATCAGGATGTCCTTTGAATAACCTGGTGCCGGAATGGAATGATTTTGTCTATACCGGCAACTGGGAACAGGCTTATAAAAGACTGATGAAGACACATTGTTTTCCGGAGTTTACATCCAGAGTATGCCCGGCTCTCTGTGAGGCGGCGTGTACCTGTAATCTTCACGGAAAACCGGTGGCAACAAAGGAAAATGAGAGAGCCATCATCGAAAATGCATTTGCATCGGGACTTGTAAAACCCAATCCGCCCAAGGTGCGGACCGGGAAGAAGGTCGCTGTTGTGGGAAGCGGGCCTTCCGGACTGGCAGCTGCCATGCAGTTAAATAAGAGAGGTCATAAGGTTACCGTATTTGAGCGAAACGATCGGATCGGCGGACTGCTCCGCTACGGAATCCCCAACATGAAGCTGGAAAAGCAGGTGATCGACCGACGTGTAGCTCTGATGGAAGCAGAAGGCATTGAATTTGTTACCAATGCCAACATTGGAGTGGATATTCCGGCAGAGCAGCTGTTAAAAGAGTATGACCGTGTGGTATTATGCTGCGGTGCATCCAACCCACGTGATATCAATGTACCCGGAAGAGATGCGAAGGGAATCTATTTCGCAGTAGATTTCCTGAAAGCAACCACAAAGAGTCTTCTGGATTCCAATTTTGAGGATCAGAAATTTATTCCGGCAAAAGGAAAAAAGGTCATGGTCATCGGAGGCGGTGATACGGGAAATGACTGTGTAGGTACCTCCATTCGTCTGGGAGCAGCCAGTGTGATCCAGCTGGAAATGATGCCCAAACCCTCGGAGACAAGAACTCCTTCCAATCCATGGCCCCAGTGGCCCAGAGTGCTGAAGACAGATTATGGCCAGGAAGAAGCGATTGCCGTATTCGGTCATGACCCCAGAGTCTATCAGACGACCGTCACCGAGTTTATTGCCAACAAAAAGGGCGAGGTCTGCAAGGCGAAGATTGTAAAGCTTCAGAGTCAGAAAGACGAAAAAACAGGGCGAATGATGATGGTTCCTGTGGAAGGAACAGAAGAAGTCATCGATGTGGATCTGGTTCTAATCGCAGCAGGATTCCTGGGTTCTCAGAAGTACGTCACAGATGCATTTAAAGTGAAGACAAACGGAAGAACCAATGTGGAGACGGCAGAAGGACAGTATCAGACCAGTGTACCCAACGTATTTACGGCAGGAGATATGCACAGAGGACAGTCCCTGGTGGTATGGGCCATCCGGGAAGGAAGAGATGCCGCAAGAGCGGTGGATGAATCGTTGATGGGATATACAAACCTGTAACGGAAAGAAGAAACAAAGAGTGAGTATGTATCGGAGCATACTCACTCTTTGTTTTAGAAACGATTATGAAATGCTGAATGTTTGTCCCGTACGGTAAAAGGTGTCCAGATACACCACCAGGATCTCATAGGTATCCGGCTCCAGATTGGAGAGGGGAATGGGAATATCTCCTTCGTAGGATAGATATTCTTCGTAAAACTGAGGAATATCTGTACTGTCATATACATAAGTGTGATTTACGCCCCGGAAGATCAGCTGAGAAATATGGTGATCCAGAGTTTTTGTGTAGAGAACACTGCCGGTAATATGGAAGGAAACACCTTCTGTCAGGATTTCCTCCGGAATCGATACAGACCTGGATACTTCCACAGAGGGGCGAAGAGAGCCTTTGATATAGGATTCGTCGATTTCCATAGGAGCACACAGATCCGCATAATTGATATTCATCGGCATCGCACGGTAAAATGTATATTTGAAAGTATACTGATTCAAGATCTCGCCGGTCTCATAATCCATCTCATAAGTCATACCTTTTCGCCCTTTATAGGGGGAATCAGGTACCCATCCGCACATGGAAAAGATATGGTTGCTCTCCTCATCATAGATGGTATTGGAAGTAATCTTGGAGTAAATGACAGGGAAGCTCTTCAGCTGCCGGACGGTTCCGGCTTTTTCGTCTATGGAATATACAATACTGTACGATTCCCCGGCATCTTCAAAGTAAGGAACATCACTGTTTCCATCCTGATGATTATCGAAAAGCGTGAGTTCTGCGGTATTCGGGTTGTTATCCAGGTCTGCGGCAATCTGGTAGGAGGAATGCTGCTGGAAATGATAGGTAAAATCACCTTCCGGCTTCAATACATAGTCTTCAAATCCGGTGCCTTCCCAGAATCTGGGATCACAGAGGATCCATTGGATCTCTTTGGTGGACCAGTTCAGCTTGATGACGGAGTGGAGATTTCTCGGGCTGATGATAATGGTATCATCTTCCGGCTGGTAGGAAACCGTGTTGATGTGGGCCCAGTCCATTCGGGTTACAAAGGTTTTGCCCAGAATATCGATCAGTTCCAGTTCATTTACGATTTCTCCTGTTTTTCTGTCAAGCTCCACGATTTTATCTTCAAAATGATCTTTCAGAGTGCTGGTCAGAGCCAGAAGATTTCCGCCCGGTTCTTTTTCAATCACTTCATGATGACTTCCGCCGGGAAGATAATACAGGCTGTAGGTTCTTCCCAGGTAATCCATTTCATAGAGGTTGGTGGACTGGGGCTTCTGGGTAGAAGTTACATAACCGGCGGTATCCTGGAAGATCAGACGTCCGTTGGAAAGAGCGTATAGTCCGTAGTTTGCAGTTTTTTTGTCCAGGTACCAGCGGATATTTCCTTCGCAGTCATAGGCAAAGGGGTAATAGGTATTTTGTCCGGATACGATGGTAAGCGGATATGCGGAAGAACCGGCAGTCTTCACCGGACGGATAATGTCATTCAGCCGATCCGGCATACCTTCCGTCTGGATCTTAACTTCCTGTGTTTCAAAAACGGTTCCGCTTTCATCGGACAGCTTAAGGATTACTGTGTTTTCCATGGCGGGGTATAGACCGATGACCGGAATGCGGTGGGCGGCTGCGGTTTCTGTTTCGAAGGTAAGGTCAGTGGATTCTGTTTTTCCCTTTACCGTGATCTGTACCCGGCAGGGTTCCTCTGTCTGAAAAAGAATGAGAGCAGTCAGAGGAGAGATCTTGTAGGGATTTAAGACCACCAGAGGTTCCCTGAAGCTGTAGTTCCCGGAATCCAGTTCCGCCTGCACCATGGCATCGATCTGGGAAGAGGTTTTTACCAGTGTATCCTCCGTCCGGATCGAGGTGGTTATGGAGGCGGCATCATTGTTTTCATAAACTGCCAGGGTATCATCCAGATTGCTGTCAATTTTAATGACCTGATCATAGGAACCGTAGGTTTTCCGAAGCGCAGCCTGCAATTCATAAGGCATCTCGAGATTGGTTATTTTAAAAAACGTATTGATGATACCCCTTCTTTTTTTATAACAGAGTGCAGCAAAAAGAATCAGGAAAATCAGAAAAAGAATCTGGAATAATCGTTTTTTATGTTTTTTATTCATCTATCAGAGCTCCATTCGATATCCGGTATCATAGGCTGTTTCATCCAGTACCAGATAAATTTCATAACTGTTTTCCGGAAGACCAACGAGAGAAGTCCAACCGGAAACAGAAACATTGGTAAGTTCTTCTCCTGCAGCGGCATTCTGAGTCAGTGTGTATACACGACAGTCGGTATTTCCTTTTAATACCAGATATCCCGGATGAAGAGCATCAACAGGGGAATTGGTTTCATAGAGGCCTTTTAGGGAAAGCTTCAGCGGATCAAGGGTAAAGGTAAAACCGTCAAAGGCAAGGGGTTTGGCATTTTCCAGAGAAACTTCCGTATCGGTCTGAAGAGTCTCTCCCAGGGTCCCCAGAAGCTTTGGACTGACAGTGAGATCCAGAGAGCCGTTCCCGGAATAAAACGGGATTCTCAGGGAACGGTATGTCAGGGAGGCAAAGGTGTCACCGGAAATGGTCAGTTCAAATGCGAGAGTCCCATTTACAACCTGATCAATATGGGTGGTTTTGGTAAGCCCGGGAGTCATCATATCGGTGGGACCGTAATCATGGGAATCCTCTTCTTCGCTGTACAGATGGGAACCGGCGGTGATCCAGAGATTCTCTTTTGTTCCGTCCAGGGATTCCACACCGGATACCCAGTCAGAATACCACTGGGCGCCCCGTTCTTTTCCATATTCGTAGACCTGCTCGATCGTCATGTCATCGGTATTGATACGATAAACGACGGCTCTGGAGTATACGTCAGCGCCGGAGACACGATTTTCATCATCCGGATCTTTTACCTTATAGCTTCCATTGTCAAACATGCAGATATCGCCGTTTTCCAGCATGGTTACCTGGTGCTGGGCATACTGCCATTCAAAATCATCGCCGATGGGGGTGAAGAACAGGGATGAATCTGTGTTTTCCCAGCCATCCGGATCACCCAGGATCCATGCCAGAGACTTATCAGACTTATCAATCGCTACAATGGCGTCTTTGTGTCTTGCTGACAAAAGAACCAGGTCATTTTTTTCATCATACCACACACCGTTGTTGTGGAACCAGTCCAGATCCTCAGAGCCGTCTTCCTCAAGGGAAACGGAAACGCCGTCCTCCCGGTCCAGGAGATCCTTCACATCCAGTTCCCAGACTACATCGCCGGTATTCCGGTCAATTTCCACCACATAGTCCTCCACATACTGAAGATCTGGACTGTCACCTGCAACCAGGAGATTTCCGCTTGGAAGCTCCTGGAAATCGTGATGCATACCGCCCGGAATCGCATATTCTCTGTATATTTTTCCGGACAGGTCGAATTCCAGAAGTCCGGAACGATAATAGGTCTGACGGACAACAAAAGTGGAAGGCGCCATCAGATGGCCGTTTTCCAACAGATGAACACCTAACGTTCCGGCACCTGTGAAATACCAGCGGATGTCTCCGGCGGCATCTACCGCATATAGTTTGCCGCCAAGGGAACAGCAGATCGTAAGCTGACCATAATCATAGGAAGAATCATCGATCATATCTACGGTAAATTCGCCAAAATTCAGATTCAGGTCTTCGGTGGTGATCTCCAGGGTGTTGGAGGTGCCGTCCTCCAGTGTAAGTTCCACCTGGGTGGTATCTCCGCTGTACAGGCCGTATACAGGAATCACATGATCCTGTGCAGCTTCGAAGGTCCCTGCGATATCGTTTTCGGGTGATTTTCCCTTTACCGTAATGGTGCCTCCGGTTTTTTCATCCGTATGGAAAACCACAACGGCGGTAAGCGGAGAATTTCCATAAGGATTCAGGATCACACTGGGTTCTTCAAAGGAATAACCGTTTTGCGCTTCCAGAAGAAGAGCTTCATCGATGGCATTCTGACTGGCAAAGGGGTCTGTCATTTCCAGGACAGTGGAGGATGTTTCAGCTGTGACGGTCAGTGCGGTCAATTGGCTAAGGCCGATTCCTGCGGCCAGGAGGCAGCCGGATAAAATGTGTTTCTTCATATTATAAAATGTCCTTTCAGATCAAATGATTTATGAAAAGGTGTACTGGAAAGATTCCTCTGCGAATGGATAGGAAAGTGTCAGTTCTTCGGCCCCTTCTTTGACCTCAAAAGCGATCCATCCTTCGTTGGAACCAAAATTCAGGGTCGTCCCAGGCATACGCATCATACCCAGATCCATGATAAATTCATCTTCCATACGGTGATATTCAGTTCCGGCAGCATCGGTCAGCTTCAGCTCTTTCCAGTCAATGACCTCTGTGCTGTTTTCTTTTTCAACCAGAAGTTTCATGAGGCAAAAGGTGTTGCCCTCAGAGGCTTCCTTTACATATTCACTGGTTTCCACTCCGGTGTATCCAAGATCTACACTGACATTTTCCAGGGAAGGATTTATCTGCATATCTTCCACTACAATGTGCCAGCCGGCAACCGTGGTATCCATGATCGGGGCGTCGGAGGAATTTGCAGAATCAGAAGAATCTGACGGAGCTTCCGTTTGAACTTCTGACTGGGTCGGCTCTTCCGTCTGGGTGCTGACCGATGCGTCTGTATCATTCTTGCTGCTGCATCCGGTCATAAGAACTGCACCTGCAAACAGGATGCAGGAAAAGGTAACGAACTGTTTTTTTATCATAACAAAACCTCATTTCTGTTTTTACTGATTTTATTCAGTTTCTATCATAAAGGAATAATGTGATGGAATTATGAGATGAAACACTTTTTTTATGATTATGTAATGAAAATGCAATGTGAACGAGACGAAATGAAACGAAAATGTCACATCCGCACAACAAAAGGCGGCCCCCACTGTGGCGGACCGTCGGCTGGATCTATGTAAACTCTCCTTCCCGGGATATCCGGGAATAGAAAGATTATGTTTTGTCGAAGCCGTTCCAACACATGCGCGCGTTGCACCGAAGCGACTCCATTGGATTTATAGTTTCTGTTTCAGAATGTTTCCTCCTGATTAACTATGAAACCAGTATAATATGAATTTGTGTCCAAAATATGGAAGGATTCCAAAATAATTCTTAAGGAAATTACGGAAATTTAAATTTTACGGTTGTATGGACAAGTAGAATCTTCTATAATAAGGATTATTTGAAAGGAACAGTCAGACAGGAGAGAAAGAAAATGGCAATCGAGAAAGTAAGAGAATACTTCAGAACATTCGGAATAGAAGACAGAATACTGGAGATGGAGCATTCCAGCGCAACCGTAGAGCTGGCTGCAGAGGCAGTGGGGGTGGAGCCTGCAAGGATCGCAAAGACGCTTTCTTTTAAAAAGGAAGATCATGCGATTCTGATCGTGGCGGCAGGAGATGCGAAGGTGGACAACCGTAAATTCAAGGATACCTTCGGCATGAAAGCAAAAATGCTCGCACCGGATGAGGTAGTGGAACTTGCAGGACATGCTATAGGAGGCGTATGTCCCTTTGCAGTACCGGATACAGCGGAAGTATATCTGGACGAATCACTGAAACGCTTTGATATGGTATATCCGGCCTGCGGGAGCAGCAACAGTGCCATTGGACTGACACTTCCGGAGCTTGAAAAGTATTCCGGTTACAGCCGGTGGGTGGATGTGTGTAAGGGATGGAACGAAGAAAATAATGCCTGACAAAATGCAAAGAATAGCGAGACTTTTGTTTCAGACTCAGTCTGAAGCAGGGGTCTTTTTTCTTTCCTTTTAACAGTAGATTTCCTGCAGAAAATATCGTACAATAGAAACAAGGTTACTATGAACTATGTGAAACGGAGGAAAAAGTATGGAGTTCAACAAAAACGAGGGACAACGGATCATCGATCCGGAAAAACTGGAACAAAAAGAACAGAAGCGAAAAAAGAATAAAAAGATGAAAGGTGCCGCAAAGCTTTGCGGAGTCATTGCTGTAGTGGCAGTGGCCGGAATGCTTCTGGCGGGAGATTCTTTTTACCAGATCGGAGAAGAAGAACAGGCTGTCCTGGTGACATTGGGAAAACCGGCTGCGGTGACGGAGACGGGACTTCACTTTAAGATTCCCCTGATCCAGACAGTGCGGAAAGTGAATACTACGATTCAGGGATTTCCCATCGGTTATGACATTCAGACGAACGAAAATATTGAAGAAGAGAGTGTGATGATCACCTCTGATTATAATTTTATCAATGTAGACTTTTTCGCTGAGTATCGGATCGTGGATCCGGTACAGTATCTGTACGCTTCCGAGCAGCCGGAAGAGATCCTGAAAAATATTGTGCAGAGTTCTATCCGAACCGTAGTGGGCAGTTATCAGGTAGACGATGTACTGACAACAGGTAAGAGCGAGATCCAGGCAAAGATCAAGACAATGATCACAGAGCGGCTGGAAGAGCAGGATATCGGGCTGCAGCTTGTGAACATTACCATGCAGGATTCAGAACCGCCTACAACAGAAGTGGTGCAGGCATTTAAGGCAGTGGAAAATGCAAAGCAGGGCAAAGAGACGGCACTGAATAATGCCAACAAGTACCGCAATGAAAAGCTGCCGGAGGCGGAAGCTGAGGCAGACCAGATCATAAAAGAAGCGGAAGCCCAGAAGCAGACAAGGATCAATGAAGCAGAAGCACAGGTGGCCCGGTTTAATGCCATGTATGAGGAATACATCAAAAATCCGGTGGTTACCAAACAGCGAATGTTTTATGAGGCCATGGAGGAAGTGCTGCCGGGCATGAAAGTTGTGATTGATAATGGAGATGGTGTGGAGAAGATTCTTCCGCTGGATTCCTTTACCGGTCAGAAAGAAGAAACGGTGCAGGAAACAGATGAAAAAATGTCCGCAGACACCGGTAAAGGAGGTCAGGAGTCATGAAGAAAGTAGGAAAATATATTGCCATCGGAGCAGTCGTGCTGGTACTGGCTCTGGGATTATCCTGTCTGGTGATTACCAATAGAAATGAATATAAACTGGTGCGTCAGTTTGGAAAGGTGGTTCGTGTCATTGATCAGGAAGGAATCAGCTTCCGGGTGCCGTTTCTTCAGGAAACCAGTACCCTGCCAAAGGAGATCCTTCTTTATGACCTGGTTCCGTCTGATGTGATTACCAAGGAAAAGAAAACCATGATCAGCGACAGCTATGTGCTGTGGAAGATCACAGATCCGCTGAAATTTGCCCAGTCTCTGAACTCATCTATGAGCAATGCGGAAAATCGAATCAATACGGCGGTCTATAATGCGACGAAAAATACCATAGGAAGCCTCTATCAGGATGAGGTCATCAGCGGAAGGAACGGAGAGCTGGCAGATGCAGTGATCGCAAGTGTGGAAAATAATCTGGCCCAGTATGGAATCGAGATCCTTGCATTCGAACTGAAACAGCTGGATCTTCCGGACGATAACAAGAATTCTGTGTATGAGCGTATGATCTCAGAACGAAACAACATTGCAGCTACATACACCGCAGAAGGAAATTCGGAAGCAAAGGTGATCCGCAATACCACCGACAAGGAAGTTGCCATTCAGATCTCAGATGCCAAACGTCAGGCGGAGATCCTGGTTGCAGAGGGCGAAGCAGAGTATATGAAGATTCTGGCTGATGCCTATTCCGATGAAGAAAAGACAGATTTCTATTCCTATGTGAGAAGTCTGGATGCACTGAAATTATCTATGACAGGAGAGGAGAAGACCGTGATCCTTTCCGCAGACTCGCCTGTTGCAAAGGCATTTTCAGGGGAATAAAAGTAAAATAGGAGAAGGTAAGAAATGACTTTACGTGAAAAAATCGGACAGCGTCTGATCGTGGGATTTCCGGGTACGGAGCTTACGGAGGAATTCCGGACATTTTTGAAGGAGTATAAAATAGGTAATATTATTCTTTTTGAGAGAAATGCAGTCAATGACCGGCAGCTTGAGGGCCTGTGCCGGGAGCTTCGGGAGCTGATTCTGGAAAACACCGGGGAACTGCCATTTATCACCATTGACCAGGAGGGCGGCAATATCTGCAGACTGAAGGAAGATGGGGTGAATGTGCCGGGGGCGATGGCGATCGCTGCCACAGGGGATCCTCAGAACGCATTTCAGGCAGGTGAACTGACCGGAAAAGAACTGGCAGCAATGGGGATCAATTTTGATCTGGCCCCGGTGATGGATGTGAACTGCAATCCGGCCAATCCGATTATCTGTGAGAGAAGCTACGGAGATACACCCCGGCAGGTTGCCGATTATGCGACAGAAATGATGAAAGGTCTTTTAAAAGAGGGTGTGCTGGCCTGTGCAAAGCATTTCCCGGGACATGGAGATACGGCTTCGGACTCCCATCTTGGGATGCCCGTGGTAAACAAGCCCAGGGAAGAACTGGAACGGACCGAATTGTATCCGTTTCAGAAAGCGGTGGAAGCCGGAATCCCGGCCATTATGAGTGCTCATATCCGGTTCCCGGCCATGGAGCCCGACAACCTTCCGGCGACCCTGTCGAAAAGGATCCTTACCGGTTATCTGCGGGAGCAGCTGGGCTTTGAAGGGCTCATCCTGAGTGATTGTCTGGAAATGGAAGCCATCAAAGGAAGCTGCGGAGTGCCAAAAGGAGCCTGCATGGCCATGGAGGCAGGCGTGGATATGGTATTTATTTCCCATACCATGGAGTTTGCAAAAGAGGCAGTTAAGGAACTGGAGAAAAAAGCGGACCGGGAACCGGAGTTCGCTGCGAACATTGAAAAAGCGGTACAGAGGATCCTGAAATTTAAGGAAACGTATCTGAGAACACAAAATCACCCGGACGGAAAGAAAGTCTACGGTGATCCGGTATCAAAAGAAATGGCATATCAGCTCCTGGAGAAGACCATTGCACCGGCGAATCTGCCGGGAGGATGCCTTCCGGAAATGGGAGCACACCCTCTGTTTGTGGGATGTCCCTTATTTGATGCAACAGGGGTAGAGGATGCAGGAAGGATCTGTCCGACTTTCCCGGAAGCGATGCAGGAGACCCTGGGAGGAACTGCAATCGTGCTTGATCCGGACGGGACAGATCAGAACTGGGAAAAGATCATAAGCTGCGCAAATGAAAGCAGCTGTGTGGTATATTCTGTTTATCATGCAGATCAGAGACCGGGACAGCTTGCACTTGCGATAAAGCTGGCAGAGCTTTCCGTGCCGATGATCGTGGTTTCCCTGAAGAGTCCTTATGAGCTGTCGGAAATTCCGGAGCATGTGACACAGATCGCAGCCTGGGAGTATTCCGCAAGATGCTTTAAGGCAGTTCGGGAGATTCTGGCAGGGAAAAAGAAAATGAGCGGAAAAATGCCCGTTACGATCAGATAAGAGAAGAATAGGAGAAATGAGATATGCCTGATATGCTGGTAAAATTATATGACCTTCCGCCGAAACGAGATCTGAGCGGGAAGGATTATAAGATTCAGAGAGCCATGACACCGGATAAATTCAAGGTCGTGGAATGGGTGAGAGAACATATGGGAGAAAATACAGCCGGAGAGTGCGATGCCAGCTTTTCCAGACAGCCGGTATCCTGCTTTGTTGCGGTGCGGGATAAAGAAATCATCGGTTTTGCCTGTTATGATGCAACCGCACGGAATTTTTTCGGTCCCACAAAAGTACTGGAGTCTGAGCAGGGAAAAGGGATCGGAAGAGACCTTCTTCTGGAATGCATGTACGCCATGCGGGAGGAAGGATACGGATATGCCATCATCGGCGGAGTGGGCCCGGTGAAGTTTTATGAGAAATCCGTGGGTGCTGTGCTGATCCCGGATTCCACACCGGGAATCTATAAGGATTTCCTGGGAGACATGTAGAAATCAGACAGGGGGACGATCTCTGCTGTACTGTGAAAAATACAAAAAAATTGTATTTTTTACATGGAGGAAAATGGACAAGAAATTAAAAATGTGTTATGATTAGACCATATGAGAAATTTTGAATGATTATCTCAAAAGAAAAGAGTCCTTGTCGGATTCAAATAAATAAGGAGGAATATCAAAAATGGCAAGAAAAATGAAGACCATGGATGGTAACCATGCAGCAGCTCATGCTTCTTACGCATATACTGATGTAGCGGCTATTTATCCGATTACCCCTTCATCTGTTATGGCAGAAGCAACAGACGAATGGGCAACACAGGGAAGAAAGAATATCTTCGGACAGGAAGTTCAGGTAACTGAAATGCAGTCTGAAGCAGGTGCAGCAGGTACCGTACACGGCTCTCTGGCAGCAGGTGCACTGACCACCACCTATACAGCTTCTCAGGGTCTGTTACTGATGATCCCGAACCTTTACAAGATCGCAGGTGAGCAGCTTCCGGGCGTATTCAACGTATCCGCTCGTGCACTGGCAAGCCATGCACTTTCTATCTTTGGTGATCATTCCGACGTATATGCATGTCGTCAGACAGGTGCAGCTATGCTGTGCGAATCTTCTGTACAGGAAGTTATGGACCTGACTCCGGTTGCACACTGTGCTGCAATCAAAGGCCGTATTCCGTTTATCAACTTCTTTGATGGTTTCCGTACTTCTCACGAGATCCAGAAGATCGAGACATGGGATTACGAAGATCTGAAAGATATGGTAGATATGGATGCCATCGACGCATTCAGAAAACATGCTCTCAACCCGAATCATCCGTGCCAGAGAGGTTCCGCTCAGAACCCGGATATCTTCTTCCAGGCAAGAGAAGCATGCAACCCCTACTACGATGCTATGCCGGCAATCGTACAGGAGTACATGGATAAAGTAAATGCAAAGATCGGTACAGATTACAAACTGTTTAACTACTATGGTGCAGCAGATGCAGAAAAAGTGATCATCGCTATGGGCTCTGTATGTGATACCATCGAAGAGACCATCGATTACTTAACTGCAGCAGGCGAAAAAGTCGGCGTTGTAAAAGTACGTCTGTACAGACCGTTCTGCGCAGAGGCTCTGATCAATGCAATTCCGGATACCGTAAAAGTTATTAATGTATTAGACAGAACAAAAGAGCCGGGTGCTCAGGGCGAACCGCTGTACCTGGACGTTGTAGCAGCTCTGAAGGGCAGCAAGTTTGATGCAGTGACCATCAACTCCGGACGTTACGGACTTGGTTCCAAAGACACCACACCGGCACAGATCGTTGCTGTTTACAACAACACAGATAAGAAACTGTTCACCATCGGTATCAACGATGATGTAACCAACCTGTCTCTGCCGCTGGGCGAGCCGCTGGTAACTACTCCGGAAGGAACCATCAACTGTAAGTTCTGGGGTCTGGGTGCTGACGGTACTGTTGGTGCAAACAAGAACTCCATCAAGATCATCGGTGACAACACAGATATGTACGCTCAGGCTTACTTCGATTATGACTCCAAGAAGTCCGGCGGTGTGACCATGTCTCACCTGCGTTTCGGTAAGACTCCGATCAAATCTACATATCTGATCCATAAGGCAAACTTCGTGGCATGCCACAACCCGTCTTATGTAAGAAAATACAACATGGTACAGGAGCTGGTTGACGGCGGTACCTTCCTTCTGAACTGCCCGTGGGATATGGAAGGAATCGAAAAGCACTTACCGGGCCAGGTAAAGAGCTTTATCGCAAATCACAACATCAAATTCTATGTGATCGACGGTATCAAGATCGGTAAGGAGATCGGACTTGGCGGACGTATCAACACCGTTCTTCAGTCTGCATTCTTCAAACTGGCAAACATCATTCCGGAAGAGCAGGCAATCGACCTGATGAAAGCTGCTGCAAAAGCAACTTACGGACGTAAGGGTGATGCAATCGTTCAGATGAACTATGATGCAATCGATGCAGGTGCAAAACAGGTAGTAGAGATCACCGTACCGGAAAGCTGGAAAGATGCAGCTGATGAAGGTCTGGCTACTACAACAGCTACCGGATCCAGAAAAGATGTTGTTGATTTCGTAAACAACATTCAGAGCAAAGTAAATGCACAGGAAGGTAACACACTGCCTGTATCTGCATTTAAAGAATATGTTGACGGCTCCACACCTTCAGGTGCAGCAGCATTTGAAAAACGTGGTATCGCAGTAGATATCCCGGTATGGAATCCGGAAAACTGTATCCAGTGTAACAGATGTTCTTATGTCTGCCCGCACGCAGTTATCCGTCCGATCGCTATGACAGAGGAAGAAGCAGCTGCAGCTCCGGAAGGACTGAAGAGTCTGCCGCTGACAGGTATGGCTGATTACAAGTTCGCTATGGTTGTATCCGCTTACGACTGTACCGGATGTGGTTCCTGTGCAAATGTCTGCCCGGGCAAGAAGGGTGCAAAGGCTCTGACCATGGAGAACATGGAAGCAAATGCAGGAGCACAGAAATACTTCGATTACGCAGTAGAACTGCCGATCAAGACCGATGTAGTAGAGAAATTCAAAGAGAATACCGTAAAGGGATCTCAGTTCAAACAGCCGCTGCTTGAGTTCTCAGGCGCATGTGCAGGTTGTGGTGAAACTCCGTACGCAAAACTGATCACTCAGCTGTTCGGTGACAGAATGTACATTGCAAACGCAACAGGATGTTCTTCTATCTGGGGTAACTCCTCACCGTCTACACCGTACACAGTAAATGCTAAGGGTCAGGGTCCTGCATGGGCTAACTCCCTGTTCGAAGACAACGCTGAGTTTGGTTACGGTATGTTACTGGCTCAGAAAGCTCTGAGAAACGGTCTGAAGACAAAAGTAGAAGCTCTTGTGGCAGCTACAGATAAAGAAGATGTGAAGGCAGCAGCTCAGGAATGGCTGGATACCTTCAATGTAGGTGTAACCAACGGTGCAGCTACAGACAAGCTGGTAGCAGCTCTGGAAGCATGCGGATGTGAAAAAGCTCAGGAGATCCTGAAAGATAAAGATTATCTTGCTAAGAAGTCCCAGTGGATCTTCGGTGGTGACGGATGGGCATACGACATCGGATTCGGTGGTGTTGACCATGTACTGGCAAGCGGACAGGATATCAATATCATGGTATTCGATACCGAAGTTTACTCCAACACAGGCGGACAGTCTTCCAAGGCTACACCGACAGGTGCAGTTGCACAGTTCGCTGCAGGCGGTAAAGAAGTGAAGAAGAAAGACCTGGCTGGAATCGCTATGACTTATGGTTATGTATATGTAGCTCAGATCGCTATGGGTGCTGACTACAACCAGACCGTAAAAGCAATTGCAGAAGCAGAAGCTTATCCGGGACCGTCACTGATCATCGCATACGCTCCGTGTATCAACCACGGTATCAAGAAGGGTATGAGCAAAGCTCAGACAGAGGAAGAACTGGCTGTTAAGTCCGGTTACTGGTACAACTTCCGCTTCAACCCGGCTCTGGCTGCAGAGGGTAAAGATGCATTTACTCTGGACAGCAAGGCTCCGGATTACGAAGGATACCAGGGATTCCTGGATGGAGAAGTACGTTACAATTCACTGAAACGTGCTAATCCGGAAAAGGCTGCAAGACTGTTCGCTAAATCTGAAGAGCAGGCTAAGGCTAAATACGCACATCTGAGCAAACTGGTTGGTCTGTACGCAAAAGATGCTGAGTAAATAGAGTTTTATCGGCAATGCGATAAAGATAGGGAAGAGCTGGCGTTTGCGCCGGCTCTTCTTGTATCACAGGAAAGTGCTGTGCACTTTCCTGTGACATAAAAGGAAAAGAGAGGTACATGAGATGACATATCAGGAAATTCTAGAACAGGCACGTACCTGTATCGGAAAATACTGTAAGGCATGTCCGGTCTGCAATGGCAGGGCATGCAAAAATCAGATCCCGGGTCCCGGAGCAAAAGGAGTCGGTGATACAGCCATCCGCAATTACGATAAATGGCAGGAGATCCGTATAAACATGGATACTCTGTGCGATAATAAACCGGTAAACACAGAACTGGAGCTGTTCGGACAGACGTTCCGATATCCGTTTTTTGCGGGTCCGGTAGGCGCAGTGAATCTTCATTACGGTGAGATCTATAATGATGAATCCTACAATGATATTCTGGTCTCTGCCTGTGCGGAAGCAGGAATCGCAGCATTTACCGGAGACGGTGTCAATCCGGCAGTCATGGAGGGAGCGACAGCTGCGATCCGCAAAGCAGGTGGAAAAGGAGTTCCTACTGTAAAACCTTGGAATGCGGAGACGGTGAATGAGAAGATGGCTCTGGTTCGTGAGGCAGGTGCATTTGCAGTGGCTATGGATGTGGATGCGGCAGGTCTTCCCTTCTTAAAGAACATGACTCCGCCGGCAGGCAGGAAATCCGTAGAAGAATTGCGGGAAGTAGTAAAAGCGGCAGGAGTGCCCTTTATTGTGAAAGGAATCATGACAGTCAAAGGAGCACAGAAAGCTATGGAAGCCGGAGCAGCGGCCATCGTAGTATCCAACCACGGAGGACGTGTACTGGATCAGTGTCCGGCAACGGCTGAAGTTCTGGAAGAGATTGTAAAAGCGGTCGACGGAAAAATGAAGGTTCTGGTAGATGGAGGAATCCGTTCCGGAGTGGATGTATTTAAGGCACTGGCTCTGGGAGCAGACGGTGTGCTGATCTGCAGACCTTTTGTGACGGCTCTTTATGGAGGAGCGGAAGACGGCGTAAAAGCTTATATTGAGAAAATTGGTGCTGAGCTTGAGGATACCATGGCAATGTGCGGTGCTGCCAGCCTGGGAGAGATCACCAGAGATATGGTACGGTAAATTTGGAGGTAGGAAATGTTTCGTAGTTTATCGGAATATGATGTGATTAAGACAGAGGAGATCAGGGATATCAGATCCACAGGAACACTGCTGCGCCACAGAAAAAGCGGAGCCAGAGTGATGCTTATGGAAAATGAAGATGAAAATAAGGTATTTGATATCTGTTTTCGTACACCGCCTGCGGACAGTACCGGTGTGGCTCACATTCTGGAGCACAGTGTACTCTGCGGGAGCAAAAAGTTCCCGTCCAAGGATCCTTTTGTGGAACTGGCAAAAGGCTCACTGAATACATTTTTAAATGCCATGACCTATCCGGATAAGACCATGTATCCGGTGGCAAGCTGCAATATGAAAGACTTCTGCAACCTGATGGGTGTATATATGGATGCAGTATTTTTCCCCAATATTTATGAAAAGGAAGAAATATTCCGTCAGGAGGGCTGGAGCTATGTGCTGGAGAAGCCGGAAGATGAGCTGACCTACAATGGGGTCGTATACAATGAAATGAAAGGGGTATTTTCCTCATCGGACGATGTGCTGGAGAGGGAGATCATGAATTCTCTGTTCCCGGATACCCCCTACGGCATTGAATCGGGAGGAGATCCCAAGGTGATCCCTGATTTAAGTTATTCTGATTTCCTGAGTTTTCACAGTAAATATTATCATCCTTCCAATTGCTATATCTATCTGTATGGAAATATGGATATGGAGGAACGTCTTTCCTGGCTGGATCGGGAATACCTGAGTAAATATGATGCGATGGAGATCCAGTCGGAGATTCCCATGCAGAAGCCTTTTGAAAAGAACGTGGAGATCGAAAAGACGTATTCCATTGCAGGCGGAGATGAGGAAAAGGATCATACTTATCTGGCTTATAATCTGGTGTGCGGGGATGTTCTGGATGTGAATCTCTCCGGAGCCATGTCGATCATTGAATATGTACTCCTTTCTGCACCGGGAGCACCGCTGAAGCAGGCACTTCTGGATGCCGGAATCGGAAAAGATATTGAAGGCGGATATGAAAGCGGGATCCGTCAGCCTTATTTTTCTGTAATCGCCAAGTATGCCAATCCGGAGGATAAAGAACGTTTTCTTGCGGTTATCCGGGAGACACTGACAGAACTGGCGAACCACGGTCTGGAAGAAAAAGCATTGCTGGCCGGAATCAATAACCTGGAATTCAAATTCCGTGAGGCAGATTACGGAAATTATCCGAAAGGGCTGATGTATGGTATCGACACCTTCGACAGCTGGCTTTACGATGACAATGCTCCTTTTGACTATCTGCGTCAGCTGGAGGTCTGCAGATTCCTGAAGGAAAAAGTGGGAACCGGTTATTATGAAGAACTGATCCGGACGTATCTTCTTAACAATCCCCATTCTTCCCTGATCGTCATGGTGCCGGAAAAGGGGCTGACTGCAAAAGAGGATCAGCAGGTACGGGAAAGGCTGCAACGCTATAAAGAGAGTCTGAGTAAAGAGCAGATCCTTGAACTGGTTGAGAAGACAGAGAAGCTGAGGGCATTCCAGGAGGCACCCTCCACGGAGGAAGAACTGAAGGCGATCCCTCTTTTAAAGCTTGAGGATATTGACGCGAAAACGGCTCCTTTATATAATGAAGAATATCATCTGGGGGATACGCTCCTTCTGCATCACAATGTGGATACCAATGGAATCGCCTATCTGGATCTTCTGTTTGATCTTAAGGATGTGCCGGATGAACTGCTGGGATATGCAGGGATCTTAAAAGGGGTTCTGGGCATGGTGAGCACCGAACATTACGGATACCGGGAACTGAGCAATGAGATCAACATTCACTCCGGCGGAATCTACCCGACGATGAATGCCTATGCAGATACCCGTACAGCCGGAGCCTTTGACAGCAAGTTTGAGATCAAAGCCAAGGTACTCTATGATCAGCTTGACTTTGCCTTTGACATGATCCGTGAGATCCTGTTTACTTCTGTTCTGGATGATGAAAAGCGTCTTTACGAGATTATTGCTCAGCTGAAATCCAGACTCCAGGTTCGTCTCACCAGTGCAGGACATTCTGCGGCGGCTACAAGAGCCATGTCCGCTTTTTCGGGAGTATCGGCTTTTAACGATACAGTCAGCGGCATTTCCTTCTATAAACTGGTAGAATCTCTGGAAGAGCATTTTGAGGAGAAAAAGGGAACCCTGATCGGTAATCTGAAAAAGCTGATGGATCTGATCTTCTGCAGGGAACATCTGATGGTGAGCCTGACCTGTGAAAAAGAGGCGCTGGAGAGTGTCAGGGAACGAACAGAAGATCTTCTCTCTGTTCTTCCCGGGAGAGAACAGAGAAAACTGCAGGCACAGTCGGTGATTCCGGAAAGAGAAAGTGAAGGATTTGAGACTTCCTCACAGGTGCAGTATGTAGCTCTGGCCGGCAGCTACCGAAGAGCCGGATATGAGTATACCGGTGCGCTTCGGATCTTAAAAGTCATTATGGGCTATGAGTATCTCTGGACCAATATCAGGGTACAGGGCGGGGCCTATGGCTGCATGAGCGGTTTTGGAAGAAGCGGAGATTCCTATTTTGTTTCCTACCGTGACCCCCATCTTGGACGAACGGTGGAGGTGTATCGCAAAGTGTCAGATTATGTGAAAAATTTCCGGGTCAGTGAGCGTGATATGTGCAAATATATCATCGGAACCATCAGTGAGATGGATACGCCTTTAAATCCTATGGCAAAGGGACAGCGTTCCTTAAGCGCATATCTGGGACATATTTCCGAACAGGATCTGCAAAGAGAACGGGACGAAGTCCTTGGAGCCAATCCGGGAACCATCCGGGCACTGGCGCCGCTGATGGAAGCGATCATATCGGATGATCATATCTGTGTCATTGGAAATGAAGAAAAGATCCGAAAGGAAACCGGCGTTAAGCTGGATAAGAAACCCCTGATTGGATAGTGGGCGGCCATCCGCCGCCGGAGGAAAACATGAAGATTGATTTAGAAGAATTGCGAAATGCACCAAAGACAAAATCGGGATTTGCCACACTGATCGGGCGTCCAAATGTAGGAAAATCCACATTGATGAATCATCTGATCGGACAGAAGATTGCCATCACATCCAATAAGCCTCAGACGACCCGCAACCGGATCCAGACAGTCTACACCTGTGACCGGGGGCAGATCGTATTCCTGGATACTCCCGGAATCCACAAGGCAAAAAACAAGCTGGGAGAATACATGGTAAATGTGGCGGAACGGACGTTGAATGAAGTAGATGTGATACTCTGGCTGGTGGAGCCCACCACATTTATCGGGGCCGGGGAGCGGCATATTGCGGAGCAGTTAAAACAGACCAGAACACCCGTGATCCTGATCATTAATAAAGTAGATACTGTAAAAAAAGAAGAGATCATTAAATTCATGGATGCTTACCGGAAGCTGTATGAGTTTGCGGAGATCATTCCGGCTTCTGCTCTGCGGGCCCAGAACCTGGATACGATCATTGAAGCAATCTTTAAATACCTGCCTTATGGACCGATGTTCTATGACGAGGATACCGTGACGGATCAGCCCCAGCGGCAGATTGTGGCGGAGATGATCCGGGAAAAGGCACTGCGTTGTCTGGATGAGGAGGTTCCTCACGGAATCGCTGTGGCCATCGACACCATGAAAGAGCGAAACGGCGGACAGATCTTTGACATTGATGCCACCATTATCTGCGAGCGGGATTCTCATAAGGGAATCATCATCGGTAAAAGCGGAGCAATGTTGAAAAAGATCGGTTCATCCGCAAGAAGAGATATTGAAAATATGCTGGAAGCGAAGGTGAACCTGCAGCTTTGGGTCAAGGTCAAAAAAGACTGGCGTGACAGTGATTTTATGATCAAAAACTTTGGCTATGATAAAAAGGAAATCTAAGCTATGAGTGATAAGGTGGAGCTGACAGGCATGGTCCTGTCAGCTGTTCCCATAGGGGAATATGACAAACGAATCGTGCTTCTGACAAAAGAACGGGGAAAGATCAGCGGCTTTGCAAAAGGGGCCAGAAGACAGAACAGTCCGCTTCTGGCAGCAGCAAAGCCTTTTTCCTTTGGAACTTTTGAGTGTTTTGAGGGGCGTTCTTCCTATAATATGTACCAGGCTTCCATTTCCAATTATTTTGAAGAGCTTTCCACAGATTTTGAGAGTGCCTATTACGGAATGTATTTTCTGGAAATTGCTGATTATTATACGAGAGAGAACAGTGATGAGCGGGAAATGCTAAAGCTTATATATGTTTCTCTGCGAGCACTGGAAAAGAAACGCCAGGACAGGAAGCTGGTACGCCGGATCTATGAACTGAAAGCCATGACCATCGCAGGAGAGTATCCTCAGTGCTTCTGTTGTACGGGCTGCGGGTGTGCCGGAGAGCTGACCGGGTTTTCTTTTGAAAAGAACGGAATGCTGTGCCGTCAGTGCATGTATGAATTCCATGGTGAAAAACTGCAGGAATCTACCATATATGCCATGCAGTATATCATTTCCTCCCCGGTGGAGAAGCTTTATACCTTTACGGTATCGGAGGAGGTGCTTCTGGAACTGGAACGGATCATGACACGCCTTTGCCGGACATTTATCGATAAAAAGTTCAAGACCCTGGAAATTATTGAAACTTTGCAGATTTAGCAGTTGAAAATAGCAGGTAATCTTAGTATAATTGAATATGATTTATGTTTGGGAGGCAGATAAAATGAAGAGGGGGCATTTGCTGGCGGTTTTGCTCTGTGCAGGCTGTATGCTGACAGGATGCAGCAGTTTTTCTCCTGATGTCAGCGGCATTTCCATAGACAAAAAAGGCGGGATCACGGAGGTCGTCAGAGAGATGTTTGATGAATCCGTGTACAGCAAAGAAGAACTGGAAAGTCAGCTTGGGACGGAAGTGGCGGAATATAACGCCCAGGCAGGAGCAGAGGTTGTAAAAGAAAAGAAATTACAGATCAAAGATGGTGTGGCTGTCCTAAAGATGACCTATGCGTCCTCCAGGGATTATGCGGCATTTAACAATCTGGACTTTTACTCCGGCGATATCATCGGTGCGGTTCAGGCGGGATATATGTTTGAAGGAAGCTTTTACAAGGTGGAGAAAGGGACCGTGGATCAGAGCAGCAGTGTCTGGGGATCCGGTATTATCAGCGGAACCAATGACAGGGTTGCAGTATTTGAGGGACCGCTTCTGGTGGAAGTTCCGGGAGAGATCGTATATGTGAGCAGCAATATCCAGGTGACAGACAAGTCTACAGCAGTAGGCAGTCAGTCCGCAAGAGGATATGTGGTATATAAAGAGTAACCGGGAACCGGAGCATCCGGTTCATCGGGATGAAGAAAGATGAGGAGAGAGAACATGGAAAAAACAATGGAGAAAATTGTAGCACTGGCAAAATCAAGAGGTTTTGTCTATCCGGGTTCTGAGATCTACGGTGGTCTGGCTAACACCTGGGATTACGGAAATCTGGGTGTGGAGCTGAAGAACAATGTAAAACGTGCATGGTGGCAGAAGTTTATCCAGGAAAATCCCTACAATGTGGGTGTGGACTGTGCAATCCTGATGAATCCCCAGACCTGGGTGGCATCCGGACATCTGGGCGGTTTTTCTGATCCGCTGATGGATTGTAAGGAGTGTCATGAGCGTTTCCGTGCAGATAAGCTGATCGAAGATTTCTGTGCAGAAAACAACATTACTCTGGAAAGCTCTGTAGATGCATGGAGCCAGGAACAGATGAAAGCATTCATTGATGAGCATCATGTTCCTTGTCCTACCTGCGGAAAACATAATTTTACAGATATCCGTCAGTTCAACCTGATGTTCAAGACATTCCAGGGTGTAACAGAGGATGCAAAGAATACCGTATATTTAAGACCGGAGACGGCACAGGGTATTTTTGTCAACTTTAAAAATGTACAGAGAACTTCCAGAAAGAAGATTCCCTTTGGAATCGGTCAGATCGGAAAATCCTTCCGTAACGAGATCACTCCGGGCAACTTCACTTTCCGTACCAGAGAGTTTGAGCAGATGGAGCTGGAATTCTTCTGTGAACCGGATACAGACCTGGAATGGTTTGCATACTGGAAGCAGTTCTGCCTGGACTGGCTGCATAACCTGGGCCTGAAGGATGAGGAAGTGCGTTACCGCGATCACGAGAAGGAAGAGCTGAGCTTCTACAGCAAAGCGACCACTGACGTGGAATTTCTGTTCCCGTTTGGATGGGGAGAACTGTGGGGCATCGCAGACAGAACCGATTATGATCTGACACAGCATCAGAATGTGTCCGGACAGGATCTGACCTACTTTGATGACGAGAAGAAGCAGAAATATGTTCCCTATGTTATTGAACCGTCACTGGGTGCAGACCGTATGGTGCTTGCATTCCTGTGCAGTGCTTATGATGAGGAAAATATCGGAACAGAAGAAAAGCCGGATATGAGAACCGTGCTTCATTTCCATCCGGTACTGGCACCGGTGAAGATCGGTGTGCTGCCGCTGTCAAAGAAACTGAATGAGGGTGCAGAGAAGATCTACGCACAGCTTTCTAAAAAGTACAACTGTGAGTTTGATGACAGAGGAAATATCGGAAAACGTTACAGACGTCAGGATGAGATCGGAACTCCGTTCTGCGTTACCTACGATTTTGAGTCTGAGACAGACGGCATGGTAACGGTTCGTGACAGAGATACCATGGAACAGGTACGTATCAGAATCGATGAGCTGGACAGCTATTTTGCAGATAAGTTTACATTTTAATAACTATACGACGAAGAACTAATGATAAGAAAGCAGCCATATCGACCGGATTTCAGAGAGATATGGCTGTTTTTACGTCATGTGCGTACATCAGTGCGGTGTGAAAAGAATCACCAGTCTGTTTTTTAAAACTATGACAATTATTTGTCAAAATATCCAAAAAACAAAAAAATAACTTGACTATTTTAGTCAATATGATAAAATGAATGTG
>JAEDFS010000030.1 GCA_016297895.1 Marvinbryantia sp.
GTTCCATATCATAGAATTTTACAAATACCTGCTTCATGATGATTCCCCTTTCTCTTTACACCTGATTTCTCATATGTAATCGATTTCACTTTTTCTTGCATTATAATCCTTATTTTTGCTGATGTAAATATACAAATCGTCAAATATTTCCATCTTTTTTTGTTAAATATATGAAATCCATTTCACTTCACACAAAAATAGAATCCTGTTTTTCAGGATTCTATCTATTTCTCATCTCCATAAGCTCATTCAGGATCTCTGATGCTGCCGCCTCCTTGCTCATCAGTTCCAGATGACGGGTATTCTTCTTACCGATCAGAGTGATCACATTGGTATCCGTCCCGAATCCTGCCCCTTTGACCTTCACGTTGTTGGCAGCGATCAGATCCAGTTTTTTCCGCTCCAGCTTGGCTTTTGCATTAGCCTCCATATCCTGCGTCTCCATGGCAAACCCGCAGAGCAGCTGTCCCTCTCTTTTGTGTTCTCCCAGATACTGAAGGGTGTCTTCCGTCCGCTCAAGCTGAAGATACAGTTCTCCGTCTTTTTTCTTCACTTTCTCATCCGATACAGTGGCCGGGCGATAATCTGCCACAGCGGCTGCTTTGATAATGATATCCTGTTCCCCGCTTCGGGCGGTGACTTCCCGGAAGAGATCAGCCGCACTTCTGATCATTACCACATTTACAAAAGCCGGCGGAATCTGAGCAGTCTCACCCAGTACCAGTGTCACTTCCGCTCCCCGCATCATGGCCATTCTGGCCAGGGCGATCCCCATTTTTCCGGTAGAGTGATTGGTAAGATATCTCACCGGGTCCACTGCCTCCTGAGTCGGTCCGGCCGTTACCAGCACCCTGATCCCTTTCATATCATGGGCAAATGCAATCTCTTTCAGCACATACTCCATGACCAGATGTTCATCCGGGAACTTTCCTGCGCCTGTATCCCCACAGGCCAGATATCCTGTCTCCGGTTCAATGACCGTCCATCCGTAGGATCTCAGCGTTTTCAGATTATCCTGTGTCACCGGATTCTCATACATTCTGGTATTCATGGCCGGTGCGATCAGTTTCGGACACTGACAGGCCAGTATGGTGGTTGTCAGCATATCATCCGCAAGCCCGTGCGCCAGTTTTGCACATACATTGGCGGTAGCCGGAGCCACCAACACCAGATCCGCTTTCTTCGCCAGCTCCACATGCTCCACCTGAAACTGAAAATTCCGATCAAAAGTATCTGTCAGGCACTTATTTGCCGTCAGCGTTTCAAAGGTAATCGGATTTACAAATTCCTTTGCGTGTTCCGTCATGATCACATGGACATCCGCATGCTGCTTTTTTAAAAGGCTGGCAAGATACGCAGCCTTATATGCTGCGATTCCCCCTGTTACCCCTAAGATCACTGTCTTTCCTGTAAGCATTGTTTTCCTCCTGTCTGCCATTTTTCCTGTTTCCTCTATTTTAACACCTGTTTTTGTTTTTTTCCATTCTCACTTTCATGATTCCTGTCTTCCGGAACCGGCCATGTTACTGTTCACAGTGACCCGGTTGTCGGGAATATGTTTGTTTGTCGGCCTCCGAAGGAATTTTTAGTGTATGGGGTCTCCACAGGATAATATTGTGCCGGAGACCCCATTGCGATGAAAATACAGGCCTTTTCATGGGATTTTGTATTCGCAGGAAGAAAATCAGCTCACAAGACCCCGCTTACGGAAGAATAGAGGGGTCTCCGGGGAATCATTGAGATCCTGAGATACTTTTTCTCACAAATCTCACAGAATAATATGCTAAAAGGGGGCTTACTGTGAAATATTCTCATGTGAGACCCTGGGATTCGTATGATCTCATTTTCCTCTTAGTCGAGGAGACAATTGGTGAGCAGGAAATCAGTCTCAGTGGTGGGATTCCCGTTCTTTTTTTCGTACACCTATTGTACCGGTATGCAAAAAATGTTATAATCTCCTGGACTGGAAAAAATCCGGTCAATTGTATTGTATCCCCAAAACAGACAGAATACCGGACAGTTCTTTCAGAGAAGGATCCGTGATACGGCACTGTACCAGACCCGGGCGGCAGCCGTAAAACAGCTTTTCTCCGGAATAGTTCCATACATGGTTTCTGTTATGGAAAAGGGAATAATAACAAGGAGGAAAACTGAATATGAACACAAAGAACAAAGACACTCGCTGGATGATCAGTGTTGCGCTGATGGCTGCTATCGTGATCCTGCTGGCAAATACGCCGCTTGGCATGATTCAGCTTCCTATTATCAAGGCAACCACGGTCCACATTCCCGTTATCATCGGTGCCATTTTGCTGGGCCCCGCAGCCGGAGCAATCCTGGGAGGCGTATTCGGTATCTGCTCTCTCATCAGCAATACCACTGCTCCTACCCTGCTCTCATTTGCGTTCTCCCCGTTCCTTGCATCCGACATGGCAGGAATCTTCAAAGCTCTCTGGATCTCGATCGGATGCCGCATTTTAATCGGTGTGGCTGCCGGCTGGCTCTGGATCGCATTGAAAAAGGTGCGCCTGAATACATGGGCTGCCCTTCCCATCGTAGGATTTGCGGGTTCCATGGTGAATACCGTGACTGTCATGGGCAGTATCTACCTGCTGCTGGCTTCCCAGTATGCAGAAGCAAAAAACGTTGCCTCTGACGCTGTCTGGGGTCTGATCATGGGTACGGTCACCGCCTCCGGTATTCCGGAAGCCATCGCCGCAGCCGTTCTGGTCACCGCTCTTGGCAAAGCGCTCCTGACGTTCTTCCGGAAACAGATGTCTTACGCTTCATAAAATAAAAGGTGATACTATGATTTTAGCAATTGATATCGGCAATACCAATATTGTTCTGGGCTGCATGACAGAAAAAAAGATTCTTTTCACAGAGCGGCTGTCCACAGATCATGCCAAGACGGACCTGGAGCATGCGATCTCCATTAAAAATGTACTGGAACTGCACCAGATCGATCCCTGCGAGATCGAAGGTGCAATCATCGGCTCTGTTGTACCGCCGATCACATCCCTGATTCGGAAAGCTCTTTATAAAATTACCGGCTGTACTGCCATGATCGTTGGCCCCGGTCTGAAAACAGGGCTGAACATTCTCATGGACAACCCGGCTCAGGTGGGCAGCGACCTGATCGTAGGCGCCGTAGCCGGCATTGCCGAATATCCGCTTCCCTTAACGATTATTGACATGGGAACCGCTACTACGATCTGTGTGATCGATGGGAATAAGAATTATATCGGAGGCATGATTTTACCGGGTCTGCGGGTTTCTCTGGATTCACTTACCAGCCGCACTTCACAGCTTCCGCGCATCAGTCTGGATCCGCCAAAACGTCTCATTGGAAAGAATACCATTGAATGTATGAAAAGCGGGATCCTGTACGGAAATGCTTCCTGTATCGACGGAATGATCGACCGTATCGAGGAAGATCTCGGACAGAAAACCACAGTCGTTGCTACCGGCGGCCTTGCAGGAACCATCATCCCCCTGTGCAGACACAATATCATCCTGGATGATGAGCTGCTGCTGAAAGGACTTCTGCTGATCTATCAGAAAAACATATCGGATGGGAGATGACTCCCGCGCCGGGATTCACAAGCTGGTCTTGAACATAACCGTATAAAAAGACTCCGGACCATGGTAAACAATCCATGGCCCGGAGTCTTTTTTCGGTTTTCCCTGTTCTTACAGGTTCTCACCATTGGTCTCGATCACTTCTTTATAATAATTTCCGGAATCTTTCACGATCCGCTCCTGGGTCTGATAATCCACATAAACCAGTCCAAACCGTTCGGAATAACCATAAGCCCATTCAAAATTGTCCATCAGAGACCATGCAAAGTATCCCTGAACATCCGCTCCGTCTTCTGCCGCACGTTTCAGTTCCCGCAGATAACGATGCAGAAAATCCACACGGCTGCTGTCATGGACCTGTCCGTCCAGAGACACCCAGTCATGGGAAGACATACCGTTTTCCGTTACAAAGAACGGCTTTTGATATCTTTCATACAGGAACTTCGGTGCCCAGTATAAGCACTCCGGGGTCACCGGCCACTGAATGGCCGTCTTCGGAAATCCGTCATAGCGTTTTACTCTGACCGGTTTCCCGTCTTCTCCCGCCTTTACCGTCACGGCATTATACATATTCTGTCCGTAAAAATCCAGCGGCTGTGAGATCAGCTTCATATCCTCTTCCGTGATCCTGGGGAAATACCGGCCGAACTGCTCCATGATATCCTCCGGATAATGTCCCAGGAATACCGGATCACAGCACATTGCCACATCCCAGATCGCTGCGTTGACCGAATTTTCCGGAAGGCTGAAGGTAGCCTTTCTTGCCGCTTCGATATCCTCCGGTGAATCTGTGGCCGGAATGTAAAGGGCTCCGCAGGGTGCCATACCCACTTTTACCGGACCTTTCGAAAACTCCCGCAATGCCTGCACTCCGCGTCCGTGAGCCTTCAGCAGGTTATGCCATAAATGAAAGAAATCACGGGCGCTCACCTTCAGTCCCGGTGCATGTTCCCCGGTATAATAGCCAAGACCTGCTGTACACTGGGGCTCATTCAGGGTGAAGAAATTCTTCACCCTGTCGGAATAATGCTCTGCAATGATCTTCGCATACTCATAAAACCATTCCGGAGATTCCGGATTCAGCCATCCGCCTCTCTCATGGAGTGCATAGGGCAGATCCCAGTGATACAGAGTCATATAAGGCTCGATTCCGTTTTCCAGCAGGGTATCTACCAGTCTGTCATAATACTGAAGCCCTTTTTCATTTACCGTTCCGATTCCTTCCGGCAGAATTCTTGCCCAGTTAACAGAAAAACGATAAGCTTTCAGTCCCAGTTTCTTCATGATTGCCACATCTTCTTCCATACGGTGATAGGAATCGCAGGCAATATCTCCGGTCTGATTTTCGTAGATATGTCCCTCTTCGCTGCAGAAAACATCCCAGATATTCAGGCCCTTGCCGTCTTCATAGGCGCCGCCCTCCACCTGATAGGAAGCCGTGGCTGCTCCCCATACAAAATCTTTTTTCAGTCCCATTTTTATTCCTCCTGTTCTTCATAGGTATGATATACATCGTAGATCATCCATGCATGCTCTTTCTTATCCCGGCTGTCCTTCCAGATTCTGAAAGTGACCGGCTTGTCATCAGTGAATGCAATGACATTATCTTCCAGGATCGGATCCCCTTCTGTTCCTTCCAGCATAAAATACGGAACAAAAGATTTTGCGGAAACCGTCAGGCTTCCATCCTCATTTTCCCGAATCTCAAATCCCGGATCCTGAAGCTCCACATGTTTGATGGGAACGAATGTCTCAAACTCGGTTCCTCTGATCTCCTGTCCGTCCCTGTCATAGACGTACTCTACACTCAGAAATACGGACTCGTCCCTGCCCCGGATCAATTCTGCGTAATCCTTTTCTTTCAGACAGCCGGCTGACATTGCTTCCACCGTCATCGTAACAGTCTCTTCATCAAGAACCTCAAAATCCAGAGTTTTCAGACTTACTTTCGCTTCCACAGTGACAGGTTCCAGTGTCTCGTTGGAGATCCAGAATCCCATATGGGAACCCTTCTTTTCAATGCTTCCCGCTACCGGAGCGAAGAATCTTCTTGCCATATAGTGAAGTGCCTTATATCTTCCGTAATAATCCATACTGGACCAGGACGCCACCGGCCAGTTGTCATTAAACTGCCAGTAGATACTTCCCATGCATCTGCCTCTGTTTCTACGCCAGTGATCGGTGGCTGTTTTCATGGCATAGCCCTGCAGGATCTGACTTAAGAAGCTTAAATTCTCCAGTCCGTTGGGATAGCGGAAGGTCTCCGAAAGATAATAAAGGATCTTTCCGTTTGCCGCCGGATTCTTCTGATGGCTTTCCATGACTCTGGAAAACAGATTTCTGTCCTTTTCTTCCGAGAAGGTGCGGATGGTCTTCACAGACGGAAGAGACTGGAACCCAAACTCCGAACAGAACCGGAAATAGTGATTCAGATACTCACTGAACGGAAGCTGTCCATGCCATACATCCCAGTAATGGCTGTCTCCTCTGTTCTCATCTCCCGGATCGTCAAAGCTTCCGCCGGAACAGGGAGAAGACGGCCAGTAGAAGGTATCCGGTGCATAATCCCGAACCACATTGGCCAAAAGATATTCAAACTGCAGAAGATAATCCTTTTTCAGTGACGGAGCATGTCCCACCACATCTTTCCATTCCATCCATGCGATCTCCATCTCGTTATTTCCGCTGACCAGTGCCAGACTGGCATGATTGCGGAAGCGAATGAGATTATCTTTTGCTTCCTCACAGATATTCTCGGCAAATTCTTCCGTCAGATCATAGACATTGCATGCAAACATCAGATCCTGCCATACCAGGATTCCGTATTCGTCACAGAGATCATAGAATTCATCGGAAGGATAATATCCTCCTCCCCAGACACGAAGGCAGTTGAAATTGGCAAAAACCGCTGCCTTTACATCTCGCTCCAGGACTTCCTTGGTAATATGAGAATAGAAACAATCATCCGGAATGTAATTCGCACCTTTTGCAAAGATCTTCACTCCGTTGACCATAAACGCAAACTCTTCTCCCCACTGATCTTCCTCTCTGGAAACAGTCAGGGTCCGAAGCCCGATGCGATAACTCTTCTCCTCCACACCGTCCTTATCAGAAACCAGCCGAACCTTTACCGTATAAAGGGGCTGTTCTCCCATTCCGTACGGCCACCAGAGATCCGGATTTTTGATTCCAATCTCTTTCTCTTCTCCTTCATAGATGATCTGTTCCTGAGGATCCAGTACCTGATAAGACACCTGTCCGGATCCTTCCAGAGCAGTTTCCATCACCAGAGTCACCTTTCCCTCTTCATGTCTCTGACGGATAAAAGTATCCAGAAGTCTTGATTCGCAAAAGCTTGCCAGTTCGATTTTACGAAAAATTCCCGCATCCGGAAGCTGGGGACCCCAGTCCCATCCAAACATGGAATGGCTCTTTCTGATATACTGGCTGCCCGGCATCGTTCCTGTATTTACCATATGGATCTCTCGGCCCTTTGCCGGCTGATAGCCTTCCATGAACGCAATGGGGGACTTCACATGCAGCTCCAGTACATTTTCCCCTTCTTTCACCCAGTCCTTTACAGAAAACGGATAGACCCTGTGCATATTTTCCACATGCCCCAGCTTCTTTCCATTCAGGAAAATATCTGCCACGGTATCCACGCCATGAAAGATCATCAGAATCTGCTCTTTCTCATACTCTTCCCCGGAGACCCGGAAACTTCCACGAATCTCAAAGTCATTTCTGAAAAACTCTCTTACTTCATATTCATTTGTACCGTAATAAGGATCCGGCAGAATTCCTTCTCTGCAAAACGTATCCATAGCGGATCCGGGCACGGACATGGAATACCATTCCGGTTTGCCCGCAATTCGGATCTGAAATCCGCTGTTCAATTCCTTTCTGATCATGCTCCTTCTTCCTCCTCATATATTCCATTGATGCCGGAACCCGTACATCAAATAAAGATCCTATGTAAAGAAAATTCCTATGCTTTTGTGATTATACAAGTATTTATAGCCAGAATCAATCATTATTTTTCACCTCTGGATACCTCTTATTCTGTTGAAGAAATCCGTTCTTATCTCAACACCTGGCTGCCGGAAGATATCGGTATTCTGTCTGTGCAGGAGATGCCGCCCCGATTCCACAGCCGCCTTAATGCCTCCTCCAAAACCTACCGATACCGGATCGCCACTGATCCGTCCCTTCATGTGTTTGACCGGAAATATCTGTATCCATTTACAGAATCTCTGGATAGGGATGAGATGAAAAAGGCTGCCTCTTATCTCATTGGAGAACATGACTTTCAGAGCTTCTGCGCCCGTAAAACAAAAAAGTCTACCGTCCGCCGGGTGGATTCCATTGACTTTGAAGAATTTCCCGGCGAACTGCGGAGCACCTATCATGGAAATGGATTTCTCTATTATATGATCCGGATCATGACCGGAACTCTGCTGGAAGTGGGACTTGGGAAGCGGGATGCAGACAGTATCCCGGAACTGATTTTGGCCAGAGACCGTTCCCAGGCAGGATTCACCGTTCCTGCAAGGGGGCTTACCCTAGTAGAAGTCGGATATGAACCTTCGCCCGGCAGCAGATAGCATTTTCTCCTCGACTGAGATGAACAGGGTACAAATATCCTTTCGGTGATGGTCAAAAATATCATTTTGGGGTAAACACCAGTTCGTTGACGCACATTTTTTTCTTTGCTACAATAAGAGAAAAATATCGAACGCCACGAAGTTCGATTCAGAAAAGAGGCGAAAACCTTGCGGATTGCATTATGCGATGATGAAAAAGCATGCCACGAAACAATCGTAAAACTGATTGGACAATACAAGCAGGCAAATCCCGGCTGCTCCTTTCTGCTGTCGTCTTTTTATTCCGGGAAAGAGCTTTTAAACCATGTGGACGAATACGGTGGCTTCGACCTCTATATCCTTGACTGCATTATGCCAGAAATAGACGGCATAGAGCTTGGAACGGCTCTGCGCAGGCGTGACGATCAGGGGATGTTTTTCTACCTTACCACCTCCCCGGACTTTGCGCTGGACTCTTACCGGGTGGATGCCTTTGATTACCTCTTAAAGCCCATAGATGAGGTGCTCTTTTTTCAGAGCCTTGACAAAGCATTTTCTTTCTTTTCCCGGGCCATGCAGAAGATGGTTCCCGTGAAAACCGCAGACAGCATCCGTATCCTTCCCATCGCCGATATCCTGTATGCAGAACGCACCGGAAAACAGATTTATTACTACCTGACGGATGATACCATCCTGACCGGCATTACCTTCAACGGTTCCTTTAAGGAGGCGGCAACCGATCTGCTCTCCCATAATGGGATGATCCTTGTGGGGTCATCTTTCGTTGTAAACCTGTCCCATGTCACCCAGGTCACAAAGACAGACATGATTTTGACCGGAAACCTGCATGTGCCCATACCGCGCCGTATGTATGATGCTGTCAAAAAGGAGTGGGCTGCCTTCTGGCTGAATGGAGGAAGATACCATGCTCTTTGAAGACAACCTCACCTTTTTAGCCCTGAAAATCCTGGTTACCTATGCAGGCACGATGGCCATGATGTTTTCCACAACAAATTTTAAGGTTGTCAGAAAAAAGTCAGTGATTATTGCGATGATTTCCGGCTATGCCGTCTTTACTGTTCTTTCCACCTACCTTATTCTTATTCTTTTGGGTTGGGAGCAGTTACTGAGGGGATTTATCCTTACTATATCGTGCCCGACGGTTCTTCTTTTGTATACTGTTTCTGACGAGCCGTTCGCAAGACTTACATTTTCCCATGTGACACATATTCTGGTTTCCCTGTACATTGCCGCCACAGTTACCCTGATCAATACCGCCCTGCACGGAACCGAGCTATCAGATATTCTGCTGCGCATTCTTTTCTATCTGCCTGTGGTGCTGTTTGATTTTTACTGTATGCGGCATATCTGGCTTGATTTTGTTCGCATGGTCAAAAAGGGCTGGGGCATTCTGGCCCTGATTCCCTGCGCATTCATCATCCTTTTCCTGACAACTGCCCTTTATCCGGAGCATTATACAAAACGGCCGACAAGCATTCTTTTGCTTTACCTGCTCGGCGTCGTTATCATCACCGTCTACCTTTCTATCGGAAGCTACCTGTTCATGCAGTACGGCAGGCTGCAGGCAGAACAGAACAGAGCACTTTTAGAGCATCAGGTGGAAAACATACGCAGGGAAAATGCCGGTATTGAGGCTCTTGCAAAACAGACAAAAATCATTCGGCACGATTTGCGCCACATGCTCTCCACGATTGCCTCCCTGGCAGAAAGCGGCGATACCCAGGCAATCCTTGATTTTATCGAGAATACGGATGGGCTTTCCCGTGATATTCCAACCCCCCTGCACTATTGCGGCGATCCCATTTTAGATGCCACGCTCACGGGTTACCTTGCGTCAGCAAAGGAGATGGGCATTGCGCTGGAAACCTCGCTTTCCATTCCGGACACCCTTCCGGTGGACGGTGCCGAGCTTGCCATCTGCTTTGCTAATATACTGGAAAGTGCCATACATATCTGTGAAAAGCTCCCTGAAAAGGAAAGGAAGCTGACTGTCCGATGCAGCCACCGCCCAAGGCTGATGTTTGAGGTTGCCTGTCCCATTCAGGGTAAAATGAAGTTCGATAAAAAGGGGCTTCCGACACCGCCGGATGGCAGCCTGATTAACAGCGTCCGCTCCATAGTAGCATTCTGCGACAGGAATGGTGCCAATTGTTCGTTCAAGGCGGAAAGCGGCTGGTTTCAGATTATAGTGATATTATAGAAATCAAAGGAGGGCAAGGCATGATTTTTGATAACAATATCGCATACCAGACAAGCAGAATCCTGATCGCCATCTTCGGCACGCTGGGCATGATCGTTGCCACCAGCAGGATCACGGAAAATAAAATGAAAAATCTACTTTTTTTCTGCGGATATGCCGTTTATGCAATCGCCCTTTCCTTCCTTTACATACGCTTCTTTGGCTTCCTTTTCTTTTTGCGCGGCGCCATATTTACGATTTCCATTCCAGGAGTGATTATAACCTACCTGATTGCGGACACGACCCTTTCCAGGCATATTTTCTGCTGTCTGTCACAACTTGTTTTATCCCTTTACCTGCTTGTCAGCGTGACCCTGCTGAACACGCTGCTTGGCAGCAGCACCATGACAAATCCCCTGTTGCTCCTCATCGTCTACTTTGCCACGATTTTGCTGGAATGGATCTTGCTTAGGAATGCCTTCCTGCATATTGCTGACACGGTTGCCGGGAGCTGGCGGGTTCTTGCGACGATTCCCTGCTCCTTTTTCCTGTTTGCCATGGCGATCGTGCTCTTCCCGGCACATTATACACAGAACGCACCCTTTCTCATCCTGTTCTCCTTATCAGCTGCCGTCTTCCTCATCGTCTACTTTGCCATCTTCCAATACCTGTTGCTCCAGTATCGGTACCAGATGGAGGAGCAGAACCGCGAGCTTTTAAAACTGCAGATAGAGAACATCCGGAAACAGGCAAAGGACACCGAAAGAAAAGCAGATGCGGTAGAAAATGCAAGGCGAGACATCCGGCAGATGCTGTCTGCCGTTGCCATGCTTGCAACGGAAGGAAATACCCAGGCGATTCTTGATTACATAGAAGAAGCATCCGCACAAAGCGTCAATGCCGCATCTGCCCGGTATTGTAACGATCCGATATTAAACGCCACGCTCACATCCTATTTCAACCGTGCCAAGCGTTCCGGCATTACGGTGGAGCGGAGGCTTTCCCTTCCGGAAACGCTGCCCGTCGATTCCGCCGAGCTTAGCATCTGCTTTGCCAATGCCCTGGAAAATGCCATACACGCCTGTGAGAGACTTCCGGAAAATGAGCGAAAAATCATCATCCGGTGCATCCATAAGCCGCAGTTCATGTTTGAGATTGAAAATCCTTACTATGGGCAGATTTCCTTTAGAAGGAACGGGCTTCCCAAGCCGCATGAATCCAACCACGGAATAGGCACGCGCTCCATTATGGCTTTCTGCGAAAAGCATAACGCTTTTTATGCTTTCAGTGCACAGGGCGGCTGGTTTAAGCTTGTGATTACGCTGTGAGATTATAGCCACTCTAATGTGTCACATAGAACTTAACGGCAAACAGCACCGCCACCACGATTCCGAAATCCTTAAGTCCGATTATGACCCGATTCTTTTCAGCATATTTTCGTCCAGCATCCCGACACTGTTCGCCGCAAGCGTCACCTGAACCTGCAGGCAGGCAAGGCCGGCAGACGTCATAAAAAAGTCGAGAACTGCATTGATTGCGACTGCGAGGGCGATCGCTTCACTAGGAATGCCGAGCTGCACAAACATAACGGTGAATATGGAAAGCGCCCCGCCGGGAATCGGCGGTGTCGCCATGGAAAGAAGCCCAATGGTTAAAACCGCCATCATGAGGAACTGTGGTGTAATGGGAACATGATAATTCTCAGCCATGCACAGAGCCAGAGAAAAAAAACCGACCACAAAGCCCGGCTTGTAAAGGACTTGACCCAGCGGAATGGCAAAATCCGCCACCTTTTTGGGAATACCCAGTTCCTTTTCGCATGTCGCCAGATTCGTCGCAAGGGCGGCGGCCGAGGAAGCCGTCGTCAAGGCAATCAGATAAGTCGGCAGCATTTTCCGCATCAGAAGGATGGGGCTTACAGACAGCCACACCGCCGCCGCAAGTACATAAAATAATGTCAGCAGAAAACACCCTGGAATTGCAATAGCAAACACCTTAAACAGGCTTAAAAACCCGCTGTCAAAATCAGACAGCATTAGGTTGAAAAGGCTTAAAAACACGAACAGCGGAACGATTTTTCCCAGTGCGCCCATCAGAAACTGTATGGCCTCGTTCGCCTGCATCAGGGTATTTTGTACTGCCGACATCCGCTCGCCCAGAATCAGCAGAACGGCTCCCACGCAGATTCCCAGGAAGACAAGCTGCAGCGCATTCCCGTTCAGAAACGGCGAGACAATATCCGAGGGCACGATTCCCAGCACCATCTGATAGATTTCCGAGAAATTGCCGGTAATTTCACTTCCTGCTTCTGTGACAACCGGAAACAACAGGCATCCAGCAAATGCCATGACTGCCCCTAAAGCAAATGTTCCGGCAATCATTCTTAAAATCAGCTTTTTGCCAATGTTTCCTACCACCGTCAGATCGCCGATACTCACGATCCCGCAGCAGACCGCAAGAAAAACCAACGGGGAGGAAACTGCGCGGAGAGCTCCAAGAATCATATTAAACAGGGGCTGCGTGACCTGGGGGACCAAGCTCTGTATTCCCGGAAAAAGCCTTGCGGCAGCTCCCAGAACAACCGCCAGAATGAGTGCGCCCAAAAGCAGAGCCATCTGCCCTATGGATGATTTTTTCTTAGGGTTACAGACCAGGCAGTTTTTTCCGTTCTTATAAGCGTATGAAAACGACAGCCCTGCCTGCGAGAGCATATGGCTGCTGATGAAATATGCCTCGTTATCCTTCTCCCATGCGTCCATGCAGGGGCCATCTACACTCACTTTTAGAAAAGTCCGTCCAAATCTTCGACCACAGTCCACATGGACCAAAGCTCCCTCCAAAGATTCAAGCCAGATGCCGAGAATCTCCTCAAGGGACAGGCGGATGCGGATAATGTCCTTTTTATCTGCCCCCGCCTCCTCAAGTGCCTGTACACAGATTGAGGATACTTCATCAATCGTCTGTGCAGACAGACTGAATTTTTCACTGCGATTGCTAATCATACATCTTTTTTCTCCTTTAACTTCCTGGTTTTATGCCTTACTCGATGGTTAAAATATCCGAAAAACCAGTAACCTCAAACACTTCCATAATTGTTTCGCTTACATTCTTTAGAAGCATCTGCCCCTGAGTTCTTCCTCCAGCTTCGGGGAAGTTGTGGTATCTAATCTCCCCTCCAATTTAACCGCTAAAGTGGTTTCGGTTACTGTTTTTTGAATGTTCATGATTTACCTCCAAAATAGAATATCGTTTATGTTTAATCTTTAAGGGCAGAATCCATCCAGTCACAGGACGGCATAAAGTCTCTGTCCGTATAAGCATCCTCTGCTACATCCGAAAGATTTTTTACTGTAATATCCTGTCCAGACATAACCTGTTCCTGCGTCACCACCACGGATGGAATCTCCATCCACATTCCCGGGCTTTCATAATAGCTGGAAGCTGCCTTGATATCGTCATACTGTCCGGCCATTTCCAATGCCAGCACACGGCAGGCAAACTCTCCGTTCAGCATCCAGTTGGTCGTGGCGCAGGCTTTCCAGTTTTTCCCTTCCGCCATAAACTGAATATCCTCATCACAGATATCTACCGATACCATAGGAATATCGCTGCCTAATTCCCGCAGCGCTTGATATACTCCCCGGGCGTAGGCATCATAGCAGCACCATATCGCGTCTATTTCACCCTCATTATATTTTTCAATCACTTTCTTTGCCACTTCCTGCATGGAAGATACAGGATTTAGATGATCTTCCGGAGCCATTTGCTCCAGCGTCCTGATTTGTCCCACTGCTTCGTAAAGCTGATAACCAACCTGGCGGCGGTCAAAAGCAATAATGTAGTTCTCCTCCTGTACCTGCAGGATATGAACCGGTTCTTTTTTCTCAGCCTTTTCCGGATACATAGACAGGATCTCCTCCACCAGAACTGCCGCAAGTCCGGAATCCTGCTGGAACAACTGAACCACACCGTCAATCGTTTTCGTATTTTCGTTTTCATCTCTGAAAGAGGTATCAAAGGTTGCAATTTTCAGATTCGGGTATTTGTCCAATACTTCCGTCAGAAACTCCCAAGCAAAATCTACTCCGCCATGTGACACTAACAGTCCGTCATAGCCATCTTTTGCGCATTGCAAAATTCTGTTTTTCCATTCCTCATCACTATCCCCGCAGAAAAAAGTGTCCGCCTCCATGCCGAGGGCTTCTGCCGTCTTTGTAAAGGACTCCGACCACATCTCAAAAATGGAAGAGGAAGACATATACATGATATACGCTACTTTTTTTCCTTCCACCGGATTATTTTTCTTTGGGGAGCAGCCTGCCAGACAGGCAGCTGCCAAGACAACCGTCAAACATAATGTAATTATTTTTCGCATTCTTTATCACCTCCATGATTCGTTAAATATTCTTCAAACTCCTCTGTTGTACAATTAAATACAATCTCTGTCTGTGATGGGTCACGCACATAATTAATCCTGCTGATAATATTTATCCTTATCCAGCATTTTTTCAGTGCTTGCAACGATTACGCTGGCGGCAACGTCTCCGGTCGTATTGGATACCGTACAGATCATATCCGTAATTGTGAGGTAGATCATAACCAAAGGCAGGCAGTCCATCGGCACTCCCATTTGATTCAAAAGAACGGTACAGGCTACAAGAGCAGAGCCCGGAACTCCCGGAGTAGCCATGGATAACAGCAGACCGGACACAACCAGTATGATAATGTGACTGGAATCAATCGCGACGCCAAATGTTTTTGCCATGAACAGAACTCCTGTCATAAAAGCGACCATCGCACCATCCATATTGATCGTGGCTCCAAATGGAATAGTAAAGGAATAAACACGCTGGGATATTCCTATTTTTTTGCAAAAATCCATATTAAGCGGCATAGATGCACTGGAAGAGCTCAGGGAAAATACATTCAGTGCAGTCGGAACATAGCGCTTCAGGAATGGAAAAGGACTCACTTTCGCTATTAGTAAAATCATGATTGAGTAGGTAAAAATCAACACAACCAGTCCCACTAATAAGGTTCCAATCAGAGCTAATAAGGATAACAATGCATCCGTACCGGTAGTCAGAATCAAAATCATAACTGAACAAAATGTAATCAATGGAATCAGTTTTGCAAGCAGCATCACCATTTTCAGAAACAGTTCATTCATTGCCTCAAAGAAATCTTGAAGTATCTTTCCCTTTTCTCCAATCAAGTTGGCAACAACCCCCATAAACATACCCATGATTAATATCTGAAGGACATCATTGTCGTAAAAAGCACCCACAATATTGCTTGGGAAAATTTTGATAATCGTATCAATAAAGGAAATTGTCGTGCTGACAGTTTCCTGTTTTGTAATCATCGATACAAAACTGCCTTCTGTGCCAGGCTGAAACAGATAAAAAACCCCGATTCCGGTAATACCGGCAATTAAGCTGGTAAACATATAAATTCCCATTGTCTTTCCCCCGATTCGCCCAAAGCTGCGCAAATCCGAGAACTGCATCATACAGGTAATCATGGAAAGAAACACAACCGGTCCCACAATCATGGAAAGCAGATTCATATAAATGGTTTTTACCGGCTGCAGTACCGTATTGCAAAATCCATTGTAGATATTTTCACTTAAGAAAAGACGCATGCATAATCCCACAACAACAGCCAGAACAATTGCCGACAACGTGACATATAACGTCATCTGTGGATCTTTCTTTGTAATAATATCAATATAATTAATGTTCTTTTTGCGAGAGATCTTGAATTTATCGGCAAAGCCCTTTAACAGCATATTCTGGATCATTTCAACGGCATTGTCGTCCATTTCGTCATCAAAAGCATTCTCAAAATCCGTCCCGCTTAATGCCAAAGCATCCGTAAAATTGATTTCTTTCCCTTTACATTTGATTTTTGTGGTTACACTGCCCAAAACAGAGCGAATCCATATTTCGAAAGTCGTTTTCTCGGACGCATCTTTTTTTAATTTAAATAAGCATTCTTCTGCCAGAAGTCTGGTTTTGATGCAATCCTTTTCAGATATTTTCTTCCTGTGAAGCTCGTCTCCAAGGAATTCTAGAGCTTCAATAATTCCTTGTTCTGATAGTTCAAATCTCCTCGTCATTTGCAGTGTTCCTTTCTCTGATGTTGATTCAATTGTTTAGGACGTACGTTTTATTGTTTTTTCATCGCTTCCAGAATCTTGTCCATATCAAAGGACTTCGTCACATAAGAAACCATATCCGTATAATATTCATCCGTAATCAGCAAATCTTCCCTCTCTGAAGTGTATCCCTGCACATTACCATACCAGAAAATCACATCAATCTTGCCGGAGCTCAAAGCAGACAGCCGGGCATCCGCATCAACCTGCACGAAGGTAAAGGAAACATCCAACGCCTCCCCAATTGCATTCATTAACGCAACATTAAAGCCTGCCGGCACTCCGTCCGCAGCCACATAATCCATCGGCGGCAAATCTCCGGTCACACCTACTACATAGGTTTTTTCTCTTTGTATGTCTTCCCCGGAGTCGCTTATCGAAATGTTTGTGATATAGGTTTCAATAAGTTTATCAAGAGTTCCATCCTTACGAAGTGTCTGAATGCCTTTCCGCAAGAGCTGGTGAAGCTCTGTATCTTCTGAGCGGACTGCCATTCGTATTTCCGTAGGGACACCGGCGCCGCCCGGAGCAACGGTCAATGAATCATCCTGAGCTTTCAGATAGTTCGCTACCGAAGACGGCACAAGGAGATACTCAATATTTCCGGCATTCAAATCCAAAATCATCGTTGTAAGGCTATTGTATTCTTTCCATTCTCCCAGCGCGGGCTTTGGAAATATCTCCAGATCTGAAGGCTCCTACCAATTCATGATGCCGCACTGAATATTCTTATCCTCCGCTGTCTTCTTCTGCCTCTTCTTCAAAGGGATTGTATTTTGCCCCTCTGCAGCGAAGTCCGATGACCGCACATCTGTCACGCTCGTCAAAGGAAATCTGTATCTGTATATCCACACAAGCATCGGACTGTCCATAGTCCAACATTTCGCAGATAAGCTCCTCCGTACAGAGCAAAAGACGATTGGTCCTTTTTTCGTCCATCCCATACCTCCCGGCGAAGCTGCGGATATTTCCCTGAAGCTGCATGAAATCAAAATCCCGGCTTTCAATATGCCACGAGAAATATTTCATCTTGTGGATGAAATCCCTGGTGTTCTTTTTTTGCGGAGCATCAAAAATTTCCCGGGGCGTTCCTTCTTCATAGATGCCCTGTTCATCCAAGTAAAGAATCCTGGTTGCAATCTCCCTTGCGAAGTCCATTTCATGGGTAACAATCACCATCGTCATCCCCTGTTTTGCCAGAAGCCGCAAGGTTGCAAGCACTTCTCCGACCATGGTAGGGTCAAGTGCCGAGGTCGGTTCGTCAAAAAGCATAACATCCGGTTCCATTGCCAGACAGCGTACAATAGCGATTCTCTGTTTCTGTCCGCCTGAGAGAACCTCTGGCATCATATATTTCTTACTTAATAGGCCCACCATCTCCAAAAGCGTTTCCGCTTTCTTTTCAGCCTCTGCCCGTGACAGGCCAAGAAGTTTTATCGGTGCGAGCGTAATGTTATCCAACACATTCATGTGGGAAAACAAATGAAACCCCTGATAGACCATCCCTACTTTGCGCCGGATACGGTTCAAGTCCGCTTTCGGTGATGTCAATTCGTCATCTTTAATAAAAACAGTTCCCTTGTCCGGCGTTTCCAGTAAATCCATACATCGAAGGAATACGCTTTTTCCACAGCCCGAACCACCGATAATGACAATCCGCTCCCCTTTTTCAACTGTCAGATTCACATCCTTAAGTACCTGTAAGGAGCCGAAGGATTTGGAAAGATTTTCCACCCGGATCATGCTCATACCTTCATTCTCCTCTTCTTTTTCAATACCACCAGCCTTTCCACCAGGGCAAATATGCCATAGCAGATATAGGCCATACCGAGATAAAGCAGCAGTCCCACCAGGATCATAAAGAGAGGCTGCATCGTGCGGCTTCCGATATTGTTAATGACTCTTGTCAAATCGGTAATGGTGACATAGCCAACCACGCTGGTCCACTGAATCAGGGTGACAATCGCAGACTGATAGGTTCCTTTTGCTATGTTTGCCGCCTGCGGCAATGTAATCAAGGTAAATGCCTGCCATTTGGAAAATCCCAGCGTTCTTGCTGCCTCAGCCTGCATGGCATCGCTCGCTGAGATGGCAGAATAGAAACAGGCTGCTGTATAAGCGCTCATGTGAAGCGAAAATGCCGCCACGGCTACTATGGCTGCAGACACATTGCTTCCGGCAAACACCACATAGTACATCAGCATCAAAAGCAGCAGAACCGGGCTTCCCCTGAGTATGGCTATATACCCTGCCGCAATCTGACGTATCATCCAGAACCGGCTTCCCCGCATCGCACAGACCACCATTCCCAAAAGCGTCCCAAGCACCACCGATAACAGGGAAATCTGTAATGTCACACCCAGTCCTTTCAGCAGAGTTATGTATGAATCCCCGGCAATCAGGGTTTTATAAATGATTTCCCTTATGTCCACTTAATAACTCACCTGTCTTTCTAAAATTTATTGCAGTAACCCATGATCCCTTGCCAGATTCTCAATGCTCCTGTCGTAGGTTGCCTCCGCTTCTTTGGAAAAGAAGCATCCCGGAACACCCTCATTATTGTCACGGTGGTGTGCCACGCAGGCGCAGCATTTCCCATGGCGTGGGCAGTCATAAGTACACGGGCAAGGTCTGTTGTTGTCACAAACGTTCATAAATCATTCCTCCAATCAAAGTTTTCGTATCCAATATGATTCTACCAGTTATCCCCTTCAAAAAGATATTCATTGCGGATTTGGTATCATTTTTTGCGGATTTGGTAAAGTATTATTCTGTCTCTTTTTTGTTTGTTTCGTGTTACAATCATCGTAACCGTTTTGCCATCAGTTTCAAATATTACTGGAACTTCCACCCTCTTTTCGATATAATCAAAAAAAGACACTCAGGAGGCCACCATGAACTATCGAATGCTCATTCAATACGACGGTACCCGCTACAACGGCTGGCAGCGTCAGCAGTCTACCGACAACACCATACAGGGAAAAATCGAGGATGTCTTAAGCCGCATGACCGGCACGGAAGTGGAGATCCATGGAGCCGGACGCACCGATGCAGGAGTCCATGCCCTGGGGCAGGTGGCAAATGTCCATCTGGATACCTCTTATTCTGTTGAAGAAATCCGTTCTTATCTTAACACCTGGCTGCCGGAAGATATCGGTATTCTGTCTGTGCAGGAGATGCCTCCCCGATTTCACAGCCGCCTTAATGCCACTGCCAAGACATATTGCTACCGGATCGCCACAGATCCGTCCCTTCATGTATTTGACCGGAAATATCTGTATCCATTTACAGAATCTCTGGATAGGGATGCAATGAAAAGGGCTGCTTCTTACCTGATTGGGGAGCATGATTTTCAAAGCTTCTGTGCCCGGAAAACAAAAAAATCCACCGTCCGTCGGGTGGATTCCATTGACTTTGAAGAGTTTCCCGGCGAACTGCGGATCACCTATCACGGAAATGGATTTCTCTATTATATGATCCGGATCATGACCGGAACTCTGCTGGAAGTGGGACTTGGGAAGCGGGATGCAGACAGTATCCCGGAACTGATTTTGGCCAGAGACCGTTCCCAGGCAGGATTTACCGTTCCTGCAAGGGGGCTTACCCTGGTGGAAGTCGGGTATGAATAATCTGATAGTTCGCATTTCCTTGTTAATCAAAGACCGTGCGGCAATCGCCAAATATCCGCACAAGTGCGGCTACTTGGCTCGTTGCTCGGGGGAATAAAAAACAGGGCGTCCGTTCCCCACTGAAAAACAGTTCGGAAACGATACGCCCTGTTCTGTTTTTATTTCTGCCCCTTCAGTTCCAGACGCACCAGTGCTTTTCTAAGAGCCATCTCTGCACGTCCCACATTCACCTGGGGATCTTTCATCTTCAGACGTCGTTCCGCCCGAATCTGAGCCTCTTTTGCACGATTCTCATCGATCTCCTCCGGCCATTCCGCAATCTCCGCCATAATGGTGATCTTGTCCTGCAGAATTTCCATGAAACCGCTGTGGATCGCAGCTTTCTTCTGTCCATCCGCCTCCGTGATCGTCACGATTCCCGGTACGATCAGCATGGTCATGGGAATATGGTTCTTATAGATTCCCACCTCTCCCTCGCTGGTTGTCAGTTCCACCATGCTGGCCTTTCCCTGATAAAAAATGCGTTCGGGGGCAATGATATTCAGTTCAAACATTTTATCATCTGCCATACGCTCACCTACTTCACACGGGCAATGACATCATCAATGGTTCCTGCATTCAGGAAACAGCTTTCCGGAATGTCATCATGCTTGCCTTCCAGTATCTCCCGGAATCCCCGGATGGTTTCGCTGATGGGCACATAGCGTCCTTCCAGACCGGTAAACTGCTGAGCCACATGGAAAGGCTGTGAAAGGAATCTCTGGATCTTTCTGGCACGGCTTACGATCAGTTTTTCTTCTTCAGAAAGTTCATCCATACCCAGGATTGCGATAATATCCTGAAGTTCTTTGTATCTCTGAAGGATCTCCTGTACGCCTCGTGCCACTGCATAATGCTCTTCTCCCACCACACGGGGATCCAGAATTCTGGATGTAGAATCCAGCGGATCCACTGCCGGATAGATACCAAGCTCTACAATAGATCTGGACAAAACGGTGGTTGCATCCAGATGTGCAAATGTGGTTGCCGGCGCCGGGTCAGTCAGGTCATCTGCAGGCACATAAACTGCCTGTACAGAGGTAATGGATCCGTGCTTGGTAGAAGTGATACGCTCCTGGAGCGCACCCATCTCTGTCTGCAGCGTGGGCTGATACCCTACTGCCGAAGGCATACGTCCAAGAAGTGCGGACACCTCGGAACCTGCCTGGGTAAAACGGAAAATATTGTCAATAAACAGCAGCACATCCTTACCGCCCTCATCACGGAAGTATTCCGCCATGGTAAGTCCGGTAAGTCCCACACGCATACGTGCTCCGGGCGGCTCGTTCATCTGACCGAATACCATGGTCGTCTTATTGATAACTCCGGTATCTGTCATTTCATGATACAGGTCATTTCCTTCACGGGTACGCTCGCCTACACCGGTAAATACCGAATAACCGCCGTGCTCTGTTGCGATGTTTCGGATCAGTTCCTGAATCAGAACCGTCTTTCCTACACCGGCTCCGCCAAACAGACCGATCTTTCCTCCCTTCTGATAAGGACAGAGAAGGTCAACGACTTTGATACCGGTCTCCAGCATCTCAGTAGAAGTTGCCTGTTCCTCAAAATCCGGTGCTTCCCGGTGAATCGGGAAATACTTCACATCTGTGGGTGCCTCTTTATTATCAATGGGTTCTCCCAGCACGTTAAAGATACGTCCCAGGGTTTTTTCACCTACCGGTACGGAAATGGGGGCTCCGGTAGATACCGCTTCCATCCCGCGCACCAGTCCGTCGGTGGGGCCCATGGCAATACATCTTACGGTATCATCGCCCAGATGCTGGGCAACTTCTACCACCAGAGTAGTTCCTCTTCCCGTGTCGATCCGGATTGCGTCATAGATGCTGGGAAGGTTTCCCTCCGGAAACCGGATATCCAGTACCGCACCAACGACCTGAGTGATTTTGCCTTTGGTTTGTTCTGACATTCTTTTTCTCTCACTCCTTTATTACTGTCCGGCCGAAAGCAGTTTTCTCTCGGAACCGGACCATTCTTGTCTGCGCCGCAGTGCCTAGCTGATGGCATTGGCCCCGGCGATAATTTCTGTTAATTCCTGTGTGATCGAGCCCTGACGTGCTCTGTTATACTGCAGGGATAACTGTTCGATCATCTCTTCCGCATTACTGGTGGCAGAATCCATTGCCTGCATTCTGGCCCCGTTTTCACTGGCGGTGGCTTCGATCAGCGCTCCGAACAGGATACTGGTCACATACTTCGGTACGATCACGTCAAGAGATTCCTGTTCATTGGGCTCATAATTCATGGGCACATTTTGTCCCGACGTTTCTTCAGATTTTGTAAGTTCCTCCTCGGAAAACTCCATGGGCAGCAGCTTCATCAGCTTCGGCTCATGAACCACAGTGTTTTTAAAGGACGTATAGGCGATATAGATCTCCCCGATCTTTCCTTCTGTAAAATCCGTAAGAACCCGTTCGCTGATCTCTCTGGCATCGGAAAACATGGGATTATTGATCACATCGCTGTAATCAGCACTAACTTCATATCCCCTCTTTTCCAGATATTCTCTTCCTTTTCGTCCGATGGTGATCAGCTTCACGCTGTCTTTTTCAAATCCGCTTTCGGTTACCAGCTTATTGACGTTGGAATTGTAACCGCCTGCCAGACCTCTGTTGGAGGTAATGACAATGATGCATTTGTTTCCGGATTTTCCTGACTGAAGGAACGGATGACTGATCTGTCCCGATCTGGACAGAATATTGGTCACCGTCTCATACATCATATTGAAATAAGGCTTTGCCTGCTCCGCCCTTGTTCTGGTCTTCTGCAGTTTTACGGTGGATACCAGCTTCATGGCTTTCGTAATCTGTC
>JAEDFS010000085.1 GCA_016297895.1 Marvinbryantia sp.
ATTGTGGCGGGAATTATCAATCGGGGTATCGGAGCGGGTGACAAAGGTGCGATACTCCGGTATTTTTTGTTTCTGATCCTGTTGGCGGCCCTGGGCCTTGGATTTTCCTTTACATCACAGTGGTTTTCGGCGAAAGCAAGTGTGGGTGCAGCTACGAAGCTGCGACAGGCCCTGTTTGATCATATCCAGAATCTGTCCTATTCCAGACTGGATACCCTGGGAACCGATACACTGATCACCAGGATGACCAGCGATGTGAATCAGGTACAGACGGGAATCAATATGACGCTTCGGCTGCTCCTTCGCAGTCCGTTTATTGTGTTTGGCGCCATGATCATGGCATTTACCATTGATGCAAAATGTGCACTGGTATTTGCGGCGGCGATTCCCATTCTGAGCGTAGTGGTGTTTGGAATCATGCTGATCAGTATCCCGCTGTTTCGAAAAGCGCAGGCGGCCCTTGACCGTGTGCTGTCGGTGACCCGAGAGAATCTTACGGGAGTCCGTGTGGTGCGGGCGTTTTGCAAGGAACAGGATTCGATAAAGGAATTCGATGAGGAGAATGACCGTCTTACAAAGATGAATGAGTTTGTGGGGAAGATCTCTGCGCTGATGAATCCGCTCACGTTTCTCCTGATCAATTGTGCTACCATTATACTGATTCATGTGGGCGCAATACAGGTAAATCTGGGAAATCTACAGCAGGGAGATGTGGTGGCGCTCTATAATTATATGGCACAGATCATTGTGGAGCTGATCAAGCTGGCATCTCTGATCATTACCATCAATAAATCGGTGGCCTGTGCAGACAGGATCGCCCGGGTGCTGGATGTGGATCCGGGAATGGAATTTGTACAGGAAGCGTCAGAAAAAAAGGAAAGAGATGAAGCGAATCGGGATACGGTCCTTACATTTGACAGGGTATCCTTTTCCTATGAGAACGCCAAGGAAACAGCCATAGAGGGGATCTCTTTTGAAGTGAAAAGAGGTCAGACTGTGGGAATCATCGGAGGAACCGGAAGCGGAAAAACGACTCTGGTGAATCTGATTCCCAGATTTTATGACGCCACAGAAGGACGTGTGCTGGTGAATGGGCGGGATGTAAAGGAATATCCAAGAGAAGAACTGATCCGTATGATGGGTATCGTTCCTCAGAAAGCGGTGTTGTTCAAAGGAACGATCCGGGATAATCTGCGCTGGGGGAAAGGAGATGCTTCGGAGGAAGAAATCTGGAGGGCCCTTGAGACAGCCCAGGCCCGAGAAGTGGTGGAAAAGAAAGAGGGACAGCTTGAGGCAGTCGTGGAACAGAACGGAAAGAACTTTTCCGGCGGGCAGCGTCAGAGACTGACGATCGCCAGAGCGCTGGTGGGGGATCCGAAGATCCTGATTCTGGATGACTCGGCCAGTGCCCTAGATTTTGCCACAGATGCAGGCTTAAGACGTGCCATCCGTGAGTGGGAGGGAGAGATGACGGTATTTATCGTGTCTCAGAGAACTTCCAGCATCCGGGAAGCAGATCTCATCCTGGTTCTGGATGACGGGCATCTGGCAGGAAAGGGGACCCATGAAGAACTGATGAGGAACTGCGGACTGTATCAGGAGATATATTACTCTCAGTTTCCGGAGGAAAGGCCTGTGGAACAGAAGAGGGTTCGTACGGAGAGAGAAAATGCGGGAAAGGAGGTGCTGGCATGAGCGGAACAGTAAAAAAGACCGGCCATCATTCCGGAACGCTGAAAAAAGTACTGCAGGTAATCGGACATTACCGGATCCTTCTTGTGCTCAGTATTTTCCTTGCGGGACTGTCAGTTGTATTGCAGCTGTACATTCCAATCCTCTTTGGAGATGCGATTGATGGCATTCTTGCGCAGGGAAGGGTTGATTTTCCCTATGTAGGAAATTATCTTTCCAGAATTCTGATCCTTGTGATTGTGACATCACTGGCTGTCTGGGTCATGAATATGATCAATAACCGGCTTACTTACCGGGTAGTTCAGGATATCCGTGCAAAAGCCATACGTCAGATCCAGGTGCTTCCTCTTTCCTTTCTGGATGGGCACAGTACGGGAGATATCGTAGGACGTGTCATTGCGGATGTAGATCAGCTGTCGGATGGCTTGCTCCTTGGGTTTACCCAGCTGTTTTCCGGAGTGATCACCATACTGATCACCCTGATCTTTATGTTTGGCAAAAGTCTGGAGATCTCACTGATGGTGATCGTACTGACTCCGGTCAGCTTCCTGGTGGCAAAACTGATTGCAGGGCGGACTTTTCAGATGTTTCGGCGCCAGACTGAAGTGAGGGGACAGCAGACGGCTCTTATTGAGGAAATGATCGGAAATGAAAAGGTCGTGAAAGCATTCGGTTATGAAAAACGGGCTTCTGAACGGTTTGGAAAGATCAATCTGGAGCTGGAACAGTATTCCAGAAAGGCTGTGTTTTTCAGTTCACTGACCAATCCTTCCACCCGGGCGGTGAACAATGTGATCTATGCACTGGTAGCTCTGGTGGGAGCATATCAGATACTGGGAAATGCATTGACTGTGGGAGGTCTGTCTGTGCTTCTTGCCTATGCCAATCAGTATATGAAGCCGTTTAATGATATCAGCAGCGTGATCACAGAACTTCAGAATGCCCTGGCCTGCGCAGCCAGAGTGTTTGAGCTGATTGAAGCAGAACCGGAAAAAGAGGATTCAAAAGAAACCCTTGGGCCCGTCGAAGGACAGGTGCAGATCCAACAGGTTTCCTTTTCCTATGTGCCGGATCAGCATCTGATTGAGAATTTTTCCCTGTCAGTGAAGCCCGGTACCCGTGTCGCTATTGTGGGCCCCACAGGATGCGGCAAAACGACGTTTATAAACCTTCTGATGCGGTTTTATGATGTCAGCAGCGGAAGAATCTGCGTGGATGGACAGGATATCCGGGAGGTAAGCCGTCATTCCCTGAGGAAAAATTACGGGATGGTGCTTCAGGATACCTGGCTGAAAAAAGGGACGGTGAGGGAGAATATTGCATTTGGAAGACCGGATGCCACGGATGAAGAGATCATTCGGGCAGCAAAAGAGTCCCACAGCTGGGAATTTATCCGACGTATGCCGGATGGTCTGGATACGGTGATCTCAGACAACAGCTTAAGCCAGGGGCAGAAGCAGCTTTTATGTATTACCAGAGTGATGCTCTGCCTGCCGCCTATGCTGATCCTGGATGAGGCCACGTCCAGCATCGATACCCGTACGGAGATCCTGATCCAGGAAGCCTTTGACAAGATGATGAAGGGGCGGACCACGTTTATCGTGGCACATCGTCTTTCTACCATTCGAAATGCGGACCGTATTCTTGTGATGAAGGACGGAAGTATCCTGGAACAGGGAACCCATGAGGAACTGATCGCAAAGAACGGTTTTTATACAAAGCTGTACCACTCTCAGTTTGAGTGCGGCAGTGAGGCAGCAGAGGTGAAATAGAATGAGAACCATGGAATTTTCCATTGAAAATAACGGGCACATGCTGACGATCGGCCAGTATGTGAATGTAAAGGAATATGTGACCAACGGGCTTTACAGCTACATGATCGAGCACGCAATCGGTATGAGCAGCCCTTATCGGATCTACGAGCGTCTGAAGACCAGAAGAGGAAAAGTGCTGGAAGTGAAGAAAACGGACAAATTTAACATTGCAGTTCTGGGATTTGAGGAAGAGTAGCGGGAAGCTTTCCGAAAACGGGTTGACAATATCGAGTAAAAGTGTTATTTTATGGATACGACAAAAAAGCGAAATGCGATGAAGAGGAATAGTACAGTTATTTTTGAATCCAGAAAGCTGCCGGGTGATGGGAGGCAGTTGAGAGAATAATTGGAACTCGCCTCGGAGCGGCTGCCCGAAATCCTTTATTTGAGAGTGAAGGAGAGTAGACGCAGACGGAAGCGCCCGACCGTTATCCGGGAAAGATATAAGATCCGTTATGGGATCCGTATCTGATGAGTGTGTGAAGTGATTCATGAACTGGAGTGGTACCGCGTAGGGTAATTAGTAACCTTTCGTCTCTAATGACAGAAGTTGTCAGAGATGGAAGGTTTTTTGTGTCATAGGAAAGTGCGTTGCGCTTTCCTATGATACAAAAAAGCCCTTCGGGCAGGATCGCACTGCGGCGGAGAGGAATTATATTGCTAAAGCAATCCGCCGCAGGCGGGGAATCCTGCAAAGCAGGATTCTTTATATGTCAGAGGAAAAGAAGAAAGGAGATTTATAATGAAAAATTTCGAAAAGTACACAAGACAGTATTTTATGCCTCCCGTTGAGTGCATGGAATGGACAAAAAAGGATCATATTGAAAAGGCACCGATCTGGTGCAGCGTGGATCTTAGAGATGGAAATCAGGCACTGATCGTTCCCATGACCCTTCAGCAGAAGATCAGTTTTTTCAAGCTTCTGGTAAAAGTAGGATTTAAAGAGATCGAAGTGGGATTCCCGGCAGCATCCGAGACAGAATATCAGTTTTTAAGAGCTCTCATTGAGCAGGATCTGATTCCGGATGACGTGACGATCCAGGTACTGACCCAGGCAAGAGAGCATATTATCAGAAAGACCTTTGAAGCACTGAAAGGAGCAAAAAAGGCTGTCGTTCATGTATATAACTCTACTTCTGTGGCACAGCGTGAGCAGGTGTTCCACAAATCAAAAGAAGAGATCCTTCAGATCGCAGTAGACGGAGCAGCTCTTTTGAAGAAGCTGGCTGACGAGACAGAAGGCAATTTCTCCTTTGAATACAGCCCGGAAAGCTTTACCGGAACTGAGATGGAATATGCACTGGAAGTGTGCAATGCGGTACTGGATGTATGGCAGCCGACACCGGATCACAAGGTCATCATCAATCTTCCCAGCACGGTGCAGCATTCCATGCCTCATGTATATGCCAGCCAGATCGAATATATGAGCAAAAATCTGAAATACAGAGAGAATGTGATCGTTTCCCTTCATCCCCATAATGACAGAGGAAGCGGAGTCAGCGATGCGGAGATGGGAATTCTGGCCGGTGCAGACCGGATCGAAGGTACACTTTTCGGAAACGGAGAGAGAACCGGTAACGTGGATATCGTAACACTTGCCATGAATATGTATTCTCAGGGCGTGGATCCGGAGCTTGATTTTACCAATATGCTCCAGATCTGTGAGGAATATGAATCCTATACCGGAATGACTATCGATATGAGAAGTCCCTACAGCGGAGGTCTGGTATTTGCCGCATTCTCCGGCTCTCATCAGGATGCGATCGCCAAGGGAATGAAATACAGAGAGGAACATGAGTGTGAACACTGGACCGTGCCGTATCTGCCTATCGATCCCCAGGATCTGGGAAGACATTATGAGGCCGATGTGATCCGTATTAACAGTCAGTCCGGAAAAGGCGGCGTAGGATATATTCTGGAGCAGTATTACGGACTGAATCTGCCGGCAAAGATGAGAGAAGCAATGGGCTATGCTACCAAGGCAGCTTCCGATCATCAGCACAAAGAGCTGCTTCCGGATGAGATCTTTGAACTGTTCAAGACCAGATACGAAGATATCATTGCTCCCTTTAATATTACGGAAGTACATTTCAAGCAGCATAACGGAATCATTGCAGAGGTGACTGTAGATTACAAGGGAGAAACCAAGGT
>JAEDFS010000086.1 GCA_016297895.1 Marvinbryantia sp.
TGTCCCGTTCGAATGTGCGTTTTTATGAAAAAGAAAAACTCATTGAGCCGTTAAGAAATGAAAGGAACGGTTACAGACACTATTCGAAAAGAGATGTAGAGGACTTAAAGAAAATTGCTTATCTGCGCACGTTGGGGATTTCCATTGAGGATATCCGAAGTGTGATATCAGAAAAGATCACGCTGCAGGAAGTGATCGTGAAACAGAGCAGGGACCTGGCAAGTCAGATGGCTGATCTGAACAGGGCGAAGGCTATGTGTGAAAGAATGCTGGAAGAAAAACATTTGAGTTATCGGGAACTGCAGGTGGAGCGGTATGTGGGAGAACTGCAGGATTATTGGAGTGACAATCAGCAGGTTTTCAAGCTGGATGCTGTCAGTTTTGTGTATCTATGGGGAAGATTTGCTGTCTGGGCAGCTATTACAGCATTATGTCTGATTATAAGTGTGTTGTCTTATACGAAGCTGCCGTCGGAAATTCCGGTGCAGTGGAGTGGCGGAATTGCGTCTGCCACGGCGGATAAGATTGTTATTTTTGCGTATCCGGCAGTGTGTGCTGCAATCCGTTATCTTCTGAGGCCGGTTATTTATGCAAGACTGCGTATGGACAATCTTTGCGGTGAGCGGATGACAGAATACCTGATAAATTATCTGTGTTTCCTTGCATTATCTGCAGAAGTATTTACCGTTCTCTTTATTTATGGTCTGGTGAAGAATATTGTGACGGTTCTGGCTGTGGATACGATCGTGCTGATTGGTTTGCTGATTGCAGGGGTGACCAGGGAAACCCGGAGCACTTATAGAAAATTTTGACAGAGCAGCAGGAGGTGTAAAACGGTGATCAATCGGGAAGATATGCTGGAGCTTACCAGGCGAATGACGGTGAAGCGGAACTGTTTCACCAGAGTTGCGGGAGCGTATTTTGATGAGGAAGGGTTTGTGGACGGCACCTTCAATATCCATTTTCTGAAGCTGTCACCGGGAGAGCAGATCCGCAATTTGGCGCTGGCGAAGGAGGTTCCCTTTTCCGCAACCAACGAGAAACTGAAGGAATATTCATTTCCGGGAAAGAACGCAGAGTCTGTGGAGCTTGCGAAGCTTCTGACTGTGTTGAATTCCTGTGATCTGAAAAATGATGCCATGCTGGATGTGATCTATGAATTGGTGGGAGAGCGGGGGCTTGCCGGACTGTCGGATGAGGGCCGGGCATTTTTCCTTTTTCACGGAAGCTATGATGTACCGGTGAAAGCAGCGGATAAGGAGCGGCTCTGGGAGTCCGAGGAGGTATACAGTTTCCTGATCGGCGTACTCTGCCCTCTTGAGGAAGAATATGAGCCCGGGAAACCGGAATGGGGCTTTCTGTACCCGGCATTTACGGACCGCAGCAGTGACCCGGCGCATATTGCAGTATATGAGGCGGATCCGGCAAGGCCTCATGAGGATATGATGCGGGAGGTACTGGGGATCTAATAGTTCTGGACCTGGCTCTTGCGGTACCGGGAAGGACTCATGCCGATGGTCTGATGAAAGCAGCGGCTGAAATACAGAAGGTCCTGATATCCAAGCCGGGTGCTGATCTCGCCAACGGAGAGAAGCGTGCTTTGAAGGAGCCGGCAGGCTTCCGTCATCCGAAGGGTGGTATGATACTGGAGCATGGTCATCCCGGTTTCCTTTTTGAATACAGAAGCCATGTGCTTATAACTGAGAAAGAATTCTTTTTCCAGGGCAGCGGCAGAGAAGGATTCGGTAATGTGGCATGCCAGGAAGGTCTTGATCTGGTCCGCCAGAGACGGACTGGGTGCGGTCTGATAATCGGTGAAAGCAATCAGTGTGAGAATGGAAAATAAGCTGCAGTTGGCATTCCAGAGCGTCATGGGGTCTACTGCACAAAGAGCGGTAGGCATGGAGGTCAGATTGGCACAGGCATTGCCCTGATGGAGAGAGTCCGCAAGGTCAGCGATCTGGCGGACGATCTCGCTGTGTTTCAGGCCGGACAGGAATTTGGGAAGTCTGGTCTTGAAACGAAAGTCAGAAAAGGAGTCAGAGCTTTGCTGAAGAAGCAGATGTGAAGAGTCATTTTTGGGGGAATCCAGATAAAAATGGGCGAAGTACCAGCGGGTTCCCTTGGGAATGGCTTTTTTTCCGTAATGGCGGATTCCGCTGTGCAGAAAGAGAAGCTGTCCTTCATGGACTTCATAATCCACATCCTCTTCTGTTACATAGATACAGCCGCTTACCACATAGATCAGAACATGAAAGTCCAGAATGCGGTCTGCGTGGAGAAAGGCCTCGCTGGCAGCACAGAAATCACAGCCTGCCAACACAGGCATGCAGTCTGAATAAAACGTTAGTTCGTTCAAGATAATCCTCCATAAATATGCGTAAATCATCCATTTATTTTTGCTCTTAACAAGATTATTATACATATAAAGGAAAAAGTCAATGAAGGAGAAGAGGGATGAAGGTTCAAAGACAGATACCGGTGCAGGCATTTCAGGCAGAAACAGGATTTATTGCGGATTATCAGAAGCTGATCCGGGAAAAGGTACTGCCCTATCAGTATGAGATCCTGTGCGACCGGGCAGAGGGTGCGGAGAAGAGTCATGTGATTCGGAATTTTATTAATGCTGGTAAGGCTTTGCGGGGAGAAGACATTGGAGACGGATTTTACGGAATGGTGTTCCAGGACAGTGATGCGGCGAAATGGCTGGAGGCTGCAGCGTATTCCCTGACCGTATTTCCGGATGAGGAATTGGAAAAGACAGCAGATGAGCTGATCTGCCTGATCGAGCAAGCCCAGGATGAGGACGGATATCTGAATACCTGCTTTACTATAAAAGACAGAGACCGGCGCTGGCAGAATCTGCTGGAGGGGCATGAGTTATACTGTTCCGGACATATGATGGAAGCTGCAGTGGCCTATTATGAAGCTACGGGAAAAGACAGGCTTTTGAAGGTGATGGAACGGAATATGGAGCATATTTACCATCATTTTATCGAAGAGGGACATGAGGGATATCCGGGGCATCCGGAAGTGGAGCTGGCTCTCTTGAAGATGTACCGGGCGACGGGAAATCCCCACTGTCTGGAGCTTGCCTCTCATTTCCTGGATGTGCGGGGCGTGGATCCTGCTTTTTATGAGAAGGAAGCCGAAAAACGGGACTGGCAGGTCTGGGGAAATGATCCCACGAACCACGCTTATCAGCAGAGTCAGGCTCCGGTGAGGGAACTGAAGGAAGCCACCGGCCACAGTGTGCGTGCAGTGTATCTGTATACGGCAATGGCGGATATGGCATCCCAGACCGGAGACAAAAAGCTTTATGAGGCATGCGAAAGACTCTGGAAAAATATTACAGAAAAAAGAATGTATGTGACAGGCGGAATCGGATCTACGGTTCTGGGAGAGGCTTTCACGGTAGATTATGACCTGCCCTGCGATACGGCCTATGCGGAAACCTGTGCTTCTGTGGGACTGATGTTCTTTGCATCCAGAATGCTGGAAAATGAAGTAAAGAGAGAATACGGGGATAGCTGTGAACTGGCATTTTACAATACGGTGCTGGCAGGAATGCAGCTTGACGGAACCAGGTTTTTCTATGTGAATCCGCTGGAAGTGATTCCGGGAATTGCCGGAGAAGCGGTGACCCATAAGCATGATCTTCCCCAGAGACCCAGATGGTATGCCTGTGCCTGCTGCCCGCCTAATGTGGCCAGAACCATTACTTCTTTTGGATCTTATGCCTACGGATCAAGCGAAGACACTGCTTACTGTCATCTCTTTGCAGCAGGAAAAGTGGAGTTCCAAAGCGGGCTGGTTCTGGAGTGCAGGACCGATTATCCTATGGACTTTACGGTGGATTATGAGATCTCAAAGGGCGGCAAATGTCTGGCTGTGCGGATTCCGGGATGGAGTGAAAAATATCAGATCCTGAGAGGAACAGGGGACGGAGTTCTTTCGGAAGTGAAACCTGAGATCCGGGATGGCTATGCCTACCTCACGGATGTGAAAGAGGGAGAGCGGATCCGTCTGATCCTGGATGGAACACCGGGCTTTGTCTATGGTTCTTCCAACATACCGGATGTGTCAGGAATGGCGGCGGTACAGAGAGGTCCTCTCGTTTATTGCTTTGAAGGCGTGGATAACGATGGAGAGATCCTGTCACTTGCTCTGAAAGAAGACGGAAAGATTGAGGAAGCAGGTGATCGTCCGGGACTTCCGACGGGTATCCCGGGACTTAAGATCCAGGCATACAGAAGGGCAAAGACAGAGGGACTCTATATGAGAAAAAAACCGGCAGAGGAGCCCTGTACGGCGTATGCGGTTCCTTATTTCTGCTGGGGTAACCGTGGCGAGAATCAGATGAGAGTCTGGATGCCGGAACATAAATAGTGATTGGAAAATTCAGATAGCAGAACATCAATCATGATGGGAAATTTCAATGGCAGGCATTGAAATGATGCGGAGTCAGGCGTATAATGAAAAAACTGACGAAGGATATGGAGATGTGAACGTGAAACAGAGAAAATACGAAATAGATATGTGTAATGGTTCGATTATGGATAAGCTGATCTCGTTTTCCGTGCCCCTGATGCTTTCCGGGATCCTGCAGCTGATGTTCAATGCCGTGGATATTGTGGTGGTCGGGCGGTTTGCCGGAAGCCAGTCTCTGGCTGCGGTAGGTTCTACCACGGCATTGATCAATATGTTTTCCAACTTGTTTATCGGCCTGTCTTTGGGAACAAATGTGCTGGCAGCCCGCTTTTTTGCATCGGGCAAGTCCCGGGAAATGTCAGAGACAGTACATACTTCCATCACACTGGCTCTGATGACAGGAGTAGTGATGGCGTTTTTGGGACTGGCTTTTTCGAAGATCGCTCTGGAGCTGATGGCAACTCCTGATGATGTTCTGGATCAGGCGGCACTTTATATGCGGATCTATTTTTTGGGAATGCCGTTTTTTATGCTGTATAATTACGGAGCGGCGGTTTTGCGGGCAGTAGGAGATACGAAACGGCCCCTGTTCTTTCTGATTATCTCGGGGGTGATCAATGCCGCACTCAATATGATCCTTGTAATCATCTTTCATTTGGCGGTGGCTGGTGTGGCCATCGCTACGATCATTTCTCAGATGATCTCCTGTGTGCTGGTGCTCCGATGTCTGTACCGGTCAGAGGGGAGTTATCAACTGAGGTTTTCCGGGCTGACTTTGAAAACATATTATCTGAAGCAGATTTTTCAGGTGGGGCTTCCTGCGGGAATTCAGAGTACGGTGATTAACTTTTCCAACGTATTGCTGCAGTCCTCTGTAAATTCGTTCGGCTCCGTTGCCATGGCCGGATATACGGCGGCCAATAATATTCTGGGATTTTTGTATGCATCCATCAATTCTGTCACCCAGGCATGTATGAGCTTTACCAGTCAGAATTATGGGGTGGGCAAATATAAACGAATGGACAGGGTACTGATCAACTGTGTGATCCTGTCGGTTTCTATCGCCCTTGTGCTGGGATGTATATTCTACGGATTCGGGCCGAAGATCCTGTCTGTCTATACAGGGGATCCGGAGGTCATTGACTGCGGTATGGAGATCCTGGC
>JAEDFS010000087.1 GCA_016297895.1 Marvinbryantia sp.
TAAATCTGTCTATGGAGCGTGGGGAAAAAATCGCACTGACAGGGGCCAACGGCATTGGGAAAACGACTCTTTTGAAAAGCATTCTGGGACTGGTTCCTGCTTTTTCCGGAAGTGTACATCTGGGAGATTATCAGTTTATCGGATATTTTGAGCAGGAAACGGATCAGAATCAGACGGCTACCTGCATCGAGGATCTGTGGAATGCTTTTCCTTCCTGGAATCAGTTTGAGGTGCGTTCCGCTCTCGCAAAATGCGGGCTGACTACCAAACATATTGAAAGCCAGATCCGTGTTCTGAGCGGAGGAGAACAGGCAAAAGTCCGACTGTGCAAGATTATCAATACAGAAACGAATATCCTGCTGCTGGATGAGCCTACCAATCATCTGGATGTGGATGCAAAGGCGGAATTAAAAAGAGCACTTCGGGAGTATCCGGGCAGCCTGCTTCTTATCTGTCATGAGCCGGAATTCTATCATGACGTGGTGAATCAGGTGTGGAACTGTCAGGAGTGGTCCACAAAATATTGATTTGCGATGAGAAAACTTTTTCTAGACTATTTAGGCAAATTCGTATACAATAGAGTGGAATTTTTAGGTTGAGGTGTAAGATACACCACAGGAGGTTATCATGAGCAAAGTAAGAACACGTTTTGCACCCAGTCCTACCGGACGTATGCATGTGGGAAATTTAAGAACAGCATTGTATGCATATTTAATCGCAAAGCATGAGGGAGGAGATTTCCTGCTTCGTATAGAGGATACAGACCAGGAGCGTTTTGTGGAAGGTGCACTGGAGATCATTTACCGTACTCTGGAGCACGCGGGTTTAAAGCATGATGAGGGACCGGATATCGACAAGGGATATGGGCCCTATGTACAGAGTGAACGCCAGGCAAAGGGAATCTATCTGGAATATGCGAAGCAGCTGATTGAAAAAGGTGAAGCATATTACTGTTTCTGTGACAAGGAACGTCTGGAGTCCTTAAAACAGGAAGTGGCAGGAAAAGAGATCTCTGTGTATGACAAGCACTGTCTGTCTCTTTCAAAAGAGGAGGTAGAGGCAAAGCTTGCGGCAGGTGTTCCTTATGTGATCCGACAGAATGTTCCCAATGAAGGAACTACAAAATTTGAAGATGATATTTATGGAACGATTGAAGTGCCCAATGCAGAACTGGATGATATGATCCTGATCAAATCAGACGGATATCCTACCTATAATTTTGCCAACGTAGTAGATGATCATCTGATGGAGATCAGCCATGTAGTAAGAGGAAATGAGTATCTTTCTTCTGCACCGAAGTATAACAGACTTTACAATGCTTTTGGATGGGATGTGCCGGTGTATGTACACTGTCCTCTGATCACAGATGAAAACCACAAAAAACTGAGTAAGAGAAGCGGGCATTCTTCCTATGAAGATCTTCTGGAACAGGGATTTGTGTCTGAGGCTATCGTAAATTATGTGGCACTTCTTGGATGGTGCCCCACAGACAACCGGGAGATCTTTTCCCTGGAAGAACTGGTGCAAGCCTTTGATTATCACCATATGAGCAAATCACCGGCAGTGTTTGATATTAACAAGCTGAAATGGATGAACGGCGAATATATCAAAGCAATGGATTTTGATAAGTTTTATGAGAAAGCTCTTCCTTATATCAAACAGGTGATCACAAAAGATCTGGATCTTAAGAAGATCGCAGAGATGGTAAAGACAAGGATCGAAGTGTTCCCGGATATTCCGGCTCTGATCGATTTCTTTGAGAAAGTACCGGAATATGACAGTTCCATGTACACTCATAAGAAAATGAAAACAACAGAGGAATCTTCCCTTGCTGTGTTGAAAGAGATCCTTCCGGTGCTGGAGGCGCAGGAGGATTACAGCAATGACGCTTTATATGAACTGCTGGTTTCTTTTGCCAGGGAACACGAGTATAAAAACGGTTATGTCATGTGGCCGATCCGTACTGCGACTTCCGGAAAACAGATGACTCCTGCCGGAGCAACTGAAATTATGGAAGTAATCGGAAAAGAGGAGACCATCGCACGTATCAAAGAGGCAATTGAAAAACTGGAGAAATAACAGATGGCTTTATCAGAAGCACAGAAAAAAGCAGTAATGCATAAAGACGGGCCTGCCATGATCGTGGCAGGCCCTGGTTCTGGGAAGACTACGGTGATTACGGAACGTACCAGGTATCTGATTGAACAGCATGGAATTTCACCTGCCCATATTCTCGTTGTTACATTTACCAGAGCGGCAGCTGACGAAATGCGGGAAAGGTTTTTAAAGCTTACAGATCAGGAACGGACCCGGGTCCGGTTTGGAACCTTTCATTCAGTCTTTTTTGAGATATTAAAACATGCCTATCATTTTACGGCAGCCAATATTGCAGGAGAAGAGAAAAAATATGAATTCCTGAAAGAAATTACCGGGAAGATGGATCTGGAAATAGAGGATGAAGCTGATTTTCTGAAAGGGATCTGTCAGGAAATCAGTCTCGTCAAGACAGAACAGATTCCACTGGAACACTACTATTCCCATGAAGCTTCAGCACATATCTTCCGGGAGATCTATCAGAAATATGAAGAGAGAATGGTAAGGGATCAGCTTTTGGATTATGATGATATTATGGTGTATACCTGGGAACTGCTATCGCAGAGAAAGGATATTCTGTCCGGATGGCAGAAGAGATATCAATACATACTGATTGATGAATTTCAGGATATCAATCAGCTGCAGTATCAGATTGTACGCCTTCTGGCAAAACCGTCCAATAATCTGTTTATCGTGGGAGATGATGATCAGTCGATCTATCGTTTCCGCGGGGCAAGGCCGGAATTGATGCTGAATTTTCCAAAGGAATATCCCCAGGCAATAAAAATTATCCTGGATCTGAATTTTCGATGCCCGCCGGCAGTGGTACGCACCGGAGCCAGGATCATCGGCAGAAACCGGATTCGTTTTGATAAAATGATTCGGGGAGTGAAAGAGAAAGGAGAACCGATTGAATTCGGATCCTTTCAGAATCCGGTGCAGGAGAGTCTGGCTGTGATCGGAAAGGTGCAGGGTTACAGAAAACAGGGGTATCGCCTGTCTGACATGGCCGTGCTTTTTCGAAATAATACAGATGCAAGAACGATCTCACAGAAACTGATGGAATACAACGTTCCATTCCAGATGAGGGATGCTCTGCCAAACCTTTATGAACACTGGATCGCACGAAATATGATCCAGTACCTGAAAGCTTCCGTGGGAAACAGAGAACGTTCGGTCATTCTTCCCATTATCAATCGTCCAAAACGATACGTTGGACGGGAGTGCCTGGATCGGCCTGTGGTGGATTTTGAACGACTGCGGATGTATTATGAGGATAAGTACTGGATGATCGAAAAGATCGACCGGTTCGAACAGGATCTTCATCGTCTTTCGAAAATGGATCCCTACACGGCGATCAACTATATCCGTCATGGAATCGGGTATGAGGGATACCTGGAAGAATATGCCAGGTATCGGAAGATGGATCCGGAAGATCTATATGAAGTGCTGGATCAGATCCAGGAAAGTGCCGGCGGGTGTAAAACCCATGAGGAGTGGTTTGCTCGTATCGAGGAGTATTCTAAGCTTTTGGAAGAACAGAAGAAAAACAAAATCATGGCAGAAGATGCCATGACTCTGACCACCCTGCACAGTGCCAAGGGACTGGAATATCCGATCGTGTTTCTGATCGATGTGAATGAAGGAGTGATTCCCTATAAAAAAGCGGTTCTGGAAGCAGATGTGGAAGAGGAACGGCGGATGTTTTATGTGGGAGTTACCAGGGCAAAAGAACGTCTGCACATTTATCATGTAAAAGAAAAATACGGCAAGGGTATGAAACCCTCACCGTTTCTCACAGGGCTGGAGGAAGGAAACTGATCAGTTTTCCTCCTCCATTTCTTCAAATTCCTGCTCATCCATGTACTCGTCAAATGCATCAGCTGCAATCTCATATTCATCGTCATCTTCGATGTTTTCCAGTGTGGGATTGCCGTCTACTTCTTTGAAGCGGTACAGGAAGACTTCTCCGTCTTCGTTTTCTCCGTTTTCATTCAGGGGAAGCAGTGCGATATACTGTTTTCCATCAGCCGGGAAAATAGTAAGAATGGCACATTCCAGAACTTCCCCGTTGTCCAGTGTCAGAGTGACGGTAGCATGTCCCTCGTCACAATCACTTCCGCAACCGGAGCAGTCACCGCTGCATTTTGAATCAAATTCACTCATGTTCGATACCTCTCTTAACAGATTCATATTTTCAACACCACTTTATCAGAAGTATTGGAGAAATGCAAGAGAATTTACAAACTGCTGTTTTCATTGTATCGGGTTTATGGTATACTGAATTTAATATTTTTACTATGATGATGACTGCAAAGAAAGGATGAGAACATTGGGCAGAGAACAGAACATATGGACATCGGTAAGTGAAGCGGATTCTTTGGGAAGGCTTGGAGCAGTAAAGGAGAAAGACGGAATTCGCTTTTCTGTTGCGGTACCGCAGGGCAGCAACCCATCCTTGGTCTTATATCAGGCGGGAAGTGAAAAAGAAGAAGCCGTCCTGCCATTTCCACAGAAGCCTCTGATCGGAACTATTTACAGTATGAAAGTTGCGGGGCTTTCCTGGAGAAAGTATGAGTATAATTATAAGATTGACGACAGGATCGTGGAAGATCCGTATGCCGGGCTGGTGGTCGGACGTGAAGTATTTGGACAAAAAAAGGATCCGGAAAGGGAAATTCCTGTCCGCTGCGGATTCCCCTTTTCCGCATTTGATTGGGAAGGAGACAGCTTTCCCGATCTATCCTATGAAGATGCAGTCATGTATCATCTTCATGTGAGAAATTTTACAATGAATAAAAAATCAGGAGTACGTCATAAAGGGACTTTTAAAGGACTGGAAGAAAAGATTCCCTATCTGAAAGAACTTGGAATCAATCAGGTGAAACTGATGCCGGTGTATGATTTTAATGAAGTTTTGTCCCAAAGGGATGACGTGTACTCACAGCCGAAAAAAGAAAAAACGGATCAACTGAATTGCTGGGGATACGGACCGGGAAGTTACTTTGCACCGAAACGTTCCTTTTCCTCAGGAAAGGATGCGGATCTGGAACTGAAACATATGGTGAAAGCGTTCCATAAAGAGAAGATGGAAGTGATTCTTGACTTTTATTTTGGACCGGAAGTTTCGATGAGAATGATCCTGGACTGTCTTCTTTACTGGGTGCAGGAATATCACATAGATGGATTTCACATTATGGGAGCCGAACATTATGCGGAAATGCTCTCAAAGGATCCGGCATTAGCCGGGAGAAAACTGATTTTTGGCTATTTTCCAAAGAAACCGGAACTGTCGGAAAAAGTAAACAGGAAGAATCTGGCAGAACTGAACGATGGCTTTCTTACGGATATGCGCCGCATATTAAAGGGTGATGAAGGAATGCTGGAGCAGTTTTCCTATCGGAGCAGACGAAATGAGCCTGGGCATGCGGTGATCAATTATATGACAAA
>JAEDFS010000007.1 GCA_016297895.1 Marvinbryantia sp.
TAGTCTATCAGTCGGCAGACTGGATCGATAAGGAACCGGTTGAAATCAGGAAGACGGAACTTTTGTATCAGCTTCTGAAACACTGCCTGACCAGGGAAGAAGTGCTGGAGCGGTCTTACAGCGAGTTTGTCTTCAGTGTACCGGTCACATGGCATATGCAGGATGGAAGTACCAGAAGACGGAGGTTCCTCTTTAAAGAAGAGGAGTTACAGGACTGGTTTGCACCGATCTGGAATGACCCGGAATATAAGCTGGAAAGTATTCCCATGCTGAAGCTGGAGAAGGACAGAATCCTGGATGTGACTGTGGGAGATGCTTACCCTTATGAAGGATATGTCTCTGTGGAAACCGGGGAGCTTTCCCTGTACCAGACAGATGATTTTGATGAACTGGAGGAAGAAGGCATCAGTGAGATCAGCGAGGCGGAGCTGAGGGAAGAGCAGGAACTGAAGCTTGACAGACAGCAGAAGGAAACGGTTTTTGAAGTGATGAAGGAAGAACTGCTGGCTGCAGATATGAAAGATCTGACTATGGCCGGTGGTGTGGTGATCCATGTGGTATATCCCGGAGAGGACGGGAAGGTTTATGGGGATTCGGTTCATGTAACAGAAGCCTTTGAAAAGACGCTGGATCTTCTGAAGGAATACGGATGGGAAGCGGAAACGGAAGAAAAATAATGTATCATCAAGTGAAAAATCTTGCAATCTGGCCAATATCCGTTATACTTTTATTCAAGAGGAAAAATTCGTTTTTCCCATAGGAATGGAAGGAGAAAGGATTATGAACATGACAAAGAAAAAAGCTGTTCTCGCAGCTGCCTTTGCCGGATTGTGGACGACAATGCTTCCGGCAGTGGTGTTGGCTGCAGAGGAAGAGGCAGCGGCAAACCCGGCCATGTACCAGACTTTCTGGGCACTGGTTCCGCCCATTGTGGCAATTGTGCTGGCCCTGATCACGAAGGAGGTATACAGCTCCCTGTTTGTTGGAATTCTGGTGGGCGGTCTGTTTTATTCCGGATTTTCACTGGAAGGAACCGTTCTTCATGTGATCCAGGACGGGATCATCGGATCTCTGTCGGATCCCTGGAACGTAGGTATTTTAGTATTCCTGGTACTGCTGGGAGCCATGGTGTGCCTGATGAATAAGGCAGGCGGAAGTGCGGCATTCGGACGCTGGGCGTCCACAAAGATCAAGAGCCGTGTGGGTGCGCAGCTTGCCACCATTGCACTGGGTGTGCTGATCTTTATTGATGACTACTTTAACTGCCTGACTGTGGGAAGCGTGATGCGTCCCGTGACGGACAAGCATAACGTGTCCAGAGCAAAGCTGTCTTATCTGATCGATGCTACAGCGGCTCCGATCTGTATCATCGCACCCATTTCCTCCTGGGCGGCGGCAGTCACGGGATTTGTAGAGGGAGAGGACGGACTGTCCCTGTTTGTAAGAGCGATTCCCTATAACTTCTATGCGCTGCTGACCATCGTGATGATGATTGGTATGGTAGTGATGAACGTAGATTTCGGACCTATGAAAAAGCATGAGGACAATGCGAAGAAGGGAGATCTGTTTACCACACCGGATCGTCCTTATGCCAATGCAGTGGGTGAAGCAGTGAATGAGAAAGGCCGGGTGCTGGATCTGGTACTGCCCATTGCGGTGTTGATCATAAGCTGTGTCATCGGCATGATCTATACCGGCGGTTTCTTCAGCGGAGAAAGCTTTATTACTGCATTTTCCAACAGTGATGCATCCGTAGGTCTTGCTATCGGAAGCTTTTTTGCCATTGTTATTACGATTATATATTATCTGATCCGCCGTGTGCTGACCTTCAAAGAGTGCATGGACTGTCTTCCGGAAGGATTTAAGGCCATGGTGCCGGCTATCCTGATCCTGACTCTGGCATGGACACTGAAAGCCATGACAGACAGCCTTGGGGCAGCAACTTATGTGGCGGCTCTGGTTCAGAACAGTGCGAAAGGCATGACCATGATGCTGCCGGCTATCATTTTCCTGGTAGGCTGCGGTCTGTCCTTTGCTACAGGAACGTCCTGGGGAACCTTTGGAATTCTGATTCCCATTGTGGTGGGAATCTTCCAGCAGACCGATCCGGAGCTGATGATCATCTCCATTTCCGCCTGTATGGCAGGCGCTGTCTGCGGAGACCATTGTTCTCCCATTTCCGATACCACCATTATGGCATCGGCAGGCGGACAGTGCAATCATGTAAACCATGTGTCTACTCAGCTGCCTTATGCACTGACTGTGGCAGTGGTTTCCTTCATTACCTACATGATTGCAGGATTTGTCCAGAATCCCTGGATCTCCCTTACCTGCGGTGTGGTAATGATCCTGTTGGTTCTGGCTGTGATGCGGATCATGAACAGGAGCGGGGAAGCGCAATAATAAATATGATCTAAGAAAATGTCAGAGGCCGTCAGTTTGACGGTCTCGTTTTTTAATATAGGAAACAACGTAAAAAGCAACATGAGTGTCAATAATCTTAGACAGTTTGTGAAGGAAATAGAGTGTGAGATGCTTGAACGATGAGAAACAGGATGATATAATGGAGGAAGAGTATGCCGATCGTGCAAATGGAAAGGACCGCTGAAGCGACGGTCTGCATCATAAAACGGGGAGATCAGGAGATGGACAAGCTTGTAAGAAAAATAGAAGTGCCTTTGGCAAAAAAGGCAGTTTCCGATGCCGGACTGTGTATTGCAGGACCGAAAGATTTGCAGAAATTGGCCGAAATCGCCATGGATGCCTATGAGGATTATCCTCTTCACAACTGGTTCACCAACGGCCGCTACGACCGGGAAGCATCAAAGAGGATCATGGAGGTTTCCCTGAGAACAATGGAAAAGGATGGCGTGATCTATGCTGACAGTGTACAGCCCAACGGATTTGCTGCCTGGCTGCCCCTGGGTTTCACTGGAAGCAAAACAATCCCGTTTCTCACCCATGGAGGTTTGAGACTGATCCTGCATTGCGGCCCTCAGATCATAGGCAAACTGCTGTCTTACGAGACCTATGCCATGAACCTGAAAAAGAAATATACGAAAAATGTGGACTGGTATCTGTATAATCTCTCTGTATCGCCGAAGGCTCAGGGCAAAGGAATCGCCACGAAGCTGCTGCGGCCGATGCTGGATTTCTGTGACCGGGAAAATATGGTATGTTATCTGGAGACCAATAAGGAAAGCAATGTCTCCCTGTATACCCATTTCGGGTTCCGATTGGAGGAGCAGGGGATTGTACCGGGCAGTAGTGTAATGCACTATGCAATGACACGGACACCTGGTCAGAAAGTACTGGGAGCAACAGAGGGAAAAGGCGGTTTGGGTGATGGCCCGTTTTCTTCCTGAAATAAAGAGCGGCTTTTGAATATGCCTGTTGAAAAGATATCCCGGATATGGGCTGCTGTATAAGAGGTAAACGTTTATGAAAGAGATACTTTCTATCTTTACATTTAATAAAGATGATTATGACAGAGTAAAAAAAGATGCGTGGATAGAGAACTGGCATGGGCTGCGTTTCTTTTCGGGCATTGCGCTCATTGCATTTGGAACAATGGCAGTGGTGAGTGTGTTTTCTTCAAGTATCGGAAGAAATCTGCTGCTGTATGTAGTTTATGGTTTCATTGCGTTATTATTTTTTGGGGTTTCTCATTATAAAGTGAACAGTATCAAAGTGAAAGAACTGTTTGTTTACAGTTTTTTTACCGTTCTTTTATCATTTGGAATTGTAATGGGAACGATTATCTCGCCGCAGGATCTTACCGTCAGTTATATTGTGCTGATGATTGCTGTTCCGCTTTTGTTCACAGCAAGATCTTGTGTGATAAACGGACTGGTTTTGCTCAGTATGATCATCTATATTGGACTTGCTTCCTTTACGCAGGACAATTTGATATTTACATATAATTTATTGGATGTCATTCCTTATGGGATTCTCAGTATGTTTGTAACTGCTGCGATTATGAGGAACAAACTGCAAAGAATACGGTATCAGAAGGATTTGGAAATTCTGGAAGAAAGTGAACGGGAATCACAGGAAAGAATCAGTAATTATGAAAGCTTTATTACTGAAATGGTCAGATATGCTTCATCAGAAGAAAATCCGGACAAAGTGCTTGAACAGTTGGTGCAGTACATTGGAGAAAGGCTGCATTCTGAAAGAGCGTATATTTTTGAAGAAAACAGTTGCGGAACTTTTGATAACACTTACGAATGGTGTAAAGAAGGCGTTTCCAGAGAAAAAGAAAACCTGCAAAATGTGCCGTATGAGGGAATCATTGAAATATGGTTTCAGCAATATCAAAAATCCGGAAATGTCGTAATTTATGACATGGAAGAATATAAAAAGACAAGTGAAGCAATCGTTGATTTGCTTAAACCACAGGGAGTCAATACTCTTGTTACGGGACCGATCAAAATCGAGGGAAGAATGATTGGCTTTTATGGAGTAGATAATCCTCCGAGAGAAATGCTGAATGATATTTCAGATTTAATTGAAATGATGGAATTCATGATTTCTTTTATGATCAGACTTAGAGAGAATGCAAATGCTTTAGAGCACAGTGCGATTTATGATCAGCTTACAAATTGCAAAAACAGAAAAGCACTTGACTGGGCGTATACAGAAAAATATGATAAGAGTCAGTCGTTAGCGGTCGTTATGTGTGATTTAAATGGTCTGAAGGAAGTGAATGATAAGCAGGGACATGATGCCGGGGACAGATTCATTCTCAGAACAGCGGAGATTCTGCAATCTGTTTTTGGAAGCGAACAGGTCTACAGAATTGGCGGAGATGAGTTTGTTGCTGTATTGCCAAACATAACCATGACGGATTTTGAAGAGCAGCTGGAATCGGCGAGGATTCAATTAGGTGCAACTGCATCAGTCGGCACTGCTTATAAAGATATCATGGATACTGATTTTGAGTCAGTTCTAAAAATTGCTGATGCGGAAATGTATGAGAAAAAGAGAAATTACTATACTTGCCAACGAGGTGAGAGAAGCGTATGACGAAAGATGGAAGAAATAGAATTATCTGGATAGATCAGGTGAGAAGTATAGCGATTCTTCTGGTGATCATCGGTCATGTAGCATTGCCTAAAAATGTAAAATCCCTGATCTATTCTTTTCATATGCCTTTATTCTTTATCATATCAGGGTTTACGATCAACAGAAGCAAGCTGGAGACAGTTGATGTAGGTGAATATGTGGTGCATCAGATAAAACACCTGGTGATACCCTACTTCTGGATGTGTTTTCTGATGTATCCTTTCTGGTTTTTTACGTATCATTTTATAACCAATGGAACGAAACTGACAACAGCTAAGGCATTTTGGGGAATCTTAATAGGGAACAGCTCCATTCTGGGATCACCGTCCAATGCATTATGGTTTGTACTGACGCTGTTTCTTGCAAATCTCCTGTTTCTTTTTCTGTGTCGCCTGGCAAAGGGGAATGAAGCGGTTTTGCCGGGACTGGTAGTACTGTGTGGAATCATCGGGTATCTGGATGAGGGAAGAGCACAGTTATGGCATTTTAATGTTGCATTCACAGCGGTGGTTTTTCTGTATATTGGAACCTGTTTTATGAGATGGTATCGGGGAGAAGGAAAGAACTGGCTGGAAAAGAGAAGCAGATGGATGGGAATCTGTGCGGCGGCATTGTTCATTGGATATATTTCACATCGAATGAATGGGAGGATATCTTTGACGGCCAATAAATATGGACATTCTATCTTACTCTTTTACATTACGGCACTTGCATTTTCTTCCGTTATTGTTTTACTTGTGATGAAATTACCACAGATAAAGATCGTAAGCTATATTGGGAGAAATACTCTGCTGTATGTAGGAATTCATATTCCGGTGCTGAGAGTGTTTGAAAAGCTGTTTCCGGGGATTTTGTCCCAATACCGCTTCAGTATTCCTTTTGCATTTGTTCTGTATTTTGGACTGGCTGTGGCATGTGCGCTTTGTAATACGCTGGCTCCGTATGTATGCGGGAAAAAGCCGGTTGTGAATACATGGAAACATAAAGCAGTCAAGGTTCTGCTGGTGGCGTTTGGCGCGGCAGTGCCATATATGAAAGTTCTCAAAGTTCTGAATCTCTGGTCTTTTGAGATCGGAGCAGTCAGTTTTCGGATGATGGTCCTGCTGGGATTAAGCTGCCTGTTTGTTTTTCTGACAGAACGTTATCTTCCGATTATCTATCTGGAAGAAAGGGAATAGTTTTGCAATTTCCAGTAGATTTTTCTCCCTATCTCATGTAAAATAACAGAAGAATGTTAAGGATAAAGTTCAAAAGACACATTGACGGAGGATTATATGAGCAAAAGAACAGATATTCACAAAGTGTTGATTATTGGCTCCGGCCCGATCATTATCGGACAGGCATGTGAGTTCGACTATTCCGGCACACAGGCATGTAAGGCTTTAAGACAGCTGGGATACCAGATCGTGCTGGTAAACTCCAATCCGGCAACGATCATGACAGACCCGGGGATCGCAGATGTAACCTATGTGGAGCCACTGAATGTGGATCGTCTCGAGCATATTATTGAAAAGGAGAGACCGGATGCGATCCTTCCGAACCTTGGCGGACAGTCCGGACTGAATCTGTGTTCTGAGCTGGCGAGTGCAGGTATCCTGGATAAATATCATGTAAAGGTTATCGGTGTACAGGTGGATGCCATAGAAAGAGGCGAGGATCGAATTGAATTTAAAAAGACCATGAATCGTCTGGGAATTGAGATGGCCAGAAGTGAAGTGGCCTATACCGTAGATGAGGCATTGAAGATCGCAGATGAACTGGGATATCCTGTGGTACTGCGCCCGGCCTATACTATGGGCGGTGCCGGAGGCGGTCTGGTATATAATGTAGAAGAACTGAAGACGGTCTGCGCAAGAGGTCTTCAGGCAAGTATGGTCGGACAGGTTCTGGTAGAAGAGTCCATTCTCGGATGGGAAGAGCTGGAACTGGAAGTAGTCCGTGATGCAAAGAATAATCTGATTACCGTTTGCTTTATCGAAAATATCGACCCGCTGGGAGTTCATACCGGTGACTCTTTCTGTTCCGCTCCCATGCTGACCATTGATGAGGAGACTCAGAAGGAGCTTCAGAGACAGGCATATAAGATCGTGGAAGAGGTTCAGGTGATCGGCGGCACCAATGTACAGTTTGCGCATGATCCGAAGACCGGAAGAATTATCGTAATTGAGATCAATCCGAGAACATCCAGATCTTCTGCACTGGCAAGTAAGGCAACCGGATTCCCCATTGCCCTGGTTTCCGCCATGCTGGCAGCCGGACTTACCCTGGATGAGATCCCCTGCGGAAAATACGGTACCCTGGATAAATACGTTCCGGACGGAGATTATGTGGTGCTGAAGTTTGCCCGCTGGGCCTTTGAAAAATTCAAAGGGGTAGAGGATAAGCTGGGTACACAGATGCGTGCGGTAGGCGAAGTGATGAGTATCGGAAAGACCTACAAGGAAGCATTCCAGAAGGCGATCCGAAGCCTGGAGATCGGGCGGTACGGCCTTGGCTTTGCAAAGGATTATCATGAAAAAACAAAAGAAGAACTGCTGAAAATGCTGGTAGTTCCCACCAGCCAGAGACAGTTTATCATGTATGAGGCTCTGAGAAAGGGAGCCACTCTGGATGAGCTCTTTGAGCTGACTAAGATCAAACACTATTTCCTGCAGCAGATGAAGGAGCTGGTAGAAGAGGAAGAAGAACTCCTCAAATCAAAGGGAAGTGTACCGGCACCGGAAGCATTAAAGCAGGCCAAGCTTGATGGATTCTCCGATAAATACTTAAGTCAGATCCTGGAAGTACCGGAGGAAGAGATCCGCAATGCCAGAATGGCACAGGGCATTGAGGAAGCCTGGGAAGGCGTCCATGTAAGCGGTACAAAGGACAGTGCTTACTATTATTCTTCTTATCATATTGAGGATAAGAGTCCGGTCAGTGAGAATAAAAACAAGATCATGATTCTGGGAGGCGGACCGAACCGCATCGGCCAGGGTATCGAATTTGACTATTGCTGTGTTCATGCGGCGCAGGCACTGAAAAAGGCCGGTTTTGAGACAATTATTGTAAACTGCAACCCGGAGACAGTTTCCACGGACTATGATACTTCCGATAAGCTGTATTTTGAGCCGCTGACTCTGGAAGATGTGCTGAGTATTTATAAGAAGGAAAAACCGCTGGGCGTGATCGCACAGTTCGGCGGACAGACTCCTCTGAATCTTTCCGCAGATCTGGAAAAATACGGAGTAAAGATCCTTGGTACTTCTCCGGAAGTCATTGATATGGCAGAGGACAGAGATATTTTCCGTGCCATGATGAACAAGCTGGATATTCCCATGCCGGAAGCCGGAATGGCTGTCAATGTGGAAGAGGCACTGGCTATTGCGGAAAAGATCGGTTATCCGGTCATGGTGCGTCCTTCCTATGTTCTGGGCGGCCGCGGTATGGAAGTGGTGTATGATCCGGAAAATCTGAAGATCTATATGGAAGCAGCAGAAGGTGTGACTCCGGACCGCCCGATCCTGATCGACCGTTTCCTGCGACATGCCATGGAATGTGAGGCGGATGCCATCAGCGACGGAGAGAAGGCGTTTGTACCGGCAGTTATGGAGCACATTGAGCTGGCAGGTGTTCATTCCGGAGATTCCGCATGTATCATTCCTTCCAGAAATATTTCTGAGGAAAACTTAAAGACCATTAAAGAATATACCAAGAAGATCGCAGTGGAGATGAATGTGCGCGGTCTGATGAATATGCAGTATGCCATTGAAGACGGAAAGGTCTATGTGCTGGAGGCAAACCCGAGAGCATCCAGAACCGTGCCGCTGGTATCCAAGGTCTGCAATATTGCCATGGTTCCCCTGGCAACCGAGATCATTACTGCTGAGTTTACAGGAAAGGAATCGCCGCTGAAGGAATTAAAGGAGAAAAAGATCCCGCATTACGGAGTGAAGGAAGCAGTATTCCCCTTCAATATGTTCCCGGAGGTTGACCCGCTGTTAGGACCGGAGATGCGTTCTACCGGTGAGGTACTTGGTCTGGCAGAGACAGTGGGTGAGGCATATTATAAAGCCCAGGAAGGCACCAAGAGTGTTCTGCCGCTGTCCGGCACCGTGCTTATCAGCGTGGGTGACCGTGACAAGGGCGATTTGGTAGAAGTAGCAAAAGCATTTGAGAAAGCAGGATTTAAGATTCTTGCCACGACCCGCACCGGAAAGATGATCGAGGAAGCGGGAATTCAGGCAGAGAGAGTTTATAAGATGTCAGAGGGAAGACCGGACATCTATGATTTCATCACCAACGGAAAAGTGGATCTGGTGGTCAACACGCCGAAGGGTGAGGAATCCGGTCCCGATGACAGCTATGTGCGCAAGGCCTGCATTAAGAGCCGGGTACCTTATATCACAACCATGGCGGCGGCCCTTGCCAGTGCGGAGGGAATCCTGACCGTACAGAAGCAGGACAGTGATAAAGTGGTTTCTCTTCAGGAACTGCACAGCAGAATACAGTAAATATGAATTTGACCGGACCGCATCCGAAAGGGTGCGGTTTTGTCATACAAAGAATGTTTCAGCACAGCGATTGACCATTTGAAGGGGAAAACATATTATGATATAGAAATGCGAAAAAAGGAGCTTTCTTATGGAGGATCGCAGAAAACCCTGCGGCTGTTTCAGGGAATGTCCCTGTTATCCCAGGTGTGATGAAATGATGGAACAGCAGATGCAGTATCAGAGTGAAGCAGTGAAAACACCATGGCATCAGGCAATGCTTCAGACAGATACGGAGGATGCAGAGGAGAAAGACTGGATGATGATGAAGGAAATGTATCCGGAAATGGCAAAGATTATTCAGAGTCAGGTGGAACTGGCGTGCGATAAAATGGAATATGAGGGAAGTGCCATGTATGATGCGGTGCCGGATAAAACCAGAATATGGAACATGTCAGAGGAAATTATGCATGCCATAGGAGATCGGATCACTGCCGATCAGGTGGAAGAGCAGGCTGATCTGTATACCATGAACCGGGAACCCTGCAGAAACTGCAGACCGAATCAGAATTTCCTGAGAGATTTTATCCAGGTAATGCTTCATCAGGAAATATTCCACAGACGATGCAGACATCGGGGCTGCAGGCGCTGGTAACGCCGAAAGAAAAATTTCTGTTGAGGTTTTTGCAGAAAACGATTAATATGGTACTTGAAAAGAGAGCGGGGGCGTTGGCAAAACGCCCCGCAATGAGGTGTTTTCATGGAAGAATTACGAAAAATACTGGAGCAGACATTAAATGATCAGATGCTTCATGCTACGGTCAGCGGAAAACGTCACGGAAACCAGGCAGATAAAGTGAAGATCCGTCCTATTTTGCTGAAAGGAAGTCTGTATTTTCAGACAGCTGTGTCCGACGGAAAAAAGGAATTTCACAGAAATTATGAAAAAGAAGAACTGCTGGATCAGTTAAGTTCCTGGCTTTTACAGGATTACAAACAGATTCAGCTGGATGCTGCCGATCGTACGGTTCATGCGCTGGTCAGTAAAAAGGGGAAAGCAACTATAAAAGTCCGCAGGGTGCAGCAGGTGAGAACACCCAATATACAGGAGCACAACCGAAAAAAGAAATATATTCTGGATGAGGGAATACCGGTGCCGTTTCTGGCAGATCTGGGAGTGATGACGAAGGAAGGAAAAGTGATACATGCCCGCTATGACAAATTCCGGCAGATCAACCGGTTCCTGGAATTTATTGAGGATGTGCTGCCGGAGCTTGACCGGGGCAGGGAACTGACCCTGATTGATTTTGGGTGCGGCAAATCCTACCTGACCTTTGCCATGTATTATTATCTGCGGGAATTAAGAGGTGCAGATGTGCGGATCATCGGACTGGATCTGAAGGAAGATGTGATCGCTCATTGCAGTGCGCTGGCAGAAAAATACGGATATGAGAAGCTTACCTTTCAGATGGGAGATATCGCCTCTTATGATGGCGTGAATCAGGTGGACATGGTGGTGACGCTGCATGCCTGTGATACGGCTACAGATTATGCGCTTAAGAAAGCGGTGGAGTGGGGAGCAAAGGTGATCCTGTCCGTGCCCTGCTGTCAGCATGAGTTAAATGGTCAGATACACAGCGAACTGATGGATCCGGTGCTGAAATACGGACTGATCAAAGAGCGGATAGCGGCTCTTCTGACCGATGCATTCCGGGCAGATCTTCTGCAGGAGCAGGGATATCAGGTACAGGTAATGGAGTTTATTGACATGGAACATACACCGAAAAATATTCTGATCCGGGCAGTGAAGAAAGGTACCGGAAAAGGAACAGGAGAGGGTCTTAGAAGGTGTATGCAGGCCTGGGGAGCAGATCCGCTGCTGGACAGGCTGTTATATCAGATGGAAGATGATTCCCGCCTGTCCGGGCGGTGAGCAAGAGCGAGTCTTGAATCCTGAGGGGAGACGTTAGATGAAAAAAATACTGACAAGAATCTTCATACTGCTTCTGATCTTTTTCGGTTCGACGGCGGTATTTGCATATGTATTAAATGATGAAACGAAGATGAGGACGGAGGACATGGCATCAGCCAGTCTGCCTCTGGTGTATATGGTTTACAGGGATGTGCAGATGAACCCCATGCATGGATACGTGGAACCCATGGAGGTGACCGGTGTCCGGGATACCCTGACACCGATCTCTACAGAAAGAGAGGTAGAGATCCGGATCCAGACCTTTTCTTCAAAGGTGGAAGATATTTATTTTGAGGTGATTACGGCAGACGGAGAGCAGTCGCTGGAGAACACCAAGGTCACGGATATTACCAGGGAGGAAGAATATATCACAGCCCGGTTTACCCTGCAGAATCTGATGCGCATGAATCAGGAGTATGTGCTGAAGATCCAGTTAAAGGCCGGAGGGAAAGATGTCTATTATTACACCAGAGTTGTACAGCAGGACAGTCTTCATACCAAGGAATATCTGGATTTCGTGAATTCCTTTTCGGAAAAATGTCTGAATAAAAGTGGGGTGGATATCCTTGCTCTTTATATGGAACCGGAAGACGGAGTGGAGGAAGTCAATCTGTCCTATATGGATATTCATACGACCACGGATCAGCTGGTGTGGGGTAATCTGAATCCTCAGATCTATTACAAGGCGATTCCGATGATCAAGGAACTCAATGAGACAACGGCAACCATTGTCCAGGAATATCTGATCAGCGCAGTGGATGAGGACGGCAACACAGAACTGTATACCGTGAATGAATATTTCCGTCTGCGTTGTGCAGATGAGACCATTATGCTTTTGGATTTTGAACGGACCACCAATGAGATCTTCAATCCGGACAACGGTGTGATGACAGAGCACGGCATCAATCTGGGTATTACAGATAAAGAGATCTCCTTTGTGAGCGATTCCCAGAATCGGTATTTTGCCTTCGTCCAGGGCGGGGAACTGTGGAGTTATGACATTTCCAGCGGAAAAATGGCACAGGTATTCACCTTCCGTCAGAAAGATAACAGTGATTACCGGGATATTTACGGACAGCATGAGATCAAGGTGCTTCATTTAAGCTCCAATGGAGACATGTACTTTGTTGTGGCAGGATACATGAACCGGGGACGCCATGAGGGACAGTCCGGGGTTGCACTGTATTATTACGATGCGTCCTCCGGCGGAATCGAAGAAAAGCTGTTTGTCAATACGGACCGCTGTTATGATCTGCTGAAATCGGATGTCCAGGAGATCTCTTATGTGTCCGATGATCAGGAGGATTTTTATCTCCTGCTGGATGGGGATGTGTACGAGATCAATCTCTCCACCTTTGCTGCAGATCCGGTGGTGGAGAATATGAAGCCAAACTGTTATGCCGGGTCCAAATCCGGGAAAAAATTCGCCTACCTTCCGGAAAATAAGCCCTATGATTCACAGACCATTGAGATTCTGGATCTGGATACCAAAGCAACCAGTACCATTGTCTGCGGAGAAAATGAGCGAATCCGGATGCTGGGATACATCAATGAGTCACTGGTATATGGAATTGCAAACGTGTCAGATATTGATGCGTCCCATGAGGGAGATGAGTTCTTCCCCATGAAGCAGATCGTGATCCTGGACGAAGACGGAGAAGCGGTGAAAGAATACGGCGAAACCGGTATCTGCGTTACAGGAGCGGAGATCACGGATCGGCTTCTGACCATGACACGTGTGAGGAAAACGGCAGATGGATGGACAGAAGCAGAGGATGATCATATTATTGACAATGTGGCAGAGAATACCGCAGTGGGGATGACTACTCAGGTTACAGATCGGAAACAGACGGAGATGCTGCTTCTTCTGGGAAACAGTGTGGTTCCGAAGACACCGCAGGTAGTCAGAAGCAGGATGATCGTCCATGAGGAAGACCGAAATGTAGAGATACCGGGTAAGAAACAGGAAGAGGAGCTTTACTACGTTTATGCCAAAGGAAAGCTGGACAGCATTTATGAAAATGCCAACACAGCCATCGTGCGGGCAGATTCCCAGTACGGGCTTGTGGTAGATCGGAATCAGAATTACATCTGGGAGCGGGGAAACAGGCAGGTTACGGTGGAACTTCCTCTGGCACAGATTCCCCAGCCCATTTTAAGCGGAAACATGAATCTGGCAGAACTGGAAGCACAGCTTCCGGATAAAAAGGTTCTGGACCTGAGCGGATGTGTGATGGATGAGATCCTGTATTTTATCAGTGAAGGCAATCCGATCCTTGCAGATACAGTAGACGGGATCCGCCTGCTGACCGGCTATGATCAGTGGGGCAATATCAGATACTATGAGCCGGGAGCGGAGGAAACCTATCTTCTGGATGATGTGGATTCTCTGGAACTGTTTGAAAAATCGGGAAATATCTTCATCGGTTTTCTGGATAAGCCGAAGAACTGAAAATGAAAAAAAGTGCGTCGTCCGGCGCACCCATGAAAAAAATGTGGCTGCCGTCAGGCAGTCACATTTTTAAAAATGGCAGATTTATGTTTGTCCAGTGCAAATAATACGATCAGTCCCAGTACTCCGCAGGATAACACCTCTCCGGCACCTACACTTAACATCATCAGAGGAATCGGAAGAGTGACTCCGTAGCCGTAATACAGCACAAAGGGAACGATGACGGTGTTGGCAGCAATGGGAGGAAGGGGTACCAGATACTTATATCTGCGCAGTGCATAAGAACCCAAAGCTCCGATCAGAGTAGCAAGGCTTCCAAAGAGAATATCCACAGGGATGGCGCCGCCGGTCAGGTTCCCGATGATACATCCGATGAACAGTCCCGGAATGGCTGCCGGTGTAAAATACGGCAGAATGGTCAGCGCTTCCGCAAAGCGAACCTGCACTTCTCCGAAGGAAATGGGTGCAAACACAACAGTCAGCACCACATAGACAGCAGCGATGGCTGCAGCCTGGACAGTAAACAACACTTTTTTGTCTCTCATATTCAGTTTTCTCCTTTAGTTTTGTTTTACGAGTGGAAGGTCTCGAACACTCGGTGCATTTTCCGCGAGCAATGAGTCAAGCGGACACACTTGTGTGTCCATTTGACGAATGCCGCGAGAGTCGGGAACTCTGTTTCCGACTCTACGCCGGGAATCGGCGGCAAGCCCCATAACGACCTTATTTTTGTGGGCTTTTCAACGAGAGTGAGTATAGCATAAAGTGTGACGAAAATCAAGGTTTGTCCAAGATTTGTCCAAGGGACCTTGACAACTGAATATTGCGATTGCCAGCCGGGATAAATGTGTGCTATACTGACCTCACGGAAAGTCAGGAACGCATAAAAGGCGGCCTACCCTCCATACTTCGGAGGGGCTTAACCCTCCAGACGAAAGAAAGGAGGGCGATGCCAATGGTTACATATTCGGATCTGATCCAGTTTTGTATACTCATTGTTGCTCTCGTAGGTTTGTGTTATACAATCTTCGGGAAAAGAAAATAGCCGCCCACTACTGCGAATAGTGAACGGCTGATGCTGTAAAGCATTAACTTTGTCATTGTCGAGGGTAGGCCGCGTGTCTCTGGCTTTCCCTTTTCATCTTCAATATAGCACATCTGGCAGCAGGAAGCAAGAAGTTTTCCGCTTTGCATTTAAGGTGGATATTTCACCCACCTTGAAATATGGTGGGTCCATTTTAGACGCCCCTTGTATCCTGCGCTTATTCTTTTTCAAAACCCACAATAAGATTATAGCCTAAAGCAGAGAGAATCCGCTGGGCATCTTCGAAAGAAAAGTTTTTCTTATTCAGGAGTTTTGTCAGTCCCTGGGATTTCTTTTCCAGCCGGTCAGCCAAATCTCTTTGAGTGACATGCTCATCAAGAAGCAATTTATAATTAAAATGTGAACAAATAAGCGCTTGAGATTTGGATTAAATGACGGTATACTGGTCGTAAAAACGATGTTGGGGTCAAAAGCTCCAACGATGATACCTACGGAGTACGACCATGACTTTGCGATATGCATTTAAGCGGTCCCTTCCTGTAATGGCAGGTTATCTTGTGCTGGGAATGGGATTTGGAATCTTACTGGAAACAAAAGGATACGGACCCGGATGGGCTTTTTTTATGAGTCTTTTTATCTATGCCGGATCCATGCAGTATGTGACCATCGATCTGATGGCGGGCGGCGCCACGGTCCTTTCGGCGGCACTGATGACTCTCATGGTAAACGCAAGACATTTGTTCTATGGCGTTTCCATGATCGAACGATACCGGGATACCAGGCCCTATAAACCCTATCTTATTTTTGGGCTGACAGATGAGACCTATTCCCTGGTGTGCAGTGGGGATGTGCTGGATGGAGTCGATGCAAAAAAATATTATTTTCTGTTGACGCTGATGAATCAGTGCTACTGGATCGCAGGAAGTGTGGCAGGTTCCCTGATTGGAAGTCTGATCAGTTTTGACACGGCAGGAATAGAATTTTCCATGACGGCACTGTTTCTGGTGGTGTTTGTGGATCAGTGGCGAAGTGTGAAAGATCACACCAGCGCTGTGGCGGGTGTTGGCATATCGGTCATCTGCCTGCTGATCTTCGGAGCGGATGGGTTTTTGATCCCGACCATGATCGCCATCACAGCAGTTCTTACTATATTCAGAAAAAAGCTGGATCCACAGAAAACAGAAGAGGAGGAAAGAGAACATGTCTGATATCCATTCCGTAACCATCATTGCAGTGGCTGCGGCAGTTACCATGATCCTGCGTTTTCTTCCCTTCGTGGTATTCGGCAGAGGGAAAAAGACCCCTTCCTATATTTATTACCTATCTTTCCTCGGTACTCCCTTATGCGATCATGGGAATGCTGGTGGTATACTGTCTGAAAGATGTCAGTATCACTGAGGCGTCGCATGGACTGCCGGAACTCATCGCCTGCTCTGCGGTGGTGGGACTGCATCTCTGGAAAAAGAACACGCTGCTTAGCATTACAGCAGGAACCGTGGCATATATGCTGCTGATTCAGTTCGTCTTCTGAGAAGACAGGTTTTCTTTTTCAGCATACTCTCTGGCAAGGGAAAAACCTCTGCCTTTTACTTCTTTGATCTCATGGATCGTGATAAATGCGGCAGGGTCAATCTCCTGGATCAGATTTGTGATCTCATTCAGTTTACGGCGCGGGATCACAGTCAGTACTGCCTGGGAAGGGGTTGCCTTCAGACCGTTTTCAATATTAAGCAGAGTCACTCCCATGTCCAGGGAGTGAAGCAGCTTCTCCCGGATCTGTTCATAAGAGGGACTGATGATCAGAAGCTGAAACTGACTGTTACCGATAAACTCGATCCGGCCGATTACGAAGGAAGAAAGGATCATGATCAGGAGTCCGTAAAGAATTTCCATCGGGCGTACGAGGAATACCTGCCCCAGAATCACCAGACCGTCACTGATATAAAGCCCTGTTTCCAGGGAAAACCCCTTTTTCCTGTGAAGGATCATAACGGGAATATCGGTACCGCCGGTGGAGGCGCCTTCTTTGAAAACCAGACCAAGGCCCACACCGCAGAGAAGGCCGGCATAGAGGGCCGCCAGAAGGGTGTCTTCGGTCAGGGTGGCAGGCTCTGCCATTCTTGAAAAAACTTCCAGACAGAAGGGGTAGAAAAAGGTGGACATCAGTGTGGTGGCTGCGAAACGTTTCCCAAGAAAGAGCAGGCCTGTCAGGAAAAAGAACGCATTAAAAGTCAGGACAGCCAGAGAGATGGGGATGCCAAGAAAATGTTCGGCGATGATTCCCATACCGGTGGCGCCGCCGGACACAAAACCGCAGGGTATAAGAAAAAGGCTGACGCCGGCAGCCAGCAGAATGTTGCCAAGTAAGATAAGAAAAAGGGACTTTATCTGTTTCATGTCAATGCCTCCCAAAAACTTTTTGAATGTCTGCTTGTAATTTTTCTTACATGATTATATACTTTAAAATAGTAAAAGGAAAGGGTTGAAAAAATGGAGATCATTGAAATCTTAAAAGCAGTATTGTTTGGAATTGTAGAGGGAATAACAGAGTGGCTTCCTATCAGCAGCACAGGACATATGATCCTGCTGGATGAGTTTATCAAACTGAATGTTTCGGAGGAGTTTCTTTCCATGTTCCTGGTGGTGATCCAGCTGGGGGCGATCATGGCTGTTGTGATCATTTACTGGAGCCAGTTGTGGCCCTTCTCCACAAGGGAAAAGTTTTTTATTAAAAAACAGACCTTTTCCATGTGGTTTAAAATTCTGGCAGCATGTATACCGGCGGCAGTAGTGGGAATCCTTTTTGAGGAGACCTTTGATGCGCTGTTCTATAATTACTGGTGCGTGGCGCTGGCGCTGATCGTGTTCGGTGTGCTGTTTCTTGTGATCGAAACACAGAATAAGGGAATGAAGAACAAGGTGAATTCCATCGCAGACATCACTTATCCCATTGCTCTGTGGATCGGTGTTTTTCAGCTGATCGCAGCGGTATTTCCGGGAACTTCCCGTTCCGGTGCAACCATTCTGGGAGCCATCATGATCGGAGTATCCAGAACGGTGGCAGCAGAGTTTACGTTTTTCCTGGCGGTGCCGGTGATGCTGGGTGCCAGTCTTCTGAAGATCCTGAAATTTGGTTTTGCGTTTACTTCTTCAGAGCTGATTTTGCTGATCGTTGGAATGGTCGTGGCTTTTCTGGTATCCGTAGCCGTGATCAAGTTCCTGATGGGGTATATCCGCAAACATGATTTTAAAGTGTTTGGATGGTACCGGATCATTCTGGGAATCGTGGTTCTGGCCTATTTCTGGGGAGTGAAGTAAGGAAGACAGAAAGGGGATTGTATGAAAATAATACTGCCCGCAAATGTTGAAAAAATAATAGGAATTCTGGAGGCAGCCGGCTACGAAGCATATGCAGTAGGCGGCTGTGTTCGTGATTCCGTACTGGGAAGGATCCCTGCAGACTGGGATATCACCACGTCTGCGAAGCCGAAGCAGGTAAAGGCTCTGTTTAAGAGAACGGTCGACACCGGAATCGAACACGGCACCGTGACGGTCATGATGGAGAAGATGGGTTATGAGGTGACTACCTACCGGATCGACGGTGAATACAGGGATAACCGTCACCCCAGCGAAGTCAGTTTTACAGATGATCTGACAGAGGATCTGAGGCGAAGAGATTTTACCATCAATGCCATGGCATACAGCGAGAGCCGGGGACTGGTGGATGTATTTGGCGGGATCCGGGATCTTGAGGAGGGGGTGATCCGGTGCGTGGGCAATGCCGGGGAACGGTTTGGAGAGGATGCGCTTCGGATTCTTAGGGCAGTTCGGTTTGCGGCCCAGCTTGGATTTGTTATTGAGGAGGAAACGGCGAAAGCGGCAGAGCTTCTGGCCGGGAGCCTGAAAAATATCAGTGCGGAGCGGATTCAGACAGAGCTTGTAAAGCTTCTGGTGTCTCCGCATCCGGAACTCCTTTATCAGGCATGGAAGCTGGGACTGACAAAGGTATTTCTGCCGGAATTTGATGTCTGCATGGAGACGGAACAGAACAATCCCCATCATATGTACTCGGTGGGGATGCATACGCTGAAGGCGTTGGAATATGTGGAGGAAAACCGGGTGCTTCGGCTGGCGGTGCTCTGTCATGATTTCGGAAAACCTGCGGTAAAGACCACGGTAGATGGAACAGATCATTTCCACGGTCATGGAAAGATCAGTGAGGAGCTGACGAAAAAGATGATGCGCAGGCTGAAATTTGACAATGACACCATATCAAAAGTAAGTCGTCTGGTTCGGTATCATGATCTGAGGCCGGAACCCACACCACGAGCCGTCCGCAGGGCGGTAAACCAGGTGGGGGAGGATCTTTTTCCGGCGCTTCTGCAGGTATGCGGGGCGGATATTCTTGCACAGAGTTCCTATCAGAAGCAGCAGAAGCTGATGCGTCTTGACCGGATACAGGAACTATATGAAGAAATCAGAAACCGGGGAGAGTGTGTGTCCTTAAAAAGCCTGGCTGTCACCGGAAAAGATCTGATCGAAGCAGGAATGAAGCCTGGAAAGGAAATGGGAGCGGCTCTTCAGAAATTGCTGGAGCATGTGCTGGACGAGCCGGAGCACAACACCAGAGAATATATGATGGAACATTGGAGAGAACTGACCGGGGTATAATTCTTTCCCATACCGCATAGGATAAAGGGAGCGGTATAGGGGGAGGGTCATGCGTGAACGAAAAAAGTCTGAAAGTATTGGAGCAGTACGATATCCAGGTGACAGGTACAAAAAGAGGAAGAGGCTCCTATATCTGTGAGACCAATATGGGAAAGAAGCTGCTGCTGGATTATGCAGGATCCGAAAAGAAGCTGGAATTTGTGAATCAGGTCCTTACAGTCCTGGATAGCCGGGGGTATGCGTTTACAGATAAGGTGATGAAAAACCGGGAGGGAAACCTGATCACCAGAGACCGGGAAGAGAATGCCTGCATTTTGAAGGACTGGTATGAAGGCAGGGAGTGTGACACGAAAAGTGCTGCAGACATGGAAGGAGCAGCAGCCTGTCTGGCAAAACTCCATCAGATGCTGGTGTATCTTCCGGAAGACGGAGAAATTCCAAAGATCTATACAGCGGAAGATCTGGGGGAGGAGATCCGCAGGCACAACAGGGAGCTGCGCAAGGTTTATACATTTATAAAAAGAAGACAGCAGAAAAACGAGTATGAAGTCCGGTTTCTCGATTGCTTTTCCATGTTTTATGAACAGGCCCTGGAAGCGGAAAAGTGGATCGGACAGTCTGATTATGCAGCGTTAAAGAAACAGAGTCTGGAAAAAGGGAGCCTCTGTCACGGCAGCTTTCATCAGCATAATATTTATTTTTGCGGACGCAGGCAGATATTTGTCAGTAATTTTGATAAATGCCGATATGATGTGCAGATATCGGATCTTTATCAGTTCCTTCGCAAAATGATGGAAAAACACAATTGGGAGGAACGGACAGGACATCAGATCCTGGCAGCTTATGACAGAGAGAAACCCATAGAAAAAAGAGAATGGGGATATCTTTATGCCCGTCTGTTTTACCCGGAAAAATTCTGGAAGCTGGCGAACCAGTATTATAATCGGGGGAAAGTATGGATTCCGTGGAAGAGTGCCGGAAAGCTGAAAGTGTTGACGGAGCAGCAGGAAAAACGGAATGCATTTCTGAAAACGCTGGAAGACCGGTAACTTTGATTGGGAGGAATCTATGGAAAAAAATACATTCGAGGAATATGTGAAGATCATCGGGCGGCTGCGGGCACCGGACGGGTGTCCATGGGACCGCAGACAGACCCATGAAAGCCTGAAAAGCTGTCTGATCGATGAGTCAGCTGAGGTAATGGGGGCCATTGATGTCCTTGCGGAAACGGGGTACAGTGAGAATCTGTGCGAAGAGCTGGGGGATCTTTTGCTTCAGGTCGTACTTCAAAGCAGGATCGCAGAGGAGGAAGGGTTGTTTACCATAGAGGATGTGATCCGTTCTGCTTCAGAAAAAATGCTGCGCCGCCATCCCCATGTGTTCGGGCCTGAAAAGGGACAGGCGTTGCCGGACTGGGAAGCCATCAAGGAAAAGGAAAGAGAATGTGTTCCGGAGTCCATACAAAGGGCAAAAGAAAGGGCACTTTCAAAGGCCTGGGAGGATATTCGTGTTCATCTCAGTCGAGTAGACTCCCACCTCATAGGTGGTGAGTAAGAAATCAGTCTCAGTGGAGGGAGCGGGTCTCAGACTGAGGCCGGAGGCCATGGTCATGCGGGAAAAGCCTTGACAAACAGATGCCTCTGGTATATAAATAGTAGGAAGAGTGTGCGCTGATAATGCCCGCGATCTGATAACGTTGGACTGGTAAAGAACAGCAAAAGTGAGAAAAGGTATAGGAGGAATGTTCCATGAACAGAACAGAATTAGTTGCTGCAATTGCAGAAAAAACAGAATTATCTAAAAAAGATGCTGAGAAAGCTTTAAAAGCATTTACAGATGTAATCGCAGAAGAATTAAAGAAAGGTGAAAAGATCCAGTTAGTTGGCTTTGGTACATTCGAAGTATCTGAGAGAGCTGCAAGAGAAGGAAGAAATCCGCAGACTGGCGAGACCATGACGATCAGCGCTTCCAAGACACCGAAATTCAAAGCAGGAAAAGCGTTAAAAGATGTCGTAAATGGCTAATTAGTGATTACAGAGGGGGCTTTCGAAGCCCCCTTTTTACATGGAGGAAGAATATGAGACTGGACAAGTTTCTGAAGGTTTCCAGACTGATCAAGCGCAGAACCGTTGCCAATGAGGCCTGTGATGCCGGGCGTGTACTGGTGAATGACAAAGTGGCGAAAGCGTCTGTCAATGTGAAAGAGGGAGACGTGATCGAAATACAGTTTGGAACCAAAAGTGTGAAGGTACGGGTATTGAATGTACAGGAGACCGTGAAGAAGGAAGAGGCACAGGGATTGTACGAGTACCTGTGACGGCCTTTCCGGAAAACGGAATAGCATACCCGGTTCCGTCATATATTTAAATGAGAATGGAATGCAGGTGGGGATCAGATGGATGAGAAACAGCTGCCGAGGGCACATAAGATCGCAGTAGTCGGCCGGAAATCCGGCACGGTTACCGGCATATCGGATGTGCTCTCTTTTGATGAAAATGAGATCCTGCTGGATACGGATATGGGAATGGTGACGATCAAGGGGAAAGAACTGCATATCAGCCGTCTCAGTCTGGAGCTTGGGGAAGCGGATCTGGAGGGAAAGGTGGACAGTATCTCCTATTCGGACAAAGGACATAAAAAGAAACAGGAAGGCTCCCTGATTACCAGGCTGTTCCGATAAGCATGAGCGGTGTGGTAAGACAGGAGCTGTTCTTTTTCGGAGCCAGTGTTCTGACAGGGCTGGGGCTTTTGTGGCTGTATGATGGCCTGTGTGTATTTCGAAGGATCGTTCCCCACCGTAACTGGGCCGTCAGCGCAGAGGACCTTCTGTACTGGTGTGCGGCGGCATGGATCATCTTTTGGATGATCTTTGAGACCAATGACGGTATGATCCGGATCCATGCATTTGCAGGCATTTTGCTGGGCGTGTGGACACAATGGCGAATTCAGTCATTTTTTCAAAAGATTTGGACAAAGCTGTTGAAAAAGTGCGGGAAAAAAGGTAAAATAACAAAAAACAGATGACAAAGCAGCAAAGAATCAGGGGTGTTTGTAAGATTATGGCAGGAAAGAAACGATACCGAAGCAGCAACAGAAGAGAAATGATCTGTATTTCTGCGATCGTGCTGGTGCTTCTTGGAGTGATGTTTGTGCAGAGCAACGGCCTGAAGGAAAAAAATGCGGCCTCCGTGCTGAAGATCGAGAGCCTGAATGCACAGATCGAGGAGGAAAGCGAGAGAGCCCTGGAGATAGAGGAACTGGAAGAATATGTGAAGACACCGGAGTATGCCGGGGAGAAAGCCAGAGAGAACCTGGGAATGGTTGGAGAAGATGAGATCCTGTTTAAAGCACAGGACTGATAAAGACCAGCTGTGGAAATATAGAGAAAACGAAAAAAAGAAGTTGACAACAGAAGGGAATGCCGTTATAATATTTTGTGTTGCGGCGGAATAGCTCAGTTGGCTAGAGCATACGGTTCATACCCGTAGTGTCGAGAGTTCGAATCTCCCTTCCGCTACTTATGAAGATCAGAAGATTGCACAAAAGTGCGGTTTTCTGATTTTTTTCGTCCTATAGAGATTGCCTCCGTGATTCTTTTTTTATATTGCCGTAATCTGACATATTTTTCATGACAATCTGTGTATACTGATAAGTATCGGATTTGAGCACAGAAACTGTGCTGCAGGAGGTTGTCATGTGGGAGTGGACAAAAGCGGCGGAAAAAGACAGAATCCGTCGGTGTGTAGATTCCTTCCATAGACTGGCAGAGACATTTCAGTATATGCCGGCGAGAAAAGAAGGACTCAGTGAAGAAGATGTGATGGAAATTTACGGCATGGTCAGGGATACGGTCTGTGGAGAATGCGGGAGAAGGAGAGTCTGCTGGGGGAAAAATGATGAGAAGACCTGCCGCCTGATCTATGAGATGCTGGTAAGGATCGAAGAGGGAGAAGAGGAGCAGGGAACGGGGGACAGTTTTTTTCAGTACTGTGTGCGAAGCGGTGCTTTTTATGAGGAACTGAAAAACAGTTTTTACCGGGCAAAACTGAATCTGATGTGGAGCAATCGGATGCTGGAAAACCGGGCAGCTGTGGCGGAACAGCTTCAGGAAACGGCTCAGATCATCCATGAGATCGCCTGTACTGTGTACGATGCGGATGAAGAAGAGACAGAGACAGAGAAAAAACTCCGGTTTCGGCTGAAGCTCCACCGGATCCGGGTGAAGGATCTTCGGGTCTTTACCAATACCCTGGGGAAAAGGGAAGTGATCCTGACCATGTGCGCAGGAAGAGGGCCTTATATGACGGTGCGTGATATCGGAGCCATTTTAACGGAGATCTATGGATGTGCGATGGTGCCGGAACGGGAAAGCCGGGTGACGGTGGGAAGAGAACTCTGCACGGTCCACTATGTGGAGGATACCCTTTATTATATGATTACAGGAATGGCCGGGGAGCCCTGTCGGAATCAGTCCGTGTCGGGAGATAATTTTGGTTTCCTCACGGCCAGTCACGGACAGGTGGTGATGAGTCTCTCGGACGGAATGGGAACGGGAACGGAGGCATCCAGGGAAAGCCAGGCGGTAGTGGAACTTCTGGAGCAGTTCCTGGAAGCGGGATTTACCCCGGAAACAGCAGTAAAGATGATCAATTCCAACATGGTGCTGCAGAGAGGAATGCAGAGGTTTTCTACCCTGGATATCTGCAATATCAATCTTTACACCGGTTCCTGCGAGATGCTGAAGGTGGGAGCGGCGGCCACTTATATCAGAAGAAGAAAGGAAGTGGAGACGGTCGTATCCACAAGTCTTCCCGTAGGGGTTCTTCAGGAAATTGACTGTGAAAGGATCGAGAAGAAGCTTGAGCCGGGAGATATGATCGTGATGATCTCGGACGGTGTACTGGATGTACTGCCTCAGGAAGAGGGAGATGAGCTTTTGAAATATCTGATCCGCCATATCACTACATCGAACCCCGCCGAATTTGCCCTTATCCTGAAGGAACAGGTGCTGGAGTTTGCACCGGATGGGCCGGCGGATGATATCACTATACTGGCGGGAGGCTTCTGGAAGAAGTAAGACAAAGGAGAAAAGGATGGAAAAGGTATTTTCGTATATCAGAGAGCATGGGATGATCTGCCCGGGAGAAAAAGTAATCGTGGGTGTATCGGGCGGAGCAGATTCTCTCTGTCTGTTGATTCTGTTAATGGAATATAAGAGCCAGGTGCCGTTTTCTATTCTGGCAGTGCATATCGAACACGGGGTCCGGGGAGAGGAGAGTCTGGCAGATGCCGCATTTGTAAAGAACTTCTGTGATGAACATGGAGTGGAATGTCTGTGTGAGTCCTTCGATGTGCCGGCCATTGCGGCAGAAAAAAAGATTTCCACGGAGGAGGCCGGACGGCTGGTTCGTTATGAAACATTCGAGAGGATCAAAGAAACGCAGAAGGCGGACAAAATCGCCGTAGCTCATAACATGAATGATCAGGCCGAGACCATGCTCTTTCATATGGCAAGAGGAAGCGGGCTTGCCGGGGCCGGCGGCATCCGGCCGGTGAGAGATTATCTGATCCGTCCTCTTTTGTGCTGCACAAGAGCAGAGATAGAAGGTTATCTGAAGGAAAAGAATCAGAACTGGTGTCTTGACCGGACGAATGGAGAACCGGATTATACCAGAAACAGGATCCGCCATCAGCTTCTGCCGGTGATGGAACAGGAGCTGAATCCGAAAGTGATCCCTCATCTGGCACAGCTTGGATGGGAGCTTCAGAAAACGGAAGATTATCTGGAGAAGATTGCCGGACAGCTTATCAAAAGGGGAACCGGGTGGCAGGAGGAAAGCGTCCGGTGCCTTGTACAGGAATTCCGGAAGGAAGACCGTCTTATTCAGGAACGGGCCATCCGCATCTGCCTGGAACGGGCGGGATGCGGACTTAAGGATCTGGGACGGATCCATGTAGAGCAGATACTGGGTCTGTTTGACGGACAGTCGGGCAGGACTGTCTGTCTGCCCGGTGGCTGGACGGCAGAGCGATCCTTTGAGTGGGTCAGGATCCGGAAAAGAGAGGTGGAAGAGGAGGATCCGGATGCAGAACTTTATTTCCGGCAGATTTCGGTGCCGGGAGAAATCTCCTGTCCGGATGGTGTGCTGAAAACGGAACCTGCTTTTTTTGAAAATGAAATAATTCCCCGAAATCAGTATACGAAATGGCTGGATTATGATAAAATAAAAGACAATCTATGCCTGCGGACGAGAAGACCAGGGGATTATCTGATCGTTGATCAGAAGGGCAGCAGGAAAAAACTGAAGGAATATATGATTCAGGAAAAGATTCCGGCAAATAAACGGGATCAGGTTCTGCTGGTTGCTTCCGGACAGGAGATCCTGTGGGTGATCGGGTACCGCATCAATGAGGCGTACAAAGTCCTGGAGGGGACAAAGAGGGTTCTGAAGCTTGAGTGGAAGCCGCAAATGCAGAAAGAACCGGATTTTTCATAACAGAAGAGGAGGGAAACGAAAGTGTCGGAGAAGATCAGCGTTCTTATTTCAGAAGAAGACGTGGACAAAAGAATTGAAGAGCTGGGGAAAAAGATCAGTGAGGATTATGCAGGGAAGACCGTTCATCTGGTCTGTGTCCTGAAAGGAAGTATCTTTTTTACCTGTGAACTGGCAAAACGGATCACCGTGCCGGTTACCATGGATTTTATTTCCTGCAGCAGTTACGGAAATGATACCAAATCCAGCGGGGTGGTAAAGATAGCAAAGGATCTGGATGAATCCATAGAAGGAAAAGATGTGATCGTCATTGAAGATATCATTGATTCCGGCAGGACATTAAGTTATCTGCTGGAGATCTTAAAAGCAAGAAAACCGGCCAGTCTGGCGCTGTGTACGCTGCTTGACAAGCCGGAGAGAAGAGTAAAAAATGTAACAGTAGATTATGTGGGATTTGATATCCCGGATGAGTTTGTAGTGGGTTATGGGCTGGATTATGCCCAGAAATACCGCAACCTGCCCTATGTAGGTGTGGTGGAATTATAAAAGGACCTGAAAGGAGACAGTTTTTTGAACAGGAATTCAAGAGGAATCGGAATTTATCTGATGATGCTGGTGCTGGTGGTGCTGTTCTATTTCGGCATCAGAGACAGTTTTTCCAGAGCAGACGAAATTACTTATCAGCAGTTTGAGACGGCGCTTGAGGATGGAAAGATCGGCAGAGTCGATATTTATCCCAATACCCAGGTTCCCACAGGCAGCCTGACCATACTGATGACGGACGGAAAGACGTCCCAGCTCAATATTTCCGATACGAAGGAAATAGAAGCTCTTTTAAGAGAGAAGGATATGCCGGTATATCTTCATGATATGCCTCAGGATAATCTGTGGCTTTCCAGTATTCTGCCTGTGCTGCTGATCGGCGTTCTCATGTTTGTAATGATGATGGTCATGAATCGTCAGTCGGGCGGCGGCAACAGTAAAATGATGAATTTCGGGAAAAGCCGGGCGACCATGGTGATGCCGGACGGAAAACGGGTGACTTTTAAAGATGTGGCCGGGCTTCAGGAGGAAAAAGAAGACCTGGAGGAGCTGGTGGATTTCCTGAAGGAGCCGGCAAAATATACGCAGATGGGAGCCAGGATCCCCAAAGGAGTGATTCTTGTAGGTCCTCCGGGTACCGGAAAAACGCTGCTTGCGAAAGCTGTCGCCGGTGAGGCGGGAGTGCCGTTCTTCAGCATTTCCGGTTCTGATTTTGTGGAAATGTTCGTAGGTGTAGGAGCTTCCAGGGTTCGCGATCTGTTTGCGGATGCCAAGAAAAATGCACCATGTATTGTGTTTATCGACGAGATCGATGCGGTGGCCAGAAGGCGCGGCACCGGTATGGGAGGCGGACACGATGAGAGAGAGCAGACTCTGAATCAGCTTCTTGTGGAGATGGACGGGTTTGGTGTCAATGAGGGAATCATCGTGATGGCAGCTACCAACCGTGTGGATATTCTGGATCCTGCGATCCTGCGTCCGGGGCGTTTTGACCGGAAGATCGGCGTGGGAAAACCGGATGTACGGGGCAGGGAAGAGATTCTGAAAGTCCATGCAAAAGGAAAACCGCTGGGAGATGATGTGGATCTGGGAAACATTGCCAGGACAACAGCGGGATTTACCGGAGCCGATCTGGAAAATCTGCTGAACGAGGCAGCGATTCAGGCAGCAAAGAAGAAGAGGAGCTATGTGATCCAGCAGGATATCCAGCAGGCATTTATTAAAGTGGGAATCGGAGCGGAGAAGAAGAGCCGCCTGATCTCCGATAAAGAAAAGAGGATCACCGCTTATCATGAGGCGGGTCACGCCATTTTATTTCACCTTCTTCCCAATGTGGGGCCGGTGCATACCATTTCTGTGATCCCTACAGGAATGGGAGCAGCAGGCTATACCATGCCGCTGCCGGAAAAAGATGAGATGTTCATGACAAGGGGGAAGATTTTGGATACCCTGGCAGTAGATCTGGGAGGACGTGTGGCGGAGGAACTGGTGATCGGAGATATCACCACCGGTGCTTCTCAGGATATCAAGCAGGCCACACAGCTTGCCAGAGCCATGGTAACCAGTTACGGAATGTCTGAGCGGGTAGGACTTATCGATTACAGCAGTGATGACAATGAAGTATTTATCGGAAGAGATCTGGCTCATTCCAAGGCTTACAGTGAGTCTATGGCAGCAGTTATTGACGAGGAAGTGAACCGGATCATTTCGGAGGCCCATGAAAGAGCCAGATCTCTGATCGGAGAGCATATGGATGTCCTGCACCGATGTGCAGATCTTCTGATCGAGAAGGAAAAGATTGGCCAGGAGGAATTCGAAGCACTTTTTGTGTAAAACGCACAAAAAAAGATAGCAAAATTTGTAAAGTTTGTGCACACAGATTTGGGGAGTCATGCTATACTTTGTATCGTAAAACCCCCCAATACATTATATAGTTTTTGCAACACCCCATAAGAGAAATACCTTCTCCAAAAAAGACAGCGGACGCTGTCTTTTTTACTTTGCTGCGGCGCAGATGCAGATGGCTGCAATGCAGCCCCGCCGCAGGCGGAGGATCCTGCAGGCAGGATCCATTTAATTCGTTATCAATTTCCAATTCTTTTTACATAAATCTTGTAAGGCCCCCGGTTTTGTTATAAAATGAAAGTATCTTGCATGTAAGGAGAATCGACTTGGATTGGGAAAGAGTAGAACTGTTAAGTAAATTTCAGTATTATATATTAGGAATGCGTCCGGTGTTCAGGCAGGAAGCTCTGTTCAGTGATGAAACGGAGAATTATGTGATGCCGGCGGAGCCGGAACCGGGAGATCGGGTGAAAATCCGTTTTCGGACGAAAAAGGACAACGTGGATGCGGTGTATCTCAGAAGCGGTGAAGAGACCTTTACCATGGAATTTGAATTCAGTGAGGGTTATTTTGATTATTATACGGTGGAGGTTCCTCTGGGGATCAAGCCCTTTCGGTACTGCTTTGAGGTGCGGGCAGGAAGGATGATCTGCTACTTTGACAAGCGGGGCGTGACCCATGAGATCAGGCCTGACTACAGTTTCATGGTGGTGCCTGGATTTAAGACGCCGGACTGGGCAAAAGGTGCGGTCATGTACCAGATTTTTGTGGACCGGTTTTATAACGGAGATCCTTCCAATGATGTGGAGGATCGGGAATATTATTATATCGGAGATTATACCAGCAAAGTCACAGACTGGGATAAGTGCCCGGCTTATATGGGAATCCGTGAGTTTTACGGAGGAGATATCCAGGGTGTGATGGATAAGCTGGATTATCTGCAGGATCTGGGAGTGGATGTGATCTATCTGAATCCGATCTTTGTATCCCCATCCAATCATAAATATGATATTCAGGATTATGATTACGTGGATCCTCATTACGGAAAGATCGTCAAAGACGGAGGGGAACTGCTGGCTGACTGGGATCATGAGAATGCCCATGCGTCCAGATACATTCAGAGGGTGACCGATCCGGAAAACCTGGAGGCCGGCAATCGGCTTTTTGCGGAATTTGTGGAAGAATGCCACCGCAGAAATATGAAGGTGATCCTGGATGGCGTGTTCAATCACTGCGGATCCTTCAATAAGTGGCTGGATCGGGAGCGAATCTACGAAAACCAGCCGGGATATGAGAAAGGGGCTTATGTTTCAGCGGACAGTCCCTACCGCAGCTTCTTCAAATTCAATAATGAGTATGCATGGCCCTATAATCCCAATTATGATGGATGGTGGGGACATGATACACTGCCTAAGCTTGCCTATGAAAATTCACCGAAGCTTTATGAGTATATTATGAAGATTGCAAGAAAATGGGTATCTCCGCCCTACAATGTGGATGGATGGCGTCTGGATGTGGCGGCGGACCTTGGCTTTTCCAATGAGTATAATCACCAGTTCTGGAAGGATTTCCGGGAGGTGGTGAAGGAGGCAAATCCCAATGCCCTGATTCTGGCAGAGCATTACGGGGATCCCCGTTCCTGGCTTCAGGGAGACCAGTGGGATACGGTTATGAATTACGATGCCTTTATGGAACCTCTTACCTGGTTTTTTACGGGAATGGAAAAGCACAGCGATGAATACAGGCAGGATATGCTGGGCAACGGGCTTCATTTTGAGTGGGCAATGGGACATTACATGACCAGTTTTCTGGCACCATCTCTGCAGGTGGCCATGAATGAGCTGTCCAATCATGATCATTCCAGATTCCTGACCAGGACGAACCACAAGGTGGGAAGAGTTGCTCACCTTGGCTATGAAGCGGCATCCCAGGATGTGAATAAAGCAGTGATGAGAGAAGCGGTGGTCATGCAGATGACATGGCCGGGTGCGCCTACCATCTATTACGGAGACGAGGCGGGGGTCTGCGGATTTACGGATCCTGACAACCGGAGGACCTATCCCTGGGGCCATGAGGATCATCAGATGATCGAATTTCATAAGATCATGATCAGGATCCATAAGAAGTATAAGGCATTGATGCGGGGATCGGTAAAGATCGTGGAGACAGGATATCAGTTCCTGTGTTACGAACGGTTTACAGCAAAAGAACGAATCCTGGTAGTATTTAACAACAGTTATGAACAGATAGAAAAAAATATCCGGATACGTCATGTGGGAATCCGGGATGAAGATCTTCTGATCCGCCTGATCCAGACGGATGCGGAAGGATTTGACAAAGATATGGTTTGCTATGGAGTTCAAGGAGGAGAGATCAGACTGACATTACCTCCTGCTTCGGCAATGGTATTACAGGTTCAGCCTTGATGTGGCAGAAAGGAAGAAGAAAAAATGGGTAATCAGGAAAGCAGGACTTTTGAAAAAGGAGAAGTTATTTTTGAACAGGGAAGCTATCAGCGATGCATGTATGATATTCTTCGGGGAAAAGTAGGAATCTATGTCAATTATGGAAAAGAAGGAGAAAAACTGTTGACAGAACTGGCACCCGGACAGTCATTTGGAGAGATGGCGCTGATCGAATGCCGTCCCCGCTCCGCTACTGCCGTAGCATTGGAGGAGACAAAGACAGAGCTGATCACAGCAGAGAATTTCAGTGAGTATTTCTCACAGCATTCTGACAAACTGTTTGATATTATGAGACAGATGAGCCGCCGGATCCGGGAACTGACAGAGGATTATATGGAGGCCTGCCACACGGTTGCCGAGATGGTGGACACCGAAAAAAGCGGGAAGGAGAAGAGCGGCTGGCTCCTCAAAAATCTGAAGAAGTTCGGAGAGGCCTATGAAGCGTCCGCAAAGCTCGCAACGCAGTATGGAGCAGATCCTTATTTTATGTCTTATTTTGGCGGCTGGCATATGTAATCGGAACCAGGGAAGGAAGAAAAACGTATGAAAGATACTTATAAAGAAATCGAAACTTATAAAAAGGGACAGGTGATCTTCCGACAGGGAGACTATGAACCCTGTATGTATGATATTCAGGGAGGCAGAGTAGGAATCTATGCAGATTATGAAACTTCCGGACAGAAGTTTCTGGTGGAATTAAAAGAGGAACAGTTTTTCGGGGAAATGGGTCTCATCGACGACTGTCCCCGTTCTGCCACAGCGGTTGCTCTGGAAAACGGGACAGTGATCCGCAGGATCACAGAGGATACATTCCAGACATATTTTGAAGAACGTCCGGCTAAGGTGCTGATGGTCATGGAGCATTTAAGCCGGCGTCTGCGGGAACTGACGGACGATTATATGAAAGTCTGCCGTACCATTGCAGAAGGAGTTCAGACAGAGGAAAGCGGGGAAGAGAAGAGCGGATGGCTGAAAGAGCATCTGAAGAAGTTTGCAGGTGTTTACCGCAATTCGGGGAAATAGCCGGAACCGGAAGAAACAGGAGAGTACTATGGGAAGAAGCACAGCAAATGATCCCGGCAACATGGAGAAATTCCGCCGCGGAATTATTAAAGATATGTCAGAAGGAGTCCTCACCATCGGCTTTGACGGCAAGATCAAATTCCTCAATCAGGCGGCGCTTCATATTCTGGACCGTCGGGAGGAAGACCTGGTGGGAAGATCTTTTGGCGGATGTTTTTTCGAATACGAAGAAAATGACGGATTTAATCAGGCGATCCTGGATGCGGTTTATGACAGAAACAGTACCCACAGGAGGATCGTGCCCTATTATACCGGGACAGTGACCCGTCAGCTGAATATTACCACTTCTTTTCTGAGAGAAGGAGAAGAAAAGATCGGTATCATTGCAGTACTCAGTGATATCAGCGAGCTGGTGGAGCTGAGGGATGCGGTGAAAGCTATGGAGAAGATCCGAAAACTCAATGAAAAGCTGGAACTCCGAAATGAACTGTTAAGTGAGACGTTCGGACGTTTTCTGTCGGACGAGATCGTGAGGCAGCTTCTGGATACACCGGATGGGCTGGCTCTGGGAGGAAAGAAGGAGTCTCTGACGGTCCTGATGAGTGACCTGAGAGGGTTTACTGTGATGAGTGAGCAGATGGAGGCCCAGGCGCTGGTCTCTATGCTGAACCATTATCTTGGTGAGATGACCGAGATCATACAGAAAAGAAACGGAACGATCATTGAATTCATCGGTGATGGAATCATGGCGATTTTCGGTGCACCTGCGCCTTCAGATCATCACGCTGCCGATGCAGTGGCTGCGGCAGTGGAAATGGAAGCGCAGATGGGCAAGATCAATCAGTGGAATCAGGAGAGGGGTTATCCCATGCTGGAGATGGGAATCGGCATTAATACCGGAGATGTGATCGTGGGAAATATCGGTTCGGAGAAACGTACCAAATATGGTGTGATCGGAAGTCATGTGAATCTGTGCGGACGGATCGAAAGCTACACGGTGGGAGGACAGATCCTCATTGCACCTTCGACCCGCCAGGCCATACTGGCGCCTCTGCAGATTAAGCAGGAGCAGGAGGTGTTCCCGAAGGGTGTGGAAAAACCGGTGCTTCTTTCTCAGGTTACCGGAATCGGGGAGCCCTACGGAATATCCTGCGAAATGGAGGCGGAAGAGCCGGAACAACTGGAAGAGCCGGTGCCGGTACTTTTTTATCTGATTCAGAGCAAACACAGAGATGAGCAGGGGAAAAACGGAATCCTTACGGCCCTGTCCAGACAGGAGGCAGTCCTGTCAACAGACTGGGAACTGCATCTCTTTGACAATCTGCAGTTTTCTCTGTACGGAGAAAACGGGGAAGAAGGAAAGGTGTTTTGTAAAGTCCTTTCAAAGCAGGAGCAGGGATGGAGAATCCATTTTACGTCTCTGCCCTCCGGGTTTGAAGCATGGCATGAGAACATGCGGAAAGGAAGGCCGTAAGATATGAGACCGATTTACATCAATACGGTAGTCTTTGCACAGGGAAAGCTTTCCCATCTGAAAGAGCTGTCTGACCGGTATCAGGACCGGGTCGGCTTTGAAATTCTGGCCAAATTTGATGAGGATACCTTTGAAGAAGAACTGGAACAGGTAAGGGAAATACTGCAGGGAAGAAGGAATGCATTTCACGGACCGGTGTTCGGGGCGGAGCACTCAGCACCCAGGGGCAGCGAGGAATACCGCCGGACTATGGAAATGATGGAAAAAACGCTGAAATACTGCCGTATCTTCCATGCCGGGCATCTGACCTTTCATCTGAACAATCAAAAAGTGACCGAGGACACCCGGGAAGAAATGTTAAAGACGTCATTGGAGAATTACCGGAAGATCAAAGAACTGTTCGGAGCGGAGGGAATTCCTGTGTATGTGGAGAACAGCGGAATCCGTCTTTGGGAAAATGTGCTGCTGGATCAGGAGGAATTCATTGCACTTTGCAAAAAGGAGCAGTTTGAGGTTCTGATCGATATCGGGCATGCCAATGCCAACGGATGGGATCTGATCCATGTGATCGATGCATTGAAGGATCAGATTCGGGCATTTCATTTTCATAATAATGACGGGCTCCATGACAGTCATGCAAGAATCTATGACGGAACCATTGATTTTGACCGGCTGATCCGGTATGTGAAGGAGACAGTACCTGAGGCAGAGTGGATCCTGGAATACTGTAATCCGACTATGGAAGGGAAGCCGCTTACAGAGGATCTGGAGAAGCTGATTGAGCTTGCTAAGGAGTAAGAGTATGAAAAATGGAAAGAGATGGGTTATTTTTTTATTTGTGATCCTGTCCGTTCTGTGGGGCGGAAGCTTTTCGGCAGCAGCGTCCACGCCGCTTGAGAGTCACGGAGCACTTTCCGTGAAGGGCGGAAAAGTCGTGGATTCCCACGGAAAGACATTTCAGCTGAAGGGGGTCAGCACCCATGGATTGTCCTGGTTTCCGGAGTATGTGTCGAAAGAGGCATTTCAGAGCTTAAGAGATCAGTGGGGAGCCAACACGGTGCGTCTTGCCATGTATACGGCAGAATATAACGGATACTGCACCGGCAGTGCGGCCAATCGGACAACGTTGAAAAATCTGGTGGATAAAGGAGTGAAAGCCGCCACAGATCTGGGAATGTATGTGATCATTGACTGGCATATCCTTCGGGACAACAATCCCAATACCTATAAAAAGCAGTCACTTGCCTTTTTCCGGGAGATGGCAGCGAAGTATAAGAATTATGACAATGTGATCTATGAGATCTGCAATGAGCCAAATGGCGGAACGACCTGGTCCCAGGTCAGGAGTTACGCCCAGAGTGTGATCGGAGAGATCCGGAAAACAGACAAAGATGCGATCATCATTGTGGGAACCCCTACCTGGTCTCAGGATGTGGATCAGGCGGCAAAAAGTCCCATTACGGGATATGGCAACATCGCCTACAGTTTTCATTTCTATGCCGGTACCCATAAGGAGTCCTATCGTACAAAGCTTGAGAACGCCTTGAAAAAGGGCCTCCCGGTGGTGGTCACAGAGTTTGGAATCAGTGATGCATCCGGCAGCGGGGGCATAAATAAGACAGAGGGAGACCGCTGGATCAGCCTTCTGAACCGGTATCAGACCGGCTATGTGTGTTGGAGTCTGTCTAATAAAAATGAGTCCAGCGCATTGCTGAAAAGCAGCTGTAAGAAGAGATCCGGATGGGGCAGCAGTGATCTGTCCGATTCCGGAAAATGGCTGGTGAACACACTGAAAGGAAAGCTTGCTTCCGGAACCCAGTCCGGTTCGACGGTGTCTCAGTCTTCCCAGACCACCGGTCAGACAGCTGCAGCGTCGACAAAAGTCAAGAGCGTGAAGGCATCGAAAAAGTATTGCAGCATTTCACTGAAGCGGGAAAAGACCTGGAAGTCCGGAAAGAAGTATTACAGTCTGTATCGTCTGGTGATTACCAATAAGAGCAGCAAATACAACATTTCCGACTGGAAGATCCAGATCCGGTTTAAGAATTCCATAAAGAAGAGCAGCAGCTGGAACGGAAAGATGAAATTTTCCGGAAAAACGGTGACGATCACCCCGGTATCCTGGAATAAAACCATTGTCAGAAAGGGCAAAGCAAAAGATATCGGCTTTATTGTAAGCTCTTACTCAAAGAGCAATAAGATATCATCGGCAGTCTTTAAGTAGATCGATGACAGAAAAAAGACTTGACATTTATTTTATACCGTGGTATTTTTTAGAAAAATATGGATCGATTGAAGAAACTGGGAGAGATACAAAGGCGTGCGCCGAAGGGGCAGAAGAACTCTCAGGCAAAAGGACCGGTTTCTGACGATACTCTGGAAAGCAGCAAAGAAGCTGCACCGAAGAAGCAACCGGATATCCGGGAATCTTTCAGGTTAGTATATACAGAGCGCAAAACAAAAGAACTTGTTTTGCGCTCTTTTTATATTCCAAAAAGGAGGAAATCATGATGGAAAAAGTAACCCCGCTTTATGAAACTCACAAAAAATACGGAGGAAAGATCGTACCCTTTGCAGGCTATCTTCTGCCGGTACAGTACCCATCCGGTGTGATCGCAGAACACATGGCAGTGCGGAATACCTGCGGAATTTTTGATGTATCCCACATGGGTGAGATCACCTGTACAGGGCCGGATGCCTTAAAGCTTCTGAACCATATCCTGACCAACGATTTTACGGATATGTATGACGGCCAGGCCCGTTACACCGTCATGTGCTATGAGGACGGAGGCTGCGTGGATGACCTGATCGTCTATAAAGTGAAGGAAGAACAGTATTTTATCGTTGTCAATGCGGCTAATAAGGATAAGGATTTTCAGTGGATGAAGGAGCATGAGGAAGGCAATGCCGTATTTACGGATATTTCTGATTCGGTGGCTCAGATCTCAGTTCAGGGACCGAAGGCGTATGAGATCCTTCGCAAACTGCTGTCAGAGGAAAGCTTTCCGGAAAAATACTATAGTGCTCTGTTTGACCGGGATCTGAAGGGAATTCGCTGTGCTGTCTCCCAGACAGGATATACCGGTGAAGGCGGATATGAGCTTTACATGGCAGCATCAGATGCAGCGGCAGTGTGGGAACTGCTTCTGGAGGCAGGAAAGGAAGAAGGGATCCTTCCCTGCGGACTGGGAGCCCGGGATACCCTCCGACTGGAAGCGGGAATGCCTTTATACGGACATGAGATGGATGAGACTGTGACACCGCTGGAGACAGGTCTTAATTTTGCCGTAAAGATGAAAAAAGAGGACTTTATCGGGAAAACGGCTCTGACAGAAAAAGAAATCACCCGTACAAGAGTGGGTCTTAAGGTGACCGGCCGGGGAATCGTCCGGGAACATATGCCGGTATATATGGGCGAGGTACAGGTGGGTATGACCACTTCCGGAACCCATTGCCCGCTCCTCGGATATCCGGTGGCCATGGCTCTGGTATCCCTCAGGGCTTCCGCAATCGGAACAAAACTTACAGCCGATGTCAGAGGAAGAAAAGTGGAGATGGAGGTCGTGAAGCTTCCCTTCTACTCCAGAACAAGGAAAGCATAGCCCTGTCCTATGGATACACAGGGATGCAGAAATAAAAGATATCATACATATTTATCATTAAAGGAGGAACTGTTATGAACTGTCCAACAAATCTTACGTATTCAAAATCTCATGAGTGGGTAAAAAAAGAAGAGGGATCGGTCCTGATCGGGCTGACAGATTTTGCTCAGAGCGAACTGGGAGATCTGGTGTTTGTCAATCTTCCGGAAGTGGGAGATTCGGTAACGGCAGGAGAAGCACTGGGTGATGTGGAATCTGTGAAAGCCGTATCTGATATTTTCTCTCCGGTATCCGGAACTGTCAGTGAAGTCAATGAGGAGCTGTTGGATCATCCGGAAATGATCAATGAGGCACCTTATGATGCATGGCTGATCCGGGTGACTGAGGTCACAGAGGAGGAAGAACTGCTGGATGCAGAGGCTTATGAAGCACACTGCGAGGCGGAGAGCGAAGGCTGATGAGCGCAGACTGCTGGCGATTCTGAAATAAAAATCTGAAAAAGAACAGGAGGGATTCGGATGGGATCCTATATTCCCAATACCAAAGAAGAACAGCTGGAAATGCTTCATGAGATCGGCATGCACTCTTTTGACGATCTGTATACAGATGTCCCGGAGGAAATGCGCTTAAAACGTGAGCTGAATCTGCCATCAGGACTTTCGGAAATGGAAGTGGCAGAAAAGATGGAACAGATGGCCGGAAAGAATGTGCGCTTCCGTCATATTTTCCGGGGAGCCGGCTCCTATGATCATTACATACCGGCGATTGTAAAACAGATTACGTCCAAAGAGGAATTTGTGACCGCTTATACACCCTATCAGGCAGAGATCAGTCAGGGGCTTCTTCAGTCTATTTTTGAATATCAGACCATGATCTGCGAGCTGACAGGTATGGAAGCCGCCAATGCGTCTGTCTATGACGGAGCTGCGGCGGCAGCGGAGGCGGCAGCCATGTGCCGGGACAGGAAGAGAGGAACCGTCTGTGTCAGTGAGACCACAGATCCGAAAGTCCTTTCCGTGATCCGTACCTATTGCTTTGGAAGCGGAGCACCGCTGGTGATCCTGCCGGCAAAGGATGGGGTCACAGATCTTGAGGCCTGGAAGACGATGGATACCTCCGGAATCGCCTGCCTCTATGTTCAGACACCCAACTATTACGGAAATCTGGAGGACGGAGAACAGATTGCAGAGGCGGTTCATGCAGCGGGGGCAAAGCTGATTCTGGGCTGCAATCCCATCTCTCTTGGAATTTTAAAGACACCGGGAGAATGCGGAGCGGATATTGCCGTGGGAGAAGGACAGCCCCTGGGTCTGCCCATGGGCTTTGGAGGACCTTATCTTGGTTATATGGCTGCCACAAAGGATATGATGCGAAAGCTGCCGGGAAGAATTGTAGGACAGACCACGGATGTGGAAGGAAAGACCGGTTATGTACTGACCCTGCAGGCCAGAGAACAGCATATCCGAAGGGAGAAGGCAAGCTCCAATGTCTGCTCCAATGAAGCACTCTGTGCCATGACCGCATCGGTGTACCTGACAGCCATGGGAAGCAGGGGACTATCAAAAGCAGCGGTAAGCTGTATGTCCAATGCCCATTATCTTCTGGCGGAGCTCACAAAAGCAGGATTTACAAGAAAATATCCGGGAGAGTTCTTCCATGAGTTTGTAACAGTCTGCCCGTGCAATGCCTATACACTGGCAGAAAAGCTGGGAGAAAAGGGATATCTGAGCGGACTGCCGTTAAATGAACAGGAAATGCTCTGGTGTACCACAGAGAAAAACACGAAGTCGGAAATGGATACCCTGCTTCAGGTGATCGGGGAGGTGCTCAAATGAAACTGATTTTTGAAATGGGACAGAAGGGAAGAGGCTGTGATCTTCTCCCGGATTGTACGACACCGGTGGTGGATCCGGGAAGTTTTGCAAGAAAGAGGGTACTGCATCTTCCGGAGGTATCGGAGACAGAATGCAGCCGTCACTATACGGAACTGGCAGGGCAGACTCACGGAGTCAATGACGGATTTTATCCACTGGGTTCCTGCACCATGAAATACAATCCCAAGATCAATGAAGCGGCTGCTTCACTGGAAGGCTTCGCCGGCATCCATCCTCTTCAGGCGGAAAAGGATGTCCAGGGCTGTCTGGAAGTGATGAAGACAGTGGAAAGGGATCTCTGTGAGATTACCGGCATGGATGCCATGACGCTTCAGCCTGCAGCAGGGGCTCACGGAGAGTTTACGGGACTTCTGCTGATCAAAGCCTATCATAAGAGCCGGGGAGATGAAAAACGGAAAAAGATCATCGTACCGGATTCTGCTCATGGAACCAACCCGGCCAGTGCAGCCATGGCGGGATTTGACATTGTAAACATTGCTTCCGATGAACATGGCTGTGTGGATCTTGAGAAGCTTCAGGAAGCTGTGGGAGAGGATACGGCAGGACTGATGCTTACAAATCCCAATACGGTAGGGCTCTTTGATCCCAATATAGGGGAGATCACCAGAATCGTTCATGAGGCAGGCGGCCTTTGCTATTACGACGGAGCAAACTTAAATGCCATTATGGGAATTACCCGTCCAGGGGATATGGGATTTGATGTGATGCATCTGAATCTTCATAAAACCTTTTCCACACCCCATGGCGGCGGCGGCCCGGGAAGCGGTCCGGTGGGATGCAAACAATTCCTGGCAAAATTCCTTCCGGGAATCCGGGTCACAGAAGGAAGTGATGGGCTGCAAGAAGAACGGGCAGACGAGACCGTAGGAAATGTAAGAAGCTTCGGCAGCAATTTCCTGGTAGTGGTAAAGGCCTGCGCCTATCTTCTGACTCTTGGAAAAGAAGGAATCCCGGAGGCATCCTCCAATGCCGTGCTGAATGCAAATTATATGATGCACAGACTGAAACCCTACTATACCATGGCCTATGATCATGTCTGCATGCATGAATTTGTCATGACCCTGGAGAAAGTAAAACACGAGCGAAATGTATCCGCACTGGATATTGCCAAGGCGCTTCTGGATCACGGCATCCATCCGCCTACCATGTATTTCCCGCTGATCGTCCACGAAGCGCTGATGATCGAGCCAACGGAGACGGAGAGCCGGGAGACGCTGGATGAAGCAGTACAGATTTTTTTGGACGTATTAAAACAGTCGGAGGAGACTCCGGAAGACATGCACAGTTATCCTCTCACCACACCGGTGCGCCGTCTGGATGAGGTGGCAGCGGCAAGAAAACCGGTGATCCGGTATACCTGGGAGTAGGGAGGAAAAAGTTATGATCCGGAAACTATCAGTTGTAATCAGCAATTCCTTTAATCCTTATGAAAATCTGGCGCGGGAAGAGTATCTGACCTTTCATGTTCAGCCGGATGAGTGCATCCTCTATCTCTGGCAGAATGCCCATACGGTAGTTATCGGAAGAAACCAGAATTGCTGGAAGGAATGCCGGGTATCGGAGCTGGAAGCATCCGGCGGACATCTGGTCCGCCGTCTTTCCGGCGGCGGTGCCGTCTATCATGATCTGGGAAATCTGAATTTTACCTTTTGTATGAGGAAGGAATATGCGGACGTGACCAGACAGACGGCAGTGATCCGGGAAGCAGCCGCTTCCTTTGGACTGAAGGCGGAGCAGACAGGACGAAATGATGTCACGGTAGACGGAAGGAAGTTTTCAGGAAATGCTTTTTTTGATTCTCGGGGATATTATTATCATCACGGGACTTTGCTGCTGAATGTGGACACTTCTGCCATGTCCAGATATCTCAATCCTTCTACGGCAAAGCTTCAGTCAAAGGGCGTGTCTTCTGTGCGTTCCAGGGTGGTAAACCTGGCGGAATTGTCAGAAGAGATCACGGTGGATTCTATGAAAAAGGCAATGACAGAGGCTTTTTCCAAAGTCTATGGACTTCCCTGTGAAGTATTTGAGGAAAGCCGTTTTGATGAACAGGAGATCAGGAGTCTGAGAGAAAAATTTGATTCCTGGCAGTGGAAATACGGACAGAAGATTCCTTTTACCAACCGGTTTGCCAGAAGGTTTTCCTGGGGTGAAGCAGAGCTGGATTTGAAAGTCGATCAGGGGCTTGTGGAGGAGGCACTGTTTTCCACAGATTCCATGGAAGCCGACTGGTTTGAGGGAATCGGCACCCAGTTCCGGGGCTGTCCCTATGAAGCGAAGGCATTGAGCCGGGTTCTGAAAGAAATGCTGGGTAAGCGGCAGGTGCCGGGTGAAATCGTGGAAGAACTGTGCGGGATGATACAGGAAGAAGTATAAATACAGTGACAGAAAGAAGGGATGATTGATGAGTACCTGTTTTGATCTGGTGGTGATCGGCGCCGGACCGGGCGGATATGAGGCAGCTCTTGAGGCAGCGAAGCTTGGAATGCATACGGCGCTGATTGAAAAGACGGCTGTGGGCGGAACCTGCTTAAATCGAGGCTGTATTCCCACAAAAGCATTGATGCACAGCGCTGAACTGGCGGCAAAGATCAGGGGAGCAAAAGAGTTTGGAATCCGGGTACAGGAACCGGAAATTGATCTGAAGGCGGTGCAGGAGCATAAAGAGAACACCATCGCAGCGCTTCAGAAAGGGATCCGAAGTCTCTTAAAAGGGGCAAAGGTAACGCTCTATGAGGGAAAGGGAAAGGTATGTTCCCCGAAGCTTGTGGAGGTAACGACAGAAGAAGGAGAGACACTGGAGCTTGAGACAGAAAAAATTCTTCTGGCAACGGGAAGTGTGCCGTCTCTTGTACCGATTCCCGGAATCGATCTTCCCGGAGTTATGACAAGCGATGAAATGCTGAATCTTGAGGAAAAGCCGGAATCGCTGCTGATCATCGGCGGAGGTGTCATCGGTGTGGAATTTGCCGGTATTTATCAGGCGTTTGGAAGCAAAGTGACCATCGTGGAGGCACTTCCTTCCCTGCTGGCAAACATGGATAAGGAACTGGGCCAGAGCGTGAAGATGTCATTGAAGAAAAAAGGTGTGGACATTCATACCGGCGCCAGGGTGGAGAAGCTGGAAGCCTGTGAACAGGGAATCCGCTGTACTTTTACGGAAAAAGAGGAGACGCAGGTATGTGAGGCTTCCAAAGTACTGGTTGCAGTGGGCAGACGTCCTTTTACCGAAGGCCTTTTTGAAGAGCCGTGTATGCCCGTCATGGAGCGGGGAAGGATCTGCGTGGATGAGGAGTTCCAGACCAGCATTCCGGGCATCTATGCGATCGGAGATGTAAATGGTCTGCTTCAGCTGGCTCATGCAGCCACGGCTCAGGGCATCCGGGCTGTCCATGGAATGAAAGGAGAGAAACATCCGTCGGAACCAATGTTGATTCCCTCCTGTGTATATACAGACCCGGAGGTGGCTTCGGTGGGACTGACTGCATCAGCAGCACAGGAACAGGGCATTTCGGTGAAGACGCATAAGATCGTCAGCTCATCCAATGGGAAATCCGTGCTTTCCGGGCAGGAAAGAGGATTTATGAAAGTCGTTTATCTGGAAGACAGCCATGTGATCGTGGGAGCACAATTGTATTGTGCAAGAGCTACGGACATGATCAGTGAATTTGCAGAGGCGATTCTTCAGAAAATGACTCTGGAAGAGATGGCGGCCGTCATTCGACCTCACCCGTCTTTCAGTGAGATGATCACGGATGTGGTAAAAATATAGAATGAAATAGAAAGGAAACCGGCAAAAGGTATTGAAATTTCCTCCTTTTTCATGTAAAATAGGAAAAATATTTTAGTAGCTGGAGGAGGGATCGTTATGTCGGATAACGAAATGATGAGTCTGGAAAATATTGAAGGCGTAAGAAATGAGATGGAGCATCTGGAACAGGAACTTTTGAATAACCATCGAATTGACCCCAACCTGTATCTGGAGTTTGATGTAAAACGAGGACTTCGTGATTCAGCCGGTAAAGGAGTTCTGACCGGACTGACAGAGATCTCGGATGTAGTGGCATATGATCTGATAAATGGAAGAAGGATTCCGGCAGAGGGTACTCTTTACTATCAGGGAATCAATGTGAAGGATCTGGTAGCCGGACTGGAAGGAAGAAAGTACGGATTTGAAGAGACCGTTTATCTGCTGATCTTTGGAAAGCTTCCGGACCCGGATGAGCTGAAATATTTTGTGGACTTTCTGTTCCAGCTTGAGTGTCTGAGCGGACGTTTTGTCAGAGATGTGGTCATGAAAGCATCCTGTGAGAATATCATGAATGCCATGCAGAGATGTATTCTGTCTCTGTATACCTATGATGCAAATCCGGAGGATATTTCTTCGGGAAATGTACTTCGTCAGAGCCTGGAGCTGATTGCCAAGCTTCCACTGATCGCAGTGTATTCCTATCATTCCTACCGTCATTTCCGGAAGGATGATACTCTGCTGATCCGTAATCCCAAGCCGGGACTGTCCATGGCAGAAAACATTCTGCTGATGCTCCGTCCGGATGGCAATTATACAGAACTGGAGGCGAAGGTTCTGGATATTGCACTGATCCTTCATGCAGAGCACGGTGGTGGTAACAACTCCACCTTTACCACCCATGTAGTGACCTCTTCCGGTACGGATACGTATTCTTCGGTGGCTGCTTCCATTGGTTCTCTGAAGGGCCCCAGACATGGTGGTGCCAATCTGAAGGTTCAGAATATGTTTGCAAATATCAAAGAGAATATCAAAGACTGGACCAATGAGGAAGAAGTGGCTGCATACCTGCAGAAGATTCTGGATAAGAAGGCTTTTGACAGAACAGGCCTGATCTACGGTATGGGACATGCCGTATACACTCTTTCCGATCCCCGTGAGCAGATCCTGAAGAAATTTGCAAGGCAACTGGCAGAAGAGAAGGGTATGATGGAAGAATTTGCCCTTTATGAGCTGGTAGAAAGACTGGCGGGAAGACTTATTATGGAACACAGAAAGCTGTTTAAAAATGTCTGTGCCAATGTGGACTTTTACAGCGGACTGGTTTATTCCATGCTGGGAATCCCGGAGGAACTGTTTACTCCGATTTTTGCCATTGCGCGTATGCCGGGGTGGAGTGCACACCGTCTGGAGGAACTGATCAATGCCAACAAGATCATCCGTCCGGCATATAAATATGTGGGACAGCATATTGATTTTACAGCTTTTGAGGAACGGTAAGCGTCAGGCTTTCGTTTTCCGGGGAAATTTGGGACCGCTCAGATCGAGCGGTCCCTTATAAATTCTGATAATAGAAGATGGCAAGCTGTGTTCTGTCCCGAAGCTGCAGCTTCTCCAGGATCACACTGATATAGTTTCGAACGGTTCCTTCGCCCAGAAACATGGTATCTGCGATCTCACGATTACTTAAACCGTCTGCAACGGCCCGAATGATGGCCAGTTCTTTTTCTCCAATTCCGTAAGTTCCATAATCAAAATGTTTTTCCTTCTGCAGAAGCTCCGGAATACGGCTGATAATTTCACTTCCAAATACGGTCTGTCCGCTGTATACCGCTTTCAATGCCGGAATCAGATTTGCGTAATCCTGCTTCAGAAGGTATCCTTTTGTCCCTAATTTTAATGCCTTTACGATATATTCATCATCAGAAAAAGTAGTAAGAAGCAAAATGCGTGCATCCGGATGCTGCTTCAGGATCTGCGCCGCTGCGTCCAGTCCGTTCATTTCTTTCATACGGATATCCATCAGCAGGATGTCCGGCATAAGGCGGGGATAGAGTGACAGCGCATCCAGTCCGCTGCATCCGGTTCCGATCACATGGATAGAAGGATCTGTCTCCAGAATCGTCTTCAAAGCGGTAGTCACCAGCATATCGTCATCAATTAACAGGATATTCATTGGATGTCTCCTTTCGGGATGGTAATGTAAATGCAAAACCCGGATTCCGTCTGGATATGCAGCACGCCTTTTAAAGCTTCCACCCGGGTACGGATATTGGAAAGACCGATTCCGGAGTGTGTTTCCGGAGATGGGAGAGAAGCCTTCGTTCCGTTATCACGGATGATCAGCTGATAAAAGGCCGGATGTTCCAGTGCCGTGATCCAGGCATGATCTGCATTGCTGTGACGGGAAATATTTACCAGGGCTTCTTTTATAATGGAAATAACGCTTAAGGTAATCTCTTTTGGGATCTCCGGAGAAATTCCGTACTGCAGAGTGACCGGACAGAAAGAAAAGTCATGCACCAGGGTCTCCAGGGAGGTCTTCAGATTGACAGAGCTGTCATGGAGGTCATGTACACTTTCCCGGATACTGTTCATGGCCTGATTTAACGTCTCATCCAGCTGTTCCAGAGGAGAGGTCAGTTCAGGGTGCCGGTTGATGACTTTCAGAGCTCCGGTCATTAAGATGGAACGTGTCAGCATATGTCCTACATTATCATGTATTTCCCTTGCAATGCGGTTTCGTTCCTTAAGAGTAGCAGTATAGATCTGATAATCTTGATTCTCTATCAGGGAACGGTTTTTTTCTTTCAGGAGAAGCTGCAGTTCCGTATCATCGTCCCTGTTTTTCAGAAAACGCTGATGGAGAACTTCATACCGGTCTGTTCTGATACGGAGATACAGAGCCAGTCCGCAGCCGCAGCACAGAAAAAAGAAAAAATGCGGGTCCTTCTGGAGAACATACTCCCGGAGGAGGGCAAGAAAAGCAATGGCTGCCGGAAAGAAACAGAACATACGGGATCTTTTGTCCGGGGCAGCGGCAGAAAAAAGTCCCGGAAGGTCATAGATCAGAAGCGGAAAAAACAGGACCGTTTCCGGAAGAACAAAAGCGGCGCAAAAGGAAAAGGTCAGAAAGATGGCGCCGATCCGGGGTTGATTTTGGACATATAAAAGCATGCTGACCGATAAGGCTCCAAGAAAAGCGATCAGATAAGCCGAAGTGGGAGCAGTCCGAAAAAGACTGAACAGACAGCAGACCAGAAGCAGAATTTTATCGATAAACAGGTACATAGAGACTCCTTTTTTCATTCGTTTCCTATAGTATAGATCATAAAAACAATTTGGAAAAGTGACAAATGTCACTGGGATTTCTAACATCTGACACTGTAAGTAAGAAGCATGCTTCTATATAATAAAATCAAAGATCGGAAGGAGAGAAAAACAATGCTTCATATAAAAAATCTGGTAAAACGTTATGGCGAGCTGGTGGCCCTGGATCATCTGAATCTGGATATCCGGGAGGGTGAGATATTTGGTTTGCTGGGGCCAAACGGCTCAGGGAAAACGACGGCGATCAACTGTATCCTTGCGCTGCTCAAATATGATAAGGGCAGCATTACTGTGATGGGAAAGGAGATGCACCCGGACAGCTATGAGCTGAAACGGCAGATCGGTGTGGTGCCTCAGAATGTGGCTGTATTTGATCAGATGAATGTACAGGCCAACATTGATTATTTCTGCGGTTTATATGTGACCGAAAAAGAAAAGAGAAAACAGCTGGTAGAGGAAGCAATCGAATTTGTGGGACTCCAGGATTATAGAAAAATGATGCCGGCGAAACTCTCGGGAGGACTTCTGAGGAGGCTCAATATTGCCTGCGGAATCGCTCACAAACCAAAACTGATCATTATGGATGAACCCACCGTAGCCGTGGATCCTCAGAGCCGCAACCGGATCCTGGAAGGGATTCAGGAATTGAACCGTCAGGGGTCTACAATTATCTATACTTCTCATTATATGGAAGAGGTAGAGCAGATCTGCAGCCGGATCATGATCATGGATCACGGAAGAGCTATTGCAACAGGGACTTCGGATGAATTAAAGCAGATGATCAGGACGGGAGAAACGATACATATCAGCGGAATCGACCTGAAACAGGAACATCTGGCAGTCATCGAAACGCTTCCTCACGTGTTCTGGACAGATTATGATGAGGAAAAGACACTGACCGTGAAATGTACGGCAGGAAAACATAATCTGATCCGTGTGCTCAATTATCTTCAGGAGCAGGAGATCGAGTTTGGTCAGGTGACATCAGAACGGCCGACGCTCAATGATGTATTTCTGGAAATTACCGGGAAAGAATTGCGGGATTAAGGAGGAAAGAAATGGGACGATTGTTTGTGATAAATCTGAAACGGATCTTTGCCAACCGAATGAATATGTTCTGGACTATTATTTTTCCCATGGTTCTGGGAACATTGTTTTATGCTACCTTCGGAAGCGGTGTGGACATGGAAAAAATGAAGGCGATTCCGGTGGCAGCGGTGGAGGGAGAAAATCAGGCCTTTGAATCATTTCTGAATGAGCTGGATGGAAGTACACTGAGCCTGTCCTGGATGACAGAAGAGGAAGCATCAGAAGCACTGAGAGAGGGAACGGTAATTGGCGTTTTTTATGCAGCCAGTGAGCCGACACTGACTGTAACCGGCTCACAGCTGCAGGAGAGTATTCTGGAAACTCTGCTCACTTCCTATCTGGAAAATGAAGCCATGATGAAGGAAATAGGAGAAAAGAACATGTTGGGGATGATAAAGGCAGCACAAAGCCTGTCAGATTATTCTCAGATGGTAGAGGAAGTAACGGTCAGCGGTAAAAGTGTGGACAATGATGTCAATTATTTTTATGCTCTTCTTGGTATGGCCTGCCTGTTCGGGGCATTTCAGGGGCTTACAGGTGCGGAGGAACTGAAGGCAAATCTATCTCCTCTGGCAGCCAGAAGAAGCATTTCACCGGTACATCGAATGACTATGGTGATAGCAGAAATGTTGGCCGGGTTTACGGCACAGTTCTTTAATATCTGTGTGCTGCTGATCTACCTGACCCAGGTACTTCATCTGAATTTCGGAAGTAATCTGCCTGCGATGATTCCAATATGTATCTTTGGAAGCATGGCCGGAGTGGCTTTTGGAATCTTTATCGGCAGCAGCAGAATGCCGGAGGGACCCAAGATCGGAATTCTGGTGGGATCTACGCTGCTGATGAGTTTTCTGGCGGGATTGATGTTCGGAGGAATGAAGGATGTGGTGGAAAAGTATTTCCCCATTCTGAACCGGATCAATCCGGCGGCTCTCATCTCCGATGCCTTTTACAGTATAGCCGTGTATGAGAATCCGCAGCGTTATCGGATGAATCTTCTTCTTCTGGCACTGATCACAGGAGGAATGGTATGGATCAGTTTCTGTACATTGAGGAGGGAACGTTATGACAGTATTTAGAGGATATTTGCAGATCATAAAGAAGAATATGGGAATGATCGTGATGTATCTGTGCATTTTTCTGTCTGTCTGCATGGTGATCCAGCGTTCCCTGGGATCTGCAGGGATCAGCGGGGGATTTTCTTCTGTGAAAGTCAATGTAGGCATTGTGGATCGGGACGGAGGGATTCTTGCCCGGACACTGACGGACTATCTGGACAGAGAACAGAACCTGGTGGAGATTGAGGATCAGGAAGAGACGATTCAGGAAGAGCTGTTTTATCGGAATGTTTCCTATGTACTGGTGATTCCGGAAGGGATAGAAGAAGCGTGCAGAGCCGGTAAAGCAGCGGTGCAGGCCATCAAGGTACCGGATTCCTACGACGGATATTATCTGGATGCCTGTGTCAATAATCTGCTGAACCAGGTGCGGACCTATCTGGCAGGCGGTTTTACCATGGAGGAAGCCTGTCGGTCAGCATTGGAACTTGGAGAGAAAAAGGGAACGGTGACACTTTTGGATCTGAACGGACATGAGGGTGTGCGGACCGACTATAATTATTATTTTGCCTATCTGCCCTATGGATTGCTGGGAAGTATGATTATGTCCATGAGCGTGGTGATCATGGAGTTTAAGAAAAGATCCGTCAGTCAGAGAATGAGATGCTCTGCCGTACCCTTTCTGTGGCAGCAGGTTTCTGCCATCGGTGCATTTTTCCTGGTAGGCATATTTACCTGGGGAATCTATATCCTTGCACAGGCATGCCTGTACGCAGGAGGGATGTTTCAGGATGCCAACACCCTATACTATATCCTCAACAGTATGTCCTGTATGCTGGTGGCCATGGCTCTTGCCTATGTCAGCGGAATGCTTGCCCATACTCCGGCTTCTCTGAATGGATTGAATAATGTGCTGTCACTGGGACTCTGTTTCCTGGGAGGTGTTTTTGTTCCCATTGAAATGCTGGGGGATGGGATGGAAAAGATATCCCGTTTTACCCCGACTTACTGGTATTCAAAAATCAACGGGATTCTGGGAAACTATGGAGAACTGGGAAGGGAACTGAAGGGAGAGATTTTTCAGGGACTTCTGATCCAGGTGCTGTTTGCGGCAGCCTGTATCGCAGTGACAATGGCTGTGAAAAAGGCGTTTGAGAGGAAAAATCCTCAGAGGTAACAGAGAAGGAAAAATATGTTGATGTAATGGATTAGAATCTGGCACCAAAGAAAAAGATTGCCTGTTCAGATAGATAAGCAGTATAATGGAAGAGACAGGAAATAAGAAAAAGTACACGCCTGTGCACGATTATGAGGAGAATTGCAAATGCCAGGATATGTATTAAAGATTGCCATTGAAAATACTCATCCTCCGGTTTGGCGAAGAGTCTTGGTGCCGGAAATGATTACATTTTCAGATTTGCATGAAATCATTCAGATTCTTTTCGGATGGGAAGACGCCCATCTTCATGAATTCAGCATTCCTTCAAAGAAAATTTACATTGATGACGGACAGGAGTCCTGGGGTGGATATCATTATCCGGAGCAAGAGACGCTGCTAGAAGAGTTACTTTTTCAGAACAAGTGGATCCGATATACGTATGATTTTGGGGATGCGTGGAGACATAAGATTGTTTACGAAAAGACAGAGGAAACGTACGGTGACAGACAAGCTGTTTTGCTGAAATATAAAGGTGATAATTTTCAGGAAGACAGCGGCGGATTGTGGGGAATTGACGAAGATGAGTCAAACAGAGAGATTTTTGACAGTGCTTTGACAGAGAAGCGGCTGGAAAAGATGGTATTTCCCATGAATGAATCACTCATTGAGAGAATGGTAAATGAAGTTAGTGAGAATATGGAAACCATGCTGAATGAGTTTGTTGAAAAGCTGTGCCGAAGTATCAAAGCCCGTTCAAAGCAGTATAAATCCAACGATACTTTGTCCCAAATGTCAAAAAAAGTAAATGACTGGAAACAGTTTATGGAAGGACGGAATCGGAAAAACGGGGAGGAATCTGTACAAAGTGATGACTTTGAGCAGCTGACACTGCCGTTTGTAACGAAGGAAGATATAGAAGATATCACAGGCAGTGTTCTGGAAGTGATTCCGGGAAAGAGGACGAATGCGGAGCTTTTAAGTGATTTAAACCTGAAAGAGGCGAAAGATTACTGCAAATATCTGCAGATTCCCATACAGGCATCGTTTACGAAAAATCAGATGACAGAAGCAGTAGCGAATACATTCCGTGAGCATCCGGAATATCTTTTATATGTGTTATACGAAGAGGAATATAAGGAACTGTTGAAATGGATGGAACTGCCCTCGGGAGTTGTAACGGAGATACCGGAAGATCAGGATGCACTGATCAAGGCAATGAGTCTGGGGTTGGCAGATTTTTCCGTACAGAAGAGTAAGGGCGCATGCAGGGGTTATCTGTGCTTTGCGACAGATTGCCGGGAGATTCTGGAGACTCTGAACACTGGGAGAAGAAAGCAGATTTATCGCAGTCTGAAAGGATTTTCTCAGAAGCTTCAGAGGTTTATCCTGTTTTATGGCCTGATTGAGATGGATTCTCTGTATGAAATGTTTCAGCAGATGTATCATGAATCTATGGAAAGGGAGACGTTCTTCCGGTACATATACTGGTATGCCCGCTTTAACAATCTGGTACAGACGGCATATACCAATGAGGAAGTCGGCTACGTGGCGGCTGTTCAGATTGATATGGAGTCAGTCCTGCTTGATATGAAAAAATATGCTCATGATCTAGATTATGTTATGTACTCTTCCTCAGACCTCAAAAAGATGACGGAAGATATCAGTGGGAGAAATGAGTGGATCAATGGTCTGAATATGATTCTTCATTTTGAAATGGGACTTTCACAGGGTGGTGCGGTACGTATTCTCGAGGCTATGTTTGAAGCGATCATGAACGGGGAAACGTTGCCGGATGTGCTGAATATCGCCTATGCAGTGAAGCAAGGAAATCAGAATCTGAATGGGATGTGCCAGCTTTGGGAGTGCGTATCATTTCTTATGCTGGAAATGGAGCTTCCCATGCTGAAAGGGCGCAGTCGACATCAATATGCGCAGGAAAGAGGCATTTCACCATGGCAGACGGGAATGGTAACGGGAGAACAGATTCAGAAGGATTCAAAAAGCAGGCAAATGTGCGAATTCCCACCGGAAATCCAGGAGGAAATGTATCGAGCCTGCTGTTATGCTAACTGGCAGGATATGGATCGTTTGTGGCAGTATAAAAGGGCCGAAAAGATACAGTCGGAAGAGTTTCTTTATTTGCTGGCCAGCGCCTGTGTTACAGGCTGTGAATTCAAAAAAGCCGAGAAACTGATCAGGGAACTGGAGAAAAGCTCCGCTCGGGGCGAGCAGGCTGCCGCTGTACTCAGAATGAGATTACAGGATGGAATGGATGTTATGGATGATGACTATGAACAGGACTTTCCATGGAATGGCTGGCAGCCTGATACGGAATTCATTCAGACACCCTATGTGCGGGATACTCCTAAAATCGGACGAAACGATCCATGTCCCTGCGGTTCCGGGAAAAAATATAAAAAGTGCTGCGGAAAATTATGAAAGATCTGACACGGGAAATTCCGTGATGATTTTTGTTTCAGCTTGACAGAAAATTTTACTGATAGTATCATTTTAGTAGAAGCATTTTTTCATATATGCCACCGGCGTACTTGCCGCAGGGCGCTGAAAGTTGAACGAACAGAGAAAAAGAAATTTCTTTCAAAGAGAGGAACATATCATGGCGAACGAGTATGGAGAGCAGATCAGAATCGTGCAGGAAACCGTGGCTGGCAAAGAGATTACCTTTGCCCATGTGATGGGCGGACCGGCTCCGATCATATATCAGAAACTGGGTTTAAATCCTCAGGTGGATTACGGATCATCTGCCATTGGGATCATGAACATGACTCCGCCGGAGTCAGCGGTGATCGCCTCTGATATTGCTGTAAAAAGCGGAAACGTCTATCTTGGATTTGCGGATCGATTTACAGGAACCCTGATCATTACAGGAGAGATCTCAGATGTCATGTCAGCTATGACAGAAGTTGTGGATTATTTCCGGGATTCTCTGGGGTATGTAGTCTGCAATATTACAAAGAGATAGGAAGTGCAGTTATGACTCAAATAACGAAGGAGAAATTGCTGGAGAGGATGTTCGGGGACGACTATGAACATCTGAAAGGCAAGAGACTTCGTATGACCCGGGTGAGAGTTCCGGGAAAGGAAGTCTGTCTTGCACATGTGATCAGCAGATCGGATCCGTGTATCTATCAGAATCTGGGGCTTCATATCGGTGTTCACGAAGGAGAGGATCATACAGGGGAATCCATTGGTCTGATCCGGTTTACTCCGTGGGAAGCTGTTGTAGTCGCAGCAGATGTGGCGGTGAAAAGTGCTCACGTAGAGGTCTGCTTTATGGATCGTTTCTGCGGCACTCTGATTGTGACCGGCGGATTGGCACAGGTGCAGACCGCAGTGGAAGAGGTAGTAAGGTTTTTTGGACAGGAACTGGGATTTCGGGTTTGTGAAATCCATAGAAGTTAAAACGGGATGGCACATGAAGAAATTATTTTTAATGGGCAGAAGTGAAGCCGGAAAGACATCCCTGATTCAGGCACTCAAGGGAGAAGAGCTTCATTATGTAAAAACTCAATATACAAATACGGAAGACGATACCATTGATTCTCCGGGTGAATATGCGGAATCCAAGCGTTTCAGCGTAGGGCTTGCCTGCTTTTCCTTTGAAGCGGATGTGATTGCGATTGTGCAGGCTGCAGATGAACCGTTCAATCTGTTCAGCCCCTGCACACGGTCATTTATACTGCGTCCGGTGATCGGCATCATAACAAAGACGGATTCGCCTTATGCGAATATTCCCATGGTCAGACTGTGGCTGGAAAATGCGGGCTGTGACCGGATCTTTCTGGTCAATAATGTGACCCGGGAAGGCATCAGGGAGCTTATGGAATACCTGGAAGAGGATCTTCCCAGGATTTCTGTGGAAGAGGCGAAGTATAAACAGGATCTGGGATATAATGAATGGGATGAGCTTCCGGAGGAATTAAAGTATCCGGGTGAAAGACTGCCTGGATGAAGAGCGGATAATAAAGATCAATGACGGAAACCTCCGTGTTTGTTAAGAATGAACAGATACGGAGGGTTTTGTTTATATGGGGAAAGGAAGGAAATCGCCTATGAAAAAAACAGTATGTCTGTTGCTGACCGTTATGCTGATACTGGGATTGATGCTGCCTGCATCTGCGGCAGAGACCTCTTATCCGACGGTTGAAAGCGGCGTTCAGGAAATTCAAACACATGGAAACCTTGTTCTGGATATGGAGCCGGAGAAGCTTCAGGAAGCCGGCTATGACTATGGGGATATGCTTGCCGTGACGATTGACGGAAAGACCTATCAGATGCCCCTCTGCACCAATTATTCTGATGTGGACATGGGTTCTTATGTGGTCTGCGACAACGGAGAATTGCTGATGATTGCGATCAATATGGGTGATTTTGCCACTGCCTGCGGTATTGCCGAAAAGATCACTGCCGAGGACAAGTCCTTCACATGGGTATTTCCTGATGATAAGAGTATGGAGGATCTGACGGTTTCCATTTCTATGGATGAGAAGGGCGGCTACCATGATCAGTATCTCATCCATAAGCTGGTGAGGACCAACGACCGGGAGGACTACGATTCCGATCAGATTTTTGCAAACTTCCGAAATATCGCTTCCGGTGACCTGGGCAGGAATGCCCTGTTCCGCAGCAGCAGCCCCATTGATAATGAACTGGGTCGTGCCGCCTATGCCGATGACTTTGTGGAGGCGAACGGCATCCGAACGGTGTTGAACCTGGTGAACAACGATGCGGAAATCGCTGACCATATCGCTTCGGATGGTTTTGATTCTCCTTACTATGCGTCTTTGTATCAGGCCGGTAAGGTGAAGGCAGTAAGCCTGAGTTTAAACTTTGTGTCTCAGGATTTTAAGGCCGGTCTGGCGGAGGGTCTTCGTTTTTTTAACGTCAATGAGGGACCCTATCTGGTTCACTGTGCCGAGGGAAAGGATCGGGCCGGCTTTGTTTCCGCTCTGCTGGCCTGCTACATGGGTGCATCCTATGACCAGGTGGTGGAGGATTATATGCAGACTTACGTCAACTACTATCACCTGGATGAGGGCAGTGAGAAGTACAATGCGGTGAAAAACAGCAATATCGATTCCATACTGAGGATCATTGCAGGTGTTTCTGATGACACGGATCTGGCCGGGGTGGATCTGGCCGCTGCAGCCGAGTGCTATGTAAAGGACATCGGATTGTCTGAGGATGAGTGCGAGACACTGCGGGCCAATCTGGCCAGGGAATATGATGGCACCCCAGTTGAAAGCTGAGCCTCCGGCGGATCGCAGAGGCGCACAGAGGAAAGCTCCTTAGGAGCGCGCGCCTCGCGGTAAGTAGGCCGGTGGCGTACTTGAAAATGTACAGATAATGAGAAAAATGTATAAATATTAAAATTGTTGTGAAGAACAGTGCCGTGTTACACTTTAGTTACCATAAAAAACGTAAAAATGTTAATCGGAGGTGTAACATGAAAAAAAGATTATTAAGTACTATTTTAGGAACCGCAATGCTGGCATCTGCTTTCTCCGGAAGCAGCATGGTTGCACATGCAGAAGAACCTGTTACTCTGACCTGGGCTGTATTTGAGACCGACAATTATACGGCGGAAGTATGGCAGACGATCATCGATGCATTTGAGGCTGACAACCCCGGAATCAAAATTGAAAAGGTTCTTATGACAGGTGACTCAAGACCGGCATTCCTGAAGTCTATGAATGCTGCCGGCAACATGCCTGATATCAACATTGATCCGGTGGATCTTGCAGCAACAGACGGAATTTATGCAGAGGTTCCGGAAGAACTCCTGGAGAAATATGAAGAAGCTTCTATTGCAACTTACAATGGAAAACATACTCTGGTTCCGGCATATAAAGCGTTGAGAAACCAGTGCTATTATCACAAGGATCAGTTTGCGGAGGCAGGAATCGAAGCAGAACCCACTACATGGGAAGAGTTCGTAGATGTTTGCCAGAAACTGCAGGATGCAGGCAAAGTACCTCTCATGGGTGCAGGTGCATCTGATATCTGGGCAACAAGCTTTGGTTATTGGACCGGTGTTGCCAACTCTGATATTATGAAAGCTTATCCTGATTTTAATGCACAGATTCTTGCAGGCGAGTTAAAATGGACAGATCCGGTTATCGTTGACAGCTTAAATCACTGGCAGGATCTGATCAACGCAGGCTACTATCATCCGGGCAGCATGTCCTTCAGCTACACACAGGCATCTGAGGAATTCAAGAACGGAAGTTCAGCAATGTTTATGGATGGTGCCTGGTCGGCAGCCGGATATGATGCAGCAGGCGTGACAGAAGATGATCTTGGTATCTTTATCGTTCCGGCATCTTCAGGAGCAAAGAGTTATTGTACCATGCCTCAGTACTGGGGAGTTGCAGAGTCCTGTGAACATAAAGAAGAAGCATTCAAGTTCTGTGAATATGTACTTGGCGGGAATCCGGAAATTTATGCATACTATCTGAAAGCAGACGGAACTTATTCTGTAACAAAGGATCCGGTAACATATGAAATGGGACCGATCCAGAGCAAATTCTATCATAACTATGACGATGTGGAACTCGTTACAGAGATCATGAAAGCAGTTGGTGATACGGCAATGCCTTCAGGTTTCGAAGATTTTACATGTAAATCACTGCAGAATGTATTCACAGGTGCTGATGTTGAGGCTGAGCTTGCAACATGGGATGCTGAAATGGAACGTCTGTTAAGTTCAGCAGAATAATCCGATCGAATTCATTTTTAGCCGAAGTTTGAAATCATGACAAAAGGGCTTGGAATACAGCTTGTGTTTCAAGCCCTTTGTTTCACAGGGAGAATAGAATATGCGAAAGAGATCAAAGCTTTTCCTTGTTCCTGCATTTGCTGTATATACATTTTTGCTGATCATTCCCATTATTGGAGCATTTTATCTCAGTTTCACCAACTGGAATGGAATCGCTCCAACTTACAAACTGATAGGGCTGGACAATTATCTTTATATGATCAAAGATGCAAGATTCCACAATGCGATTGGGGTCACTGCGAAGCTGACGATCACGATTTGCCTTACCGTAAACATATTAGGTTTATTTATTGCCTGCCTTCTGAACAAGGCAAGGAAGATGACGAATGCACTCAGGAGTATTTTTTTTATGCCATATGTCATCAGTACAGTGGCGATTTCTTTTATCTGGTTATCCATATTGTCTTATACAGGCGTATTAAACAGTATTTTAAACAGTTTGGGACTGGGCAGTCTTGTGCGGAATTATATAGGCAACACAGCAGGTTCCATACGGAGTATTGCAATTATTGAAATCTGGAGAACACTTGGATTTCATATGGTTCTTTATCTGGCATCTTTACAGACGGTTCCGGAGGAATTGTATGAAGCGGCTATTGTTGACGGGGCTACCCGTTTTCAGAAGTTTCGCTATATCACTCTGCCGATGATCGTTCCGGGGATTACGATCAGTGTGATCATGAGTGTCATGACTGAGATGAAACAGTACGATATGGTTAAGGTTATTACAAATGGCGGACCGGGTTATTCAACAGAGACGATTACTTATAATATCGTTACGCAGGCATTTGGTAATAATATGCTTGGGTATTCCTCAGCGATTGCAGTGTTTTTATTTGCTGTGATTGCGGTCATTACGGTAATACAATTGAAATTACTGAGTGGAAAGGGGGCACAGTGATATGAAAAAGGTGAAAGCGGATGATATCATTTTGAAAGTGATCCTGCTTCTGCTGGCTGCTGTGGTAGCATTACCGCTTTATATTACTGTAGTAAATATTTTTAAGCCCACAGCGCAGATTTCTGCTTACCCTATGGCACTGCCGATACCGCCTACTCTTGATAATATAGTTAAGGTACTGACTGACCCGAATGTGAATGTCTGGAAGATGTATCTGAATTCTATTCTGATCACAGTGTTTGGATCTGCGATCTGTATGTTTATCTCTTCACTGGCTGCATATTACATTGCTCGAGAAGAAAACAGGTTATCCGGGTTTTTGTACATCTATTTTCTGTTTGGTCTGATGGTGCCGTACGTGATCGTATATGTGCCGTTGGTAACCATGTTCAACAAGCTTGGACTTACAGGAAATCTTCCGACTCTGATCATGGTATTTGTTTCCGGAAGTATTTCATTTTCGGTATTCATGTATCACGGTTTTATCAAGGGAATTTCCAGAGAACTGGAAGAAGCGGCGATCATTGACGGTGCAGGTGCATTTGCCATCTATTATAAAGTTGTCATGCCGCTTGTAAAACCATGCACAACTACGATAGCCATATTTATCGGATTGTCAATGTGGAATGACTTTTTAACCCCTCTTTTAATCGGACAGGTTAAGACGATTACAGTTGGTATTTACACTGCCATCGGGCCGTTTGCCTCCGACTGGGGTACTGTCTTTGCCTATGTTATGCTGGCATCATTCCCGATCATAGTGGCATATCTGCTTGCTCAGAAGCAGTTTATTTCAGGGTTGACAGCAGGAGCGTTAAAAGGATGACGTGGAGGAGCATCGAATGAAAACAATTTTAAATAAATATACAATGGGCCAGATCACACTGGTCTATTTGTGTGATGAAGAAAAACATGTGGAACTGGCTTTGATTCCAACTGAACTGGAAAAGGAAGTGAAATGGGAGAAAGACGGGGCAATCGATTCCCTGGTGCAGCTTTATATAGACGGTGATGCGTCCTGTCCCGGATTTGCTGCAGGTCATACATGGAGAAACGGGAAGAGTGTCGCCGCCCTTCACTATGAAGATCAGTACTATACAAAAGAAGAAACGTGTCATCTGGTCTGTACCTTGCTGAACTGTCGGGATATACTTGAAGTAAAGCATTACCTTAGATGGAAAGAAGGAGAGAAGGGGGTAACTGTCTGGACTGAGGTGAAAAATACTGGCAGTGAAGAGACAGTAATTCATATGCTGTCTTCATTTTCAATCGGTATGATCACACCATTTGAAAAGGGTCCTGCCATTGAGAAACTGAAGTATTATCGTATTCGCAGTAAATGGAGTGCCGAAGGCAGGATCGAAAGTGGATTGCTGGAAGACCTTCAGCTGGAGCCGTCCTGGTCGGGACATGGAGTCGCAGTTGAAAAATTTGGCCAGGTGGGCTCTATGCCTGTGCGGAAATTTTTCCCATTCATAGCGATAGAAGACTGCAATACAGGTGTATTCTGGGCAGCACAGATGGGAATTGGATCATCATGGCAGATAGAATTGTTCCGTAAGGATGAAAATCTGGCAGTTTCCGGAGGGATTGCAGATTTCGAACAGGGACATTGGCAGAAAACTCTCAGCCCGGGTGGATGTTTTGTCACACCCAAAGCGTATCTTACGTCAGCAAAAGCACCTTTTGATCAGGTTTGTCAGATGCTTACTGATATGCAGAAAAAAACAGTTCTGTTTCGTGGGGAAGGCAATCATCTTCCGCTGGTGTTTAATGAGTTTTGTACGACCTGGGGGAATCCTTCCCATGACAAGATTGCTGAGATCCTGAAGTATGTGAAAGGAAAGGGATTTGATTATTTTGTGATTGATGCCGGTTGGTATGCAGACGAAAAACTGGGTTGGGAACATAATATGGGAGATTGGGAAGTTTCAGAGTCTCTGTTTCCGGAAGGTCTTGATAAGACAGTCAAATTGATACGGGACGCAGGAATGCGGCCTGGAATCTGGTTTGAATTAGAGGTCGTCGGGAAAATGGCCCATGTACTGAGCCTGACGGATCATATGCTGAAAAGAAATGGGAAACTGATTCAATCGGGAGAGCGGTTTTTCTGGGATATGCGTGACCCGTGGACACGTACATATTTAAAGAAGAAAGTGATTGATTTTCTGAACGATCATCGGTTTGAATATCTGAAGATCGATTACAATGAGTCCATTGGCATAGGCTGTGACGGTGCAGAAAGTCTAGGTCAGGGTCTGTATGAAAATATTCTTGCGGCAAAGTCATTTTTTGAGGAGATCCACAGGCTTGTACCGGGAATCTGCATCGAGCTGTGTTCTTCCGGCGGACATCGCCTGGAACCATCGTTTTTGAACATCACGGATATGGCGTCGTTTTCGGATGCACATGAGGAAAAAGAGATTCCGGTTATTGCAGCAAATGTTCATCGGGTGATGCGGCCGGAAAAGAGCCAGATCTGGAGTGTCATTCGTAAGACGGATGATCCTGACCGGATCTGTTATTCCATGGTAAGTGCATGTCTGGGAGTTATGTGTATTTCCGGTGATCTGCCTGAACTGGATGAAAAGCAATGGACTGTGATTGAAGAGGGAATACAGTTTTATAAGAGTATTGACGAGATACAAAAAAATGGGGTAACGTACTATTATGGACCGGAGCAGTGTTCCTACAGACGACTGCAGGGGTGGCAGGCAGTATTGCGAAAAGGTACGTCAGAACAGTCAGCATATCTGATCGTGCACGGGTTCGACAAAAATGCGGAAATAACGGTTACACTTCCGGAAAAATACAGCATTCATGCTGTATATCAGGCGAGGGAGCATGAGTATGATTTTGACGGCAGACAGATGCATATTCGGTTTGAAAAACAATATGAAGCGATGGCGTTTTTGCTGACAAAATGTTAGGAGAATTATGAGAGCGATATTTCGAAGTGTCCTGAGAAAGTATAGAGATGCCAGTATTTTCTTAAAGATCTCCGTTTTGTTTGAGGTGATACTTATCTTCTCGCTGAGTTTCTTTATGCTGTATACGACACATCAATTTGGATCATTGCTTGAAGAAAAAGAACTGGAACTGGCAAAAAACAGAATCGATGATCTGAGTACTTTTATGCAGGAAGAGTATAATCGTGTATACAGTCTGGGAAACTACATACACAGCGGTGTGATCTCTGACATTATGTCTGATATACATCAGAACGAGAGCAGTGCTTATGATTATAATAATATCAGGCAGATACAGGCATTTTATTCCGGTGTAAGCTATGCAGACGAAGCAATCAGTGATGTGATTTTTGTGTCTGACAGGAATAATGTATATTCCTATACCAGGCAGGCCAGCTACGAGGTAAATCCAAGCTATCCTTTCTTTGAAAAAGAGGAGATTAAAGCATTGCTTGCGAGTGATGATAATATGTTTGTTTTTTGCGATGACCCGTCGGAATACTGTCTGCGGGGGCGTGAAAGAGTGGTTTCCTTTGCAGGGAAGATTTTTGATGCTTCTCTGTATCCGAGAAAAGTGATCGTTGGGCTTTATATGATCAACATTCCGTTGAGTTGTTTTGATGAGAGTCTGGGAACCGGAATAGATACGGAAAAAGGGAGTGGCGAGATTGTCCTTGCAAATAAACAGGGCGAGATCATTTATGCAAATAATTCAGAAACAGCAGGAACAAGTCTGACAGACTGGGAACAGCAGGATAAAAGAGAAGTTTATTCAGATGCAAGAAATCTTGGCCTTTCAGGCCTGTCCGTGCATTATCGTCTGTCAGAGGAAACTCTTTACAGAGTAGTGGATACCATGCGAAAAAGAATGATGATCGTGCTTGCGGCAGCCATTTTGCTGACGGTATTCTATACAGTAAAGATCATGAAAATATATCAGCGCAGAACGGCAAAGATTCTGGAATCCATGCAGGAACTTCCGAAAGGAAATTTTACCACAAGACTTCCAATTGAATCACAGGATGAGATAGGAAGGATCAGTGATTCCTTTAATCTGATGTGTGAGCAGCTGAACAGCTATGTTGAACGGGTTTACAAAGCGGAGATTCAGCGGAAAAATGCTGAGATGAATGCACTTCAGGCACAGATCAATCCCCACTTTCTTTATAATACCCTGGAAAGTATTAAGTCAAAAGCCGTGATGAACCAGGATGAGGACTGTGCGGAAATGATTTCGATCCTGGGAAGTATGTTTCGATGGATCAGTCCGACCGGTAAGAAGATTACTACTTTGGATGAAGAACTGGAGTATATCAGAAATTATCTGAGATTGCAGTCTTATCGTTATAATCAGAAACTGGAAATATGTATTCAGATCGAGGAAGAATATCTGGATTATGAAGTTCCTAAGCTGATCCTTCAGCCCCTTGTGGAAAATGTGATCCATCATGCCCTTGACGGAGTGGAACGAGACAAGATCATTGGTATTCAGGTCAAGAAAAAAGATACGGGGCTGGAGATCACAGTGTATGACAACGGCCGGGGAATGACACAGGAACGGCTGGACGAGATCAACAGGAAATTGCAGAGTTCTGTGGAACAGGACGAATTTGAGAGTATCGGACTGGCGAATGTAAATCAAAGGCTGAAGTTAATGTTTGGACAGGACTATGGCGTTATGATTCGAAGCATAGAAGGACTTGGGACAGCTGTAAAGATCAGGGTTCCGGCAAAGGAGTATGAGGAATAAGGATGTATAAGCTTCTGTTGGTAGATGATGAAGAACAGATACGCAAAGGATTAAGGCACATACTTCCCTGGGAAGAATATGACATTGAAATCTGTGGGGATGCAGAAAATGGAAAAGAGGGACTGGAACGAATACTGGAGTATGATCCGCAGATTATCATCACGGACATAAAAATGCCTGTCATGGATGGCATGGAGATGATGGAAAAAGCAAAAAAGTCTCATATACAGGGAAAGTTTGTTGTGCTCAGCGGGTATAATGATTTTGCGCTGGTTCGGCAGGCTATGAAACTCGGGGCTGTGGATTATCTGCTAAAACCGGTGGGAAGAAGTGAACTTCTGACCGTTGTTGAGGAATTGCTTGATGAACTTTCGGAGAATGCAGAAAAAGCGGAAGGGCAGCAGAATCATCTTGAGAATGCCCGGGAAGTTTTTTTAAACCGGTTGATGAGAAATCAGGTCTCAGCGATTGAATACCGGGAAAAAACGGAAATTCTTGAACTGAATATCGGAAAAGGGCAGTATGCGGCAGCCTGTTTGTTTTCCGGTGATCAGGAATCAGACAGTGAACTGGGAAAGGAAATCAGAGAGATCCTGAGTGTTGTGAATACATATCTGCAGGAGAAAAAAGCAGGATTTGCTTTTATAGATCAGACAGGAGAAATCGTACTTTTGTTGAATCACATTCCGAAAGAGGAAGGCATTCTTCCTTATCAGGAAGAGTTATCGGAGTTATGTCTGGGAATACGACAGAAATATGGCAGCGGTTATTGTTTTTCTGTAGGCAGATCGGTCCATTCCTATCGGGGTCTGTCAAGATCTTATGAGGAAGCTTTGGAAACTCAGAAATATATCTATATTTTTGATGAGGCAGTTGTCCTGTACACGGAAGAAATCGCAGAGTACTTCAGGCAGAATTCAGAAGGTTTGATCATAAGGGCAGAACAGATTGAAGATCTTATGAAGAGCCGGAACGAAGAGGTTGTGAAAGATTTTGTTGAGACTTATTTTGGAAAAGAGAATGCAGGCCTGTCAGAATATTACTATTTAAGGAATACTGCGATGGAGAGTATCGTTTATCTCTACCATTATTTGATGAAATCATCAGCGGTAAACAGGATACAGATCCATGATGAAAAAGCGAAGGTCTTAAAACGCCTGGGAGAGATCCGCACACTCGATCAGATCAAGAGTTATTTGCTGGAAGTGATCCTTCATGTATGTGAACAGTACCAGAAGAATATTACACCGGTTTACAGCAAACTTGTGATGGAAACGCTGGAACAGATAAAGTGTAAGTATTCTGACAGTGATCTGTCTCTTCCATATCTGGCTGAGACCTTCAATGTAAACAGTGCATATCTCGGAAGAGTTTTTAAGAAAGAGACCGGCAGCAGTTTTGTGGATTATCTGAACTGGTATCGGGTCGAAAAAGCAGAAAAACTCCTTCGGGAAACTAATCTGAAAGGCAGTGAATTATGCGCAAGGGTTGGATTTGCAAATTATAATTATTTTTATGTTGTGTTTAAAAAACTAAAAGGTAAAAAACCAGGAGATGTCAGAATCAGCGGCAGTTGAGAGAATCGAGACTCCGGTTTCACGTGTATATTGCATTTTTCCCCCGCATACACTGTAAAAAAGTGTTGCGGGGGTTTTCCCTTTGAAGGATTATATTGAAGAACGTGCGATGGAGATTGCAAATTATATTATTGAGTATCATGCAACCGTGCGGCAGACGGCGAAGAAGTTTGGGGTGAGTAAGAGTACGGTACATACGGTAGTAACATAATAGAACGGTTTATTTGGGTTGTGTAATTAAAAAAATTGGATTATACTTAACTTATAAAGAGAAGGAGGAACGATTGTATGCCACAGACAATTCATACACTGCTTACTCAAT
>JAEDFS010000031.1 GCA_016297895.1 Marvinbryantia sp.
CAGAGACTGATGAGCATCACGGAGAATCGTTTCTGTAATCTTAATTGGTTTCTTAGCTTGTTCTGCCATTATGATTCTTTCCTCCTAAATATTTTATCAAATCATTTTAAGGAAGTTCCATGCGCTAAGCGAAAACTTCACATAAGCTCGTTTTCACTAAGTTGCATGGAACGGGGTTCACACTAACCTCAGGCTGCGCCTGTCGGCTTGCCTTCGCTAAGTGTTCACACCCTATACCCCGAATATAGCCATGAACGTACCGGCTGCTACTGCTGTACCGATAACACCTGCTACGTTGGGTCCCATTGCGTGCATCAGCAGGAAGTTGGTAGGATCAGCTTCTGCTCCGACCTTCTGGGATACACGGGCTGCCATCGGCACTGCGGATACACCTGCGGAACCGATCAGCGGATTGATCTTGCCGCCGGACAGCTTGCACATCAGTTTACCGAACATAACACCACCAAAGGTACCGAATGCGAATGCTACCAGACCCAGTACTACGATCTTGATGGTTGCCAGATTCAGGAATGCTTCCGCACTTGTAGTTGCACCTACGGAAGTTCCCAGCAGGATAACTACGATGTACATCAGGGCGTTGGATGCTGTCTCTGTCAGCTGTTTTACCACACCAGACTCACGGAACAGGTTACCCAGCATCAGCATACCAACCAGAGGAGCTGTGGTGGGCAGGATCAGGCAGACAACAATGGTAATGATGATCGGGAAGAGGATCTTCTCCAGCTTGGAAACCGGACGAAGCTGCTCCATCTTGATCTTTCTCTCTTCCTCAGTTGTGAACAGTTTCATGATAGGCGGCTGGATAATGGGAACCAGTGACATGTAGGAATAAGCTGCCACTGCGATGGGACCCATCAGTTCGGTCTGTCCCAGCTTACCTGCAAGGAAGATGGAAGTCGGGCCGTCCGCACCACCGATAATGGAGATGGCTGCTGCTGCTTTTCCGTTGAATCCAAGGAAGATAGCCAGGAAATACGCCATGTAAATACCAAGCTGTGCTGCAGCACCAAGTAAAAAGCTCTTCGGGTTGGCGATCAGGGGACCGAAGTCGGTCATGGCGCCAACACCCATGAAAATCAGTGAGGGCAGGATACTCCACTCATCCAGTAAGTAGAAGTAATGAAGAAGTCCGCCTACACCATTGGACATGTCTTCCGGTGCTGCCATGATATCCGGGTAGATATTAACCAGCAGCATACCGAAGGCAATCGGAACCAGCAGAAGCGGCTCATACTCTTTTTTGATAGCCAGATACAGGAATACACATGCGACTGCTATCATAATGTAGTTTCCCCAAGTCAGGTTAAAAAACGCTGTCTGGTGAATCAGATTGCCCAATGTATCTGTAATGTATGACATTGTTTTACCTCCTGTTTTGCTGTATCACAAAGACGAAACGTGGATTAGTTCAGAGATGCCAGCACGTCGCCGTTTTCTACTGCTGCGCCTACTGCTACATCAATGCTTGCTACCGTTCCGTCCTGCGGAGCTACTACAGGAATCTCCATCTTCATAGCTTCCAGAATGATGATGGTATCACCGGCTTTTACAGCCTGTCCGACACTTGCTTCTACCTTGAATACTTTTCCCGGTACGGAAGCAGTTACTTTTACTGCGCCTGCGCCTGCTCCGGCTGCTGCTGCCGGTGCTGCTGCGGGAGCTGCCTTCGGTGCTGCCTTGGGAGCTGCTTTTGCTGCCGGTGCTGCTGCACTGCCGGTGCCTTCTTCTACAGTTACATCATATGCTACGCCATTTACTGTAATTGTATATGTCTTCATCTTTTATTCCTCCATTTATTAGGCTCTCTGCCATTTATTGCGGTTATGTTTCTTGATGGAACGAACCACAAATCCGTCCGGACTGGTTCCTTCTGCTGCTGCAATTGCTGCAGCGATAACTGCGATCAGTTCTGTGTCATCTACAGTCTCTTCCACTACCGGAGCTGCCGGTGCGGGAGCCGGTGCTGCCTTCGGTGCTGCCGGTGCTGCTTTTTTCCTGGTCGCTGATTCTTCCAGCTTGGCGATGTGCTTGAACTGGCTGATCAGGAAGCTTAAGAACAGCAGTACACAGAATACGATTCCGATACCCATAATGGTATTCATTCCTGCTTCCTGCATCTTACGGCCGAAAGATACATCTCCTGTGGAGAATGTCATTCCTTCCATGGACAGATCTTTTCTGCTGAGAGTGGTCGTAACCTCTCCTTCCATGTTTTCGAATTCGCAGGCACTCTTGATCACGATCTCATCATCATTTGCGGTGATCTGATGGGATTTGATTCCCTTGTAAGCTCCCAGTTCTTCCTTTACGCTCTTCCAGGATTCCAGGCTGGCTGCCACACTGTTGTCTACGATCGCCAGCAGAGATGTGGGATGAAGCTGCTCTTCGATCTGAGCATCTGTCATGCCGACTACCATCTCGATGCTTGCCTGTGCGTAGGACTCCAGTGCCTGTCTGTCTGATGCACTGATTCCGTCCGAATCGCCGATGGAGATGGCTGCCGGATCCGCTGCTGCTTCTGTCACAACCTCAGTGGCTGCTGCTGTCTCAGTCTCTTCTGCAGATACTCCCATGCCGGAGAATAAAAGCAGGGCTGCCATGGATACGGAACAGAATAATCCTTTAAATTTTCTCATATCATTCACCTCGCTTAAACCGTACCGTGTTTTTTCGCCGGACGATCTTCTCTTTTTGTGAATAACATTTCGAATGCGCCGATCACATATTTTCTTGTCTCAGCTGCCTCAATAATGGTATCTACATATCCTCTCTTTGCTGCGGATACGGCACTTGTCTGAAGTGCTGCGTATTCTGCTGCCTTCTCGTTAATAGTAGCAGCATCTGCATCTGCGTACATGATCTTTGCAGCCAGTTTTGCATCCATGGTTCCGATCTCAGCGGTGGGCCATGCAAATGTCAGGTCTGCTCCGATGGATTTGCTGTTCATTGCCACATAAGCACTTCCGTAAGCTGCTCCGATGATCACATTTACCTTCGGAACGGTTGCATTAGCGAATGCGTAGGTCAGTTTGGAAACTGCCTTTGCGATTCCTTTTTCCGCACACATGGATGCCTTGAAGCCTTTTACATTGGTCAGAGTAAGTACGGGGATGCCGAAAGCGTCACAGAAGTTCACGAACTCTGCTGCCTTTAAGGATCCTCTTCTTGTCAGAACTGCATCAAAGGTCTCAGCCTTATTGCCTTCCTCATCATAAACCTCGGTACGGTTTGCCACTGCACCTACGGTCTGGCCGTTCAGGCGGATGAAACCGGTTACCATTTCTTTTGCGTAAGCTGCCTTCACTTCCACAAACAGATTGTCATCTGCAATGTTGGACAGAAGGATGGAGGTATCGCCTACACAGTTTGCAAGGTCTGCACATACACGATTCAGGTCGTCTGCGCATTCTTCGTAGGACATGTCATCTTCATTGTTTGCCGGAAGCATGGTTACCAGCTGACGGATCTGAGTAAAGATCTCATCCTCGCTGCCTGTAAAGTCTACAAGACCTGCTTCTTCGCTCTGGAATTTTGCAGATGCGGTATCGCATTTTTCAACTGTATTTCCATCCAGTGCGTTCGGAGAGTTTACAAATAATTTTGCTTTCTTATCTTCCATGAAAGTAAAATCTGTCAGTCCCGGTACCAGAGCAAGACCGCCGCCGCAGTTACCGAACACTGCTGTGATCTGAGGTACGATTCCTGAAGCAAGAGACTGTTTCATATAGATCTCGCCAAATGCGTTCAGCGCATCTGTTGCTTCCTGCAGTCTCAGGCCTGCACAGTCGATCAGACCGATTACCGGTGCACCCATCTTGAGTGCCAGATCATATAATCCTGCAATCTTCTTCGCGTGCATTTCACCGATTGTACCGCCAAGTACAGAAGCATCCTGGCTGTATACATATACCAGATTGCCATCGATCACACCATAACCTGTGATAACGCCGTCAGCGGGAGTCTCGGCCTTCGCCATGTTAAAATCTGTGTTTCTGGCAGTAATGCCTGCACCGATTTCAACAAAACTGTTCTCATCAAGCAAAGACGCGATTCTTTTGCTTGCTAAGCTTTGTGCTGTGTTACTCATTATTCAGCCCTCCATTTGATATATTAGATAAATTGAAACCAATTATCTGCCGTTTACCATTGTAACTGTTTTGTTCCTAAATATCAAGAGTTTTTCATTTTTTTGCCACTTTTTTAACAAGGTGTTGTCGAAAGCCGGAGTGTGCCATTCACCGGTTTCCATCCTCTTTAAAAGATAAATCTGTTGATGACCCATCTAAGACTATGTACGAACTGCCGCCTCTGTACGCTTTGCGCAGTTACGAGGGGTACCTCCTCCAGAAGGATTCCATCCAGATAATACCTCTGGATCCCCACCATGGTTCCCTTTTTTACCGGTGCCTCCACTGCTTTTTTTACCGTGGCCTGACAGATGATCTTTTCCCCTTCGCCAACCAGATATTCCTTTTTCTCCTCCGGGGCCGTTTCCAGTTCCAGCGAAACTTCAGGATCCTCCCAGGGATTTTGGTTTTCCCCCAGTCCCTCTTTCACCGTGATCCTGTCTTTTTCCGGCTGATAAGAGATCGTCTCTGTCTGATAATGGGCAAGGCCATATTCCATCAGCCGCCTGGTATCCTTCCATTTATAAGAGCGGTTTCCCGGCCAGCCGCAGGCCAGAAGGGCTGTCACGAACACTCTGTCTCCCTGCTTAAGTGCACCCACATAACAGTATCCCGCAGCGGTGGTAAACCCGGTCTTCCCGGTCAGCGCACCCTCCATCATGTCCAGAAATGCATTGTGGTTCACGCAGGAAAAGGACCGGTTCCCGGACAGATCCTGAAATGTATAATCCCGTGTCCCGGTGATCTGAAGAAAGGCTTCTCTCTGGGGCGATTCAGATATACAATAGGTCAGCACTCTGGCAAGATTCTCTGCCGTGGTGGAATGTACTCCGCCCTCGTCCGCCGCATCCAGCCCGTTCGGCGTCACATAATGCGTATTCTCACACCCGATGTCCCGGACTTTTGCGTTCATCAGCGCCGCAAACTGTTCCACACTCCCTCCAATGTGTTCTGCGATCACCACAGCACTGTCGTTGTGGGATTCCAGCATCATGGAATAGAGAAGATCCTGAAGGCGGTACCGTTCTCCGGTTCGGACTCCCAGGCGCACCTCCGGCTGGGAAGCCGCATTGGCAGAAACCCGGACTTCATCAGACAGATCTCCCATTTCCAGTGCCAGGATACAGGTCATGATTTTTGTGGTACTGGCCATGGGAAGAATTTCGTCCCCGTTTTTTTCCAAAAGAATACGCCCGCTGCTGCCATCCATCAAAACGGCACTGCGGGCGTACAGATCCTGTAACTCCTCCGGCATCTCCTTTGCCCCGGCGCTCCCTGACAAAATGGTCACTGTCATCAGACAAAGGATGATCCAACTCCATATTTTTTTCAAACTGCCGCACCCCTTTCTCCCGGAATCCGCTTATCAGTCAGCGGTCCTTTCAATAGAAAGATATGCGTCTTTTTCAGTTATAATTCCGGTTAAATCGCGGGTTCAGTTCCCCTGTACTTTCTATGTTTTTCAGGAACTCATCCAGCACCGTCACCGTCTCCGGAACGGCCAGCTTAAAGAGCCGCTTTAATTCCCGGGTGCTCTGCAGACATCTCTCTACCGGCTGTCTGCGGATGATACGCCCCTGAACCAGATCATAGATTCCCGTCATCTTTCCTATGCCCAGCATGAAATTCCGTTTCAAAGGCCCTTTACATACGGTGATTCCCGTATAAAATTTCATCCACCACAGTGCCTGTCTCACATCTTTTTCCGTGATGCCGTCCAACACAGAGGAAATGACCCGGATACTTTCCTGTTCTACATGAATCACACAGGCCGGATGATACCGAAATGGATTTTTTCCTGTCTGCTCCATCAGCGCCCGGTCAAATTCTGTCTCGATCTCGTCATGAGGTGCTCCCGTTTTGTCAATATATTTTCCGATAAAGGGATGACAGCTGCTGTCCAGCATAAAATGGCAGATGAATCCGCATAGATAGGCCAGAAGCGCTTCGTCCTTCGTCTGCTGATACAGCGCTCTTCCCTTCCGGAAAAATTCTTCCGCCGTCTGCTGATGCATGGTATATCCCACACGGTTTACCCTGTTTTTGCAGAACGGATGGACATAAAACAGTATATCCGGTCCGTGAAGGCCAATGGCAAACTGATTTTTATGCTTGCCAAGCATTTCCTGTGCTTTTTTATCCAGACGCTGACTGACCAGTTTTCCAAACAGGTCATGTGCATATGTGGTCGGCATACTTTATCACCTCATACTTGTAATGTTAATTGAATTTCTTCTTCTGCTTCCGCTTTGAAATCTTCCATTTTTACCGGATTCACAGATGGGAGATCAGCTAAAGACTGCACTCCGAAATTTCTTAAAAACTCTTCCGTCGTTCCAAACAGCAGAGGCCTGCCCGGTGCATCCAGACGCCCCAGCTCTTTTACCAGATTATATTCGATCAGCTTGTTTACCGCATGATCGCATTTTACTCCGCGGATCTTTTCCAGCTCCAGCTTGGTAATTGGCTGTTTATATGCGATTATGGATAGTGTCTCCAGAACCACATCTGTTAATACGATCTTTTTGGGCTGCTTTGCGATCTTCACCAGATAATCATACTGTTCCGTCTTGGTACACATCTGAAATGCCCCGTCCAGTTCGATGATTCGGATTCCCCGGTCTTCTCCTTCATAGCGCTTCATCATACCGCGGATCAGTGTTTTGGTTGCCTCTGTGTCAAGCTCCATGGCTTTCCCGATCTGTTCTGCCGGGACCGCTTCTCCCATAGCAAATAATATGGCCTCTACCGCAGCCTCTAATTTCGTTACTTCCACACTTATTCCTCACTTACTTTGGCAGTGATCAGAATTTCCGAAAAATTCTCTTCCTGCACGACTTCGATCCTGCCGGTTTTCATCAGCTCCAGCACGGTCAGGAAGGTGATGATCACCCGCATTTTCCCTTTCTGTTTTTCAAGAAGATCACGGAAGCTGCATGTTTTATGTTTCGCAATATACTCTTCCACATGACGGGTGGTCTCTTCCAGATTGACTTCTTCCTTTTCCATCTGGCCAAACTTGCTTCTGACAGGGTCGATTCTTGCCTCCTGCCGTTTCATAATGTCCTGGAAGATCCGGTTCAGGCTTGACAACGTCACCCCTGACAGCAGTTTTTCAAGATCCACCGGCTCCCGGTAATCCAGCACTTCTTTGGGAAGAGTCGGCTCTTTATAAAGGGCTTTCTCCGCATCCTGCTGAAGCTCCCTCAGTTCATAGGACATATACTTATACATTTTGTATTCCAGCAGCCGTTCCACCAGCTCCTGTCTGGGATCCTCTTCTTCCCCTTCTTCGTTCACTTCTTTTGGAAGAAGCATCCTGGACTTAATATCCAGCAGGGTGGCAGCCATCACCAGGAACTCGCTCATGGTTCCCATATCTTCATTGCTGATATCCCTGATATACTCCATATACTGGTTGGTGATCTCCACGATCGGAATATCAAAAATGCTGACTTTGTTTTTATCGATCAGATGCAGCAGCAGATCCAGAGGACCTTCAAACTCCTGCAGTTTTACTGAAATTCCCATATTCTGCGTCCCTTCTCTCTGCCCTATACCAGCTCCAGCATGACAACTTCTGCCGGATTATTGATGCGCGGCGCATGGGAATGGGTACCAAGTCCTGCCGTAACCACCAGTTTTCTTCCGTACTTCTGGTAAAGCCCGCAGCTGTACCTGGGAAATAATTTGATCTGCGGACTGATCACCCCGCCCACCAGCGGCAGGCGCAGCGAACCTCCGTGAAGATGACCGCCCAATGACAGATCAGCTCCCCACAGGGCGTAGCTTTCGAAAAACACCGGATTATGAGCCAGAAGGATATTGTATCTTCCCTCCAACGGCTCTCCGATATGTTCCCGGATCTCCTCTGCGGAAATAAATTCCTGGGAGAGCTTTTTAAAATATTTCGCCGGAACCTCCAGCCCAAACAGGGCAAGTCTGGCTCCTTTGATATCCAGTTTTATACACTCATCTTCCAGAAGCCTGATTCCAAGCCGCCGGTAATTGTCGGTCATTTTCTCGTAGACGCCTTTGTAGGACTCGGGATAGATCTTTGTCCGGAACTCATGATTTCCATTGATGCAGTACACCGGACATTCACAGGCCAGCCGTTTCAGAAGGGACATGCCCACATCCAGATTCGTTTCTTTTCCCGGCTTACATACCGTCAGATCTCCTACAGAAAACACCATATCCGGATACTGATCAAGAATCACTTTTACAAGCCTGTTATTCGCCTCTCCGAACACCCGGTTGTGAAGATCCCCGATGACCGCAATGCGGATCGGATGCTCCGGCCGGTTGCTCCCCGGCATCGATATTCGATAATGTCTTATTTTAATTCTGCTCATGCAAAGCTCCCATGATCTCCTTCTGAAGGTTCGTATCTCACTGACATTCAGTATAACCAAATATCCCGCTTTTGGCAATATAAAATTCTAGTACACCCCGGCCGAAAGTTATATGCAGTATGCTTCCCAGGCTTCTCTCAGGTAATGTAAAAATCCTGCCCGCTCCATGTCCTCATCAAAGATAAGATTCACTGCTCCGATCTCTTTTCCTCCCGAACGATAGATCACCTGACCCGCCACATCCCCCTTTTTGATGGGTGCCTCCACCACCTCTTCCAGACGCATCTCACGCTCAATGGTTCCTGTCCCCTGCCCGGTCGTATCCAGATATCGGAATTCTTTTTCATAGCTGCAGGTAATCTGATCCTCCACTCCCCGTTTTACCGTCAGTACCGGGATCTTTAACGGTTCGTCATCTATGTACACACTGCATTTCCCGAATCCATAATTCAGCAGGGTCGCTGCATCTGCAAATCTGGTTTTGGAATCCGGTCCCGCCATGATGACGCTGATCAGTTCTACCTCATTACGGATCGCCACGGCTGAAATGCAGAAAAGTGCTTTGCTGGTACTTCCTGTCTTCAATCCCTTGCATCCGTCATAACTTCTCAGCAGCTTGTTGGTGTTGGAAAGGCCGAATTCACTGGTACCCTGTCGTGTCACATGGGTAATATTCTCCATCCAGATCGTGGTATACTGATACACCTCCGGGAATCTGGTCACCAGTTCTCTGGACATCAGAGCGATATCATAGGCGGAGGTGTAGTGATTGTCCGAGTCTGTCAGACCGCAGCAGTCTTCAAAATGGGTATCTTTCATTCCGAGAGTCTCTGCTTTTTCATTCATTCTCCTGACAAATTCCTGCTCACTGCCCGCAATATGTTCTGCCATAGCCACCGATGCATCATTTCCGGAAGACACCAGAATACATTTCATCAGAGTATCCACCGTCTGCTTTTCCCCCTCCTCCAGAAACACCTGGGATCCTCCCATGGATTTGGCATGGGCACTGGTCACCACTTCCTCATCCAGCGTGATCGCTCCTTTTTCCAGAGCTTCAAAGATAAGCAGCGTTGTCATGATCTTAGTGACACTGGCGGGACTTCTCCTGGTATGGGCATCCTTTTCATACAACACCTCACCTGTGGAAGCTTCCATCAAAAGAGCTTCCGGTGACCTGATACTCACTGCATCCGTATTCGTTGTATTCTGCAGCTCTTCTGCCTCAGTGTGCATCAAAGGTAAAAACAGCATCATGACTGCAAGCATACCCGCTGTCCATCTTTTCAATGCTTTCCATGTTTTTTTTCTTTTCCGTCTGTCACATCCTGTTTCCTTCATCCCGTCGCTCCCTGTTACATGAATATGGTACAGACTATGTTTTCGGGGATTTTTGTAGAACAGGATGCTGTACTTTTTTCTTGCATTGGCCCAACGGCTCCGTTAAAGTTCCATCGTTTTTTATCACTTTTTATTGACTTATGCAACTAATAATGTTATCATCATTTCAAGTTACTGAAAGATCTACATGCCGGTGGCATTCTTTAATTCCGGATCTATTCCACTTTCAGAAAGGAGAATCTAACTATTTACGAACGAATGTTATCTATGTATCAAGCATTGGAACAGAAACTCTGCCTTTTACAATCTCAGATAAATGATTTGCCTGACGGAAGACTGATATGTTCCCATCACGGTCGATACTGCAAATGGTATCAAAGCAACGGTCATGACAGAACCTATATTTCTAAAAAGAATCGGCACCTGGCCGAACAACTTGCACTCAAAAAATATCTTTCTCTTCAAATCGATATCCTGCAAAAAGAAAAGCGAGCCATTCAATTCTATCTCGATCATCATTGTTCCTATACCGATAAAGCAGAACAATTTCTTGCCAGTAACCCCGAATATCAGAATCTTCTTTCTGTCTATTTCCATTCCGATTCACAGGAACTGAATCACTGGGCACGCAATGCTTATCAAAGCAATCCCGCACACCCGGAACAACTGATTCATAAAAGTGTTTCTGGTCATCTGGTTCGCTCCAAATCAGAAGCCCTCATAGACATGCTCTTATACACAAACAAAATACCTTTTCGTTACGAATCTGAGTTGCATTTATCCGGCACTCTGTTTTTTCCAGACTTCACGATTCGTCACCCAAAGACCGGACAATTCTTTTACTGGGAACACTTCGGTCTCATGGATTTTGCCTTTTTTGTGTATCCCGTCGGTCACTTTTTTCCATAACGACCCAAAATGGCCGGTTTGGCCTCTGTGTTCCCACTTTTTTGTAACCTGGACAACAAATTTTCTTGTATTGGCCCAACGGCTCCGTTATAGTTCCATCGTTTCGATATGTGCCACATCCAGAATAGCAAGTTACCCTCTCAGCAAGAATGCCACCGGCATTCTTGAACCTCCCAGCCGCATTCTCTTCTCTGCGTAAATCGAAAATACCGCAGGACAAACGTCCTGCGGTAAAAATTCTGCACATAATTAGTTAAATTTACGTTTACGAGCAGCTTCGGATTTCTTTTTGCGTCTTACGCTGGGCTTTTCGTAATGTTCTCTTTTACGAATTTCCTGCTGGATACCAGCTTTTGCGCAGTTTCTTTTGAAACGGCGTAATGCGCTGTCCAAAGTCTCGTTTTCTTTAACGATTACATTTGACATAGTCTCACACCTAACCTCCCTCCAGTTGTAGATTGTGCATAATACAACTGTGGGTATTTTTTATTGCACTATAATGTATTATACTCATGTTTCGGACAAACGTCAAGACATTTTCCAAAATGCAACATATTTTTTTGTATAATCTTTCACATGGCCTGTTACGGTTTTACCGGATCTGTCCTTCCAGCACTTCTTTTGCCTTCAGCAGTGCATCGTCCACTCCGGCCGGATTCTTTCCGCCAGCCTGAGCCATGTTGGGACGTCCGCCGCCGCCGCCACCTACCAGGGCTGCGATTCCCTTGATCAGATTGCCTGCGTGAGCTCCCTTCTTCTGAGCTTCGTCTGTTGCCATTGCCAGAAGGCTTACCTTGCCGTCTGTTACGGAAGCCAGCACGATCACGCCTTCTCCCAGTTTTTCCTTCAACTGATCACCCAGATCACGAAGGCCGTTCATATCTACACCCTCTACCTTGGCCGGAAGCAGCTTCACGCCTTTGACTTCTGCCACATTGCCCATAACATCTCCCAGGGCATCTTTGGCAAGCTTGCTCTTTAAGGATTCCACTTCACTCTGAGCAGCTTTTAACTCATCCATCATGTGATGCAGCTTTTCGATCAGATTTGCCGGTGTTGCTTTCACTGTCTTTGCAGCCTCTGCCAGTTCTTTTTCCACATTTTTATAATACTGGAATACGCCGTCGCCGGTCAGTGCCTCAATACGGCGAACTCCTGCGGCAATTCCGGACTCAGACAGGATCTTGAATGTGGTGATCACTCCGGTATTGGGCACATGTGTACCACCGCAAAGTTCCTTGGAGAACTCGCCCATGGAAACCACACGCACATCGTCTGCATATTTTTCACCAAAGAGAGCCATTGCTCCTGTCTTCTTGGCATCTTCAATATTCATGATCCTGGTATCTACCGGCAGGGATGCTGCGATCTGTGCATTGACGATCTCTTCTGTCCTGGCGATCTCTTCTGCTGTCATCGGAGCAAAATGAGCAAAGTCAAAACGCAGTCTGTCCGGAGTCACCAGAGAACCCTTCTGCTCTACATGGGAACCAAGAACAGTCTTCAGTGCTTTCTGAAGAAGATGGGTCGCACTGTGGTTCTTGCAGGTATCCGCTCTTCTGCTGCTGTCTACTTCCAGAGTAACGGTGTCGCCCACCTTGAACATGCCTTTTGTCACTTTACCTACATGTCCTACCTTGCCGCCCAGCAGCTTGATGGTATCCTCTACCACAAACTCCGCATCTGCTGTGCGGATCACACCGGTATCGCCTTCCTGTCCGCCCATGGTCGCATAGAAAGGAGTCTGCTCTACGAAAATGGTTGCTGCCTCTCCGTCAGAAACTGCCTCTGTCACTTCCTTCGTGGTGGTCAGAACTGTGATCTTAGAATCAAAGGTCAGATGATCGTATCCTACAAACTCTGTGGTTACGGAAGCATCGATCTCATCGTATACCGTAACGTCTGCTCCCATATAGTTGGTCACTTCACGGGCGTTTCTTGCCTTGGTACGCTGTTCTTCCATAGCAGCCTTGAATCCGTCTTCATCGATAGAGTATCCCTTTTCTTCCAGGATCTCTTTTGTCAGATCCAGCGGGAATCCGTAAGTATCATAAAGAGTAAATGCATCGCTGCCGGATAAGGTCTTTTCGCCGGCTGCTTCCATCTTGCTTTCCATACCTGCCAGGATATTCAGACCCTGATCAATGGTCTTATTAAATTTTTCTTCTTCCTGAGACAGTACCTTAAAGATGAATTCCTTCTTCTCTTCCAGCTCCGGATATCCGTCCTTAGAACCTTCGATCACCGTTGCACTGAGCTCAGAGAGGAACTTTCCTTCGATGCCAAGCAGTCTTCCGTGACGTGCGGCACGACGGATCAGACGGCGAAGGACATAGCCTCTGCCCTCATTGGTCGGCATGATACCATCAGAGATCATAAATGTAGCGGAACGGATATGGTCTGTGATCAGACGGATAGACACATCCTTGCTTTCATCTTCTTTATAGGTCACATGAGCGAACTCGCAGACCTTATTTCTCAGTGCTTCAATGGTATCCACATCGAAAATGGAGTCTACATCCTGCACCACGACTGCCAGACGCTCCAGACCCATTCCGGTATCAATGTTCTTCTGAATCAGCTCGGTGTAATGGTTATTTCCGTCATTGTCAAACTGGGTAAATACATTGTTCCATACTTCAATGTAACGGTCACAGTCACATCCTACCGTACAGCCCGGTTTGCCGCAGCCGTACTTTTCGCCTCTGTCATAGTAAATCTCAGAACAGGGACCGCAGGGGCCGGCGCCGTGCTCCCAGAAGTTGTCCTCTTTTCCAAAACGGAAAATGCGCTCAGGTGCAATGCCGATCTCCTTATTCCAGATATCAAATGCCTCGTCATCCTCCAGATATACGGACGGATACAGTCTCTCAGGATCCAGTCCCACTACTTCTGTCAGGAACTCCCAGGACCAGTTGATCGCTTCCCGTTTGAAATAATCACCGAATGAGAAGTTTCCAAGCATCTCAAAGAACGTACCGTGACGTGCTGTCTTTCCTACGTTTTCAATATCGCCTGTACGGATACATTTCTGACAGGTCGTCACTCTCCTGCGGGGCGGAATCTCCGCTCCCGTAAAATAAGGCTTCAGAGGAGCCATACCGGAGTTGATCAGCAGCAGACTCTTGTCATTGTGCGGTACCAGAGAAAAACTTTTCATTGCCAGATGTCCCTTGCTCTCAAAAAATTCCAGGAACATTCTTCTCAGTTCGTTTACACCATATTGTTTCACAATATTTCCTCCTCAAAATCTTCTATAAAATCTTCTATTTGCTTTCCTTGCGGTCACGCAGGAATTTTCCCAGGCGGATTCCTCCAAACGCTACCCCCACAATAAGAAACATTTTTACAACCGTCTGAATCAGATATGCAACAAATGCCATGCGAATACCTCCTATTCTGCTTTCACCTGATGAAATCCCTTCTTACCCTTCTTGATCAGCAGTACCCCGTCACTGTCCAGATCCGCTGTGGTGAACACCCGGTCAATGGCTGTCACTTTCACATCATTGACACTGACTCCGCCCTGCTGCACCAGTCTTCTTGCCTCGGAACGGCTGGCTGCCAGCTTTGTCTCCACCATCAGAGATAAGATATCTTTTCCCTCATCCAGTTCTGCGGCAGGATATGTGGTGGTAGGTACATTGTCACTTTTTCCTCCTGCTGCAAACAGTGCCTTTGCAGCTTCATCCGCTTTCGCAGCTTCCTCCTCGCCGTGAACCAGCTTGGTCAGTTCATATGCCAGGATCTCTTTTGCCTTATTTAACTGACTTCCTTCCCAGGAATCCATCTCATCGATCTCTTCCAGCGGCAGGAAGGTCAGCATACGAATGCATTTTAATACATCGGCATCGGCTACGTTTCTCCAGTACTGATAAAACTCATAGGGAGATGTCTTCTCCGGATCCAGCCATACCGCTCCGGACTGGGTCTTGCCCATCTTCTTGCCTTCAGAATTCAGAAGCAGGGTAATGGTCATTGCATGGGCATCTTTTCCCAGCTTACGACGGATCAGTTCGGTACCGCCCAGCATGTTGCTCCACTGGTCATCTCCTCCGAACTGCATATTACAGCCGTACCTCTTAAACAGTTCCAGGAAATCGTAGCTCTGCATGATCATATAGTTAAATTCCAGGAAGGTCAGCCCTTTTTCCATTCTCTGTTTATAACATTCTGCCGTCAGCATACGGTTTACGGAAAAATGAGCACCCACTTCTCTCAAAAAATCTACATAATTCAGATCCAGCAGCCATTCTGCGTTGTTTACCAGAAGTGCCTTGCCATCACTGAAATCAATGAACCGGCTCATCTGCTTTTTAAAGCACTCGATATTGTGATTGATATCATCTACCGTCAGCATTTTTCTCATATCGGTTCTTCCGGAAGGATCCCCGATCATACCGGTCCCTCCGCCTAACAGGGCGATCGGCTTGTTTCCTGCCATCTGCAGACGCTTCATGAGGCACAATGCCATGAAATGTCCAACATGGAGACTGTCTGCCGTCGGATCAAAACCGATATAGAAGACTGCTTTCCCTTCATTTACCATTTTTCTGATTTCTTCTTCATTGGTTACCTGGGCAATCAGTCCTCTGGCAACCAGTTCCTCATAGATTCCCATTTCTTTCTCTCCTAAATTTTTCTTCCCCTAAATATAACATATGGGTATGGGTATTTCAAGCCCGGAGTTCACTTCTGCTGTTACTGTTCCCATCAAATCCCATCAAATTCCATCGTCTTTGATCAGATTGTCTCCGTCCGCCGCCGAAGTAGCCAGTCTGTCACATCGCTCATTCAGAGGATGCCCGTCATGGCCCTTTACCCAGATAAACGAAACCTGATGTCCGTCCATCGCTGAAAGAAGACGCTGCCAGAGATCCACGTTCCTGACCGGCTCATTCTTTCCCCGTTTCCATCCCTTCCGGATCCAGGAATCGATCCACTTCTGATTAAATGCATCCGTCAGGTATTTGGAATCTGAATAAAGCTCCACCTGACATGGTTTTTTCAAAGCCTCCAGCCCTGTAATGGCAGCCATCAGCTCCATTCTGTTGTTGGTCGTCCGAATATATCCCTGGCTGTATTCCCGTTCGTGGAGTACTCCCTTTGGATCCGTATAATGAAGGATCGTTCCGTAGCCTCCCGGACCATCCGGATTTCCTCTCGCAGCACCGTCTGTATAAATCTTTACCAGCATTCTTCCAACATCTCCCTGATCTTTTCTGACACCGCTCTGGCCTTTTTGTGATCCGACCCGTTGGCAGTGACCCCGATCACCACATTGTCCCGAATCGCCAGCCCCGGAAAATAGAAATCACATTTCTTTTTGTCGCTGCATACATTGACCGGAATTCCTCTCTCCCGGCATACCTGGTATATATCTTCATTGATTTTATGATCATTCGTCGCAGCAATCACCATATCTGCTTCATAAATATCACTGCTCTCATATTTTTTTCTCAGGATCCTGATCTTACCGGCCTGTTCCATCTTATTCAGTTCCGGATTCACTTCCGGTGCGATCACCGTCACAAGACCGGAAAACTCTGTCAGGGAACGAATTCTTCTTTTTGCGATCGTACCTGCTCCCACCACAAAAACCTTCTTTTCTGAAAGATCCACAAACATGGGAAAATAAGGTTTTACTGATTTTGGCATTTTTTTCACCTCTGTATTTTCATTCTCTCGTCTTTTACCAGTATACAAAATCTTACTCTTTTCATCAAGTGTAAATTCTCTCTGGCTTTTTGCCGCTTCATACGTTATAATGAATAACAGTGTAAAAAATCTTGAAACAAAGGAAGAGGAAAAATATGAGTTTTCAGTTTATAAAGAAGCTGCCCATCCCTGCTGAGATCAAAAAACAATACCCGATCTCTGAGAAGGTAGCTCAGATCAAAACAGCAAGAGATGCAGAGATCCGGGATGTATTTACCGGAGCCTCTAAAAAATTTCTGGTGATCATCGGTCCCTGTTCCGCTGACAATGAAGAATCCGTGATGGATTATACCATGCGGCTTGCCAGAGTCCAGGATAAAGTAGGTGATAAAGTCCTTTTGATCCCCCGCATCTATACCAACAAGCCCCGTACCACAGGGGAAGGTTATAAGGGAATGGTTCATCAGCCGGATCCGGAGAAAAAACCGGATATGCTGGCCGGACTTGTGGCTATCCGAAAGCTTCATATCCGTGCAGTTGAGGAAACCGGCCTGACCTGTGCCGATGAAATGCTGTATCCGGAAAACTACTGGTACCTGGCAGATATTCTCTCTTATGTGGCCATCGGTGCCCGTTCTGTGGAGGATCAGCATCACCGGATGACCACCAGCGGAATGGATGTCCCTGCCGGCATGAAAAACCCTACCAGCGGTGACTTTTCCGTTATGCTTAACTCTGTGGTGGCAGCGCAGGCATCCCACAGCTTTATCTATCGCGGCTGGGAAGTCAGCACAACCGGAAATGATCTTGCTCATGTGATCTTGCGGGGCGCTACCAACAAACACGGCAACTCCATTCCCAACTATCATTATGAAGACCTGATCCGACTGCTCCATATGTATGACCAGCGAAATCTGAAATACCCTGCTGCCATCGTGGATGCCAATCACTCTAATTCCAATAAGCAGTATGAAGAGCAGATTCGTATTGTAGAAGAAGTGTTAAACAGCCGGAATCTCAACCACAGTCTGAAGGATCTGGTTAAGGGTGTGATGATCGAAAGCTATATCGAACCGGGCAATCAGAAGATCGGCTGCGGTCAGCATATCTATGGAAAATCCATTACCGATCCCTGCCTGGGCTGGAAGGAATCCGAGGAACTGATCTACGATATTTACCGGATGTGCTGATTGCCGGTGGTTTTCCTGAACCGGATCGATTCCATAAAAAAAGAATGTGCCGACACACATTCTTTTTTTATGCTTCTCTTTATCTTCTCGGGTGCGCTTTCGCATAGATCTCACGCACTCTTCTCACATTCATGTCCATGTAGATCTGGGTGGTGGAAATATCGGAGTGCCCCATCATCTCCTGTACTGCCTTAAGATCTGCACCATTCTGTACCAGGTGGGCCCCAAAAGAATGTCTCAGAGTATGAGGGGTAATATCCTTCGTGATCCCCGCTTTCTGAGCATAGGCCTTTAAGAGTTTCCAAAAGCCCTGTCGGCTCATGGAATTGCCGGAACAGTTGGTAAACAGCCAGTCCCCTTTCTTTCCCTTCATCAGCACATTTCTGCTCTCTTCCAGATAATGCCTCAATGCCTTCTCTGCTTCCTTGCCGAATGGAATGACCCGCTCCTTTTCCTCCCAGCGGCAGATCAGATAACCCATGGCCAGATTGATATCCTCCATCTTTAACGAAATCAACTCCGATACCCGCAGCCCCGTGGCATACAGAAGTTCCAGCATTGCCTTATCCCTGATTCCCTTAGCCGTAGAAAGATCCGGCTGCTCCAGAAGCAGGACTGCTTCCTCCGGCGTCAGGATCTCCGGCGGCTTTTTATCGATATGAGGTGCCTTCAGAATCTCGCTGGGATCTTCCTCTGTCTTTTTCGTCTTAAACAGATAATGAAAAAAAGACCTCATAGATGCAATGCTTCTGGAAACGGAAGAAGTCGAAAACCCGTCCTTTTCCATCTGCAGCACATAAGAATTCAGATTTGTCGAAGTAATCTCTTCCACAGACTCCACGCCTCTGGAGCGCAAAAAAGAAAACAGCTTATTCAGATCTCTCCTGTAAGACATGATCGTACTGTTGGAAGCATTTTTCTCCTGTTCCAGATAAGTCATAAACTGACTTATACTTTGTTCCATCCCCGGTATTCCATCCTGTATCAACATCTCATTCATAACTCTTTCTCTTTCTTCCGGGCATGTCCCGAACCTTCCCTGAATGCCAAAAAGGCGTAAAAAAACAAGGATACAATGATCCCCTTGATAATTCTCCCCAGAATTATTACTTATGTCAACATTATATGTATTTTGAACCGAAAAATCAATCCTTTTTTTCTCAAAAATACTGGATTTTTCAGCATCTTCTCCCATTCTACAAAATATCGTTTGATAGAATTATGTTTACTACCATATCTTGTAAGAGGCGGCAGAATTCTACAGAAAATATTTTACAGCCCATCTGATCAGCGGCGGATTCATGTAGCTTTCCAGCGCTGATCCCGCCATCACACAGGCTGCGGAAAGAAACAGTAAAAAAATGTATTCTTTTTCACTTGCCCACTCCTGAAAGGTTCTGCGGTTTCTGATACGGCCTCTTCCTCTTTCCCAGATGGCATCTGCCAGCATTCGTATCGCCGGCACATAAAAACAGATCTGCGGAAAGATCAGAAAGAAAAACATCAGAATCCCTGTCAGGCGAAGCTTCAAAACTGCCATGGTCAGAAGCACGCCCGATGCAAACCCAAGCCAGCACAATCCCATCAGGACAACTGCCGTTCCGACGATGGTATAGCCCAAAAGCCAAAAGAGAAGAAGAGCCTGTTCTCTCATTTTCAGAAGATAGAAAAAGAAACTGCGGGCATCAAATTCTGTTTCGCTGACTCTGATCAGTGTGTCTCTTCCCAGCACCGAAGTTTCCCGGAAATAGGTGTCCCCCCAAAGATTGATAAATAAGATTCCAAGAAAAAAACCAATCCAGAATGCAGCCAGCAAACACAGATTTTTGATCCTGTTTCCGTCCATAAAAAAACTCCCGCTGCCCTTTGTCCTATCTTATGCAGCAGGAGTTTTTCTCATGTCTGATTCTTTTTTAAATCACACTCATATAGGTCAGATGATATCCGCCTATGGAAGCATCATAATAATATGCAGCAGATACATACGCTCCCACATAGACCTGTCCTCTGACTTCCGCATTTGCTTTAAAGAAAGTCATGGATGTTCCGTCATCGCAGGAAATGGTAATGGTACTCATGCCCTGTGCCATAACGACACCAAAGACCATATCATTGATCTGGGAATCCTCTTCCTTTTCATGATAGGTATAATCATTGATCTGAGTTGCCGTCAGCTTATCTCCTTTCTGTTCATAGGAGATATCCACTCTGTCACCAACGACAAGACCATCTACCACATTCAGATAAGCCTTGGAGGTATCCAGACTGTAACTTTGTCCCTGTGCCGTTGTTACGGTGATCGTACTCCAGGTCATTGAGGAAATCGTTCCTGACAGATAGCCGCTGACCACTTTTTCCGGTTCTTTCCAGGTCAGATAATCAGCAAAGACATAGGCAGCTGCGCCTTTATATCTGACACGGATCCAGTTATTATCTGTATAGCCGGTAACAACAACAGAATCCCCTTCCTTATAGGATCCCAGTATGGTTCCATCCGTGCCTGCAAGGGAACGGATATACACACTGGTTGTGGCATACATGGTTCCGCTCATATCTGCAACAATAATCGGTTTTTCGGTACTGATGTAATCACCGGATACATAACCGATGGATCCATTATAAGAGATCTGGATCCAGCCATCGCTGGTATATCCCAGTTCCGTAAGCGCTGTTCCTGCAGACGCTCCACCGATGATCGCAGCAGTAATGCTGTTCTGTGCTCTCACATTTACATCATCCGTGGCATATACGGTCTGATTTTTCCGGGTAATTTCCACAGTCGCTTCGTTCTTTCCCTGCTCCTTATACGCTGTCAGATCCGGCAGCGTCACCGTCACTTTCTCTCCCGGATCTTTAAACACTGCCTCGGAGCTCATAATACATGCCTGTTTCTTTCCTTCGTTCTGAATGGTATAGACCGTCTGAAGTGATCGTTCCTTCATTTTATTGTCGGTTGTTGTTTCCACTGTTCCCTGAACCGTAATGATCTCCACCTGGTGCTCTTCCAAAGCACCCTCCAGGATCTTGTCAGAATAATCTCCCAGTGTCTCCTGTGTTGCGGACAGAGAATACACTTTCTTATCCGTCTTTTCTGACATAGAAAGAGTGTCCAGACGGCCGGAATCAAAATTCAAGTATACATCATAATTCATCAGTTCCAGTATTTCTGACTTGTCCATCCGGTATTTGATCTTTTCCCCGGACTGATCCGAATAAAAATATCCGTTGCTGAAGTACTGATTTTTTTCGCCGTCATCCGTAACCACCTTCATGGATACTTTCATATTATTATCTGACTGCAGTCCGGTTGCCTTCATGTATACCGTCTTCACTGCCGCTTCTGTCTGTCCCGGAATCGTAGTGGTTTCTTTTACTGTCACGTCGAAAGAATCCAGATTTCCAGAAATATTTACTGCCTTATCATAGGATGCCGCAGTTGCTCCATCTATGGAAGCAGCCTGGCTTCCTGTTCCCATGATTCCAACAGCCGTCAATGCCGCAATGATCGCCGCTGCCGCTTTCTTACGCCACACTTTTGTACTCATAATCACCCTCCCGTTTTATCCAAACTACCTTCTTCCATTTCCTGCTATTCCAATACCAGGTCACTGTTCTTCGGAATATCCAACCTGGAAATCTGAAATGCCACCTCAGGAATCTGCTGCCAGAGACTTGAAACCGCAGGCGTTTCCTCGTTCACGTCCCCAATGATCAGAACATTATATGTCTCATCTATCGCATTCTTTTCTTCAGATTCTTCCTCTGTCTCTTCCGGCACCTCTTCAGGGATGGTGCCAAGCTCCTTTGGGAAAAATTCTTCCGCTGCCATATTTCCCCTCTGTATGGATCTTGCCTGCGTATTGGAAGGAATTTCATAATACATACACCAGTAATATGCCGCATCATATGCGCCCTGCGCCGTATTGGGCACACTGCTGATATACTGATAAACATTTGCATATCCCGTCTCCAGTTCATGCC
>JAEDFS010000088.1 GCA_016297895.1 Marvinbryantia sp.
GTAGGCTCATCCGCCAGAAGCAGCCTGGGTTCTCCAACCAGTGCCCTTGCGATTGCCACTCTCTGCTGCTGTCCTCCGGAAAGCTCTTTCGGCTTATGATGGATCCTGTCCTCGATTCCAAGCATCCGGATCGTATCCATACTGATCTCTTCCGCCTTTTTCAAAGACATCCCCCGGACAAGAAGCGGCATTACAATATTCTGTAACACATTGTAGGTCGGAATCAGGTGATACTTCTGAAAAATAAATCCGATTTTTTCATTTCGAACGGCTGTCAGCTCTTTCTCCTTTGCGCTCTGAACCGGAAATCCGTCCAGCAGATAGGTTCCGGAATCCGCCTTATCCATACAGCCAATAAGATTCATCAGTGTACTTTTTCCGGATCCGGAAGGTCCCAGTACTGCCAGAAACTCTCCCTCTGATACCTGAAGATCAATGTCTTTCAATGCGTGTAATATGCTTCCTCCTACTGAATAATACTTTTGAATACCGGACATTTCTATGATCTGTCTCATCCCTTCTCACCCTCTGCACTCTCCATCCAGATTTCTGTAATAATCTCTTTGTCCTCATATTCTTCGAATAACACTTCCAGTTCATCACCGGATTCCAAAATAGAGAATGTCATTTCTTCCCCGGTATCTGTATGAACGACTACTGCTACCGGAAGATATACGGTCACTGTATCCTGCCTTGCGCCATTCTTCCTCTGTCCCGGAGTCATTTCTGATGTATTTTCCTCCTGATCCGTGATCTCATAATAAGTCAGCTCGTTTCCTTCGATAGATACTGCCATGATTCTGGCTTTTCTCTGGCCTTCCTCCAGACCGGATTCCTCTGTCTGTTTCTCCGTGGCACCGACCGACAGACTTCCCCACAGAAGAAATATCATGGTAAGCAATATACTTTTTCCTGTCCTCATTTTCCTTCCATCCTCCTTTTTCTGCCCTATTCTGCATTCAGGGCTTCCACCGGCTCCAGTCGGGACGCTTTCCATGCCGGATAAATTCCAAACAGCGTACCTGTCAAAACTGCAAAACCCAAAGCTGCCAGACAGGCAGCTGCACCTGCCTCTACACGAACATCCAGCCACTCTGCCACCGGAATCAAAAGAAAGCTGAGCACAACTCCCAGGACTCCTCCAATAAAACTGATTGCTGCTGCTTCGATCAGAAATTCAGTCAGAATATCACGTCCGGATGTACCGATTGCCTTCAGAATACCGATTTCGTTGGTTCTCTCTTTGACGGATACAAACAGTACATTCATAATTCCGATTCCGCCTACGAAAAATACGATCACTGCCATGGCGGTCAGCAGCATGGTAAGGGTTCGATTGGAAGACTGTGCTGCCTGCATTTTGCTTCCCGAATCTTCAAATGTAAATCTCGTGTTCACATAGTTTTCTTCCAGAACAGTCCGCACATCTTCTATTACGTTATCCAGAACATTTACATCTTCTGCAACGACCGTGATCACCGGACTGATCTGAGTCCCTGTGATATATTTGATCCCTGTCTCATAAGGAATCAGGATTGCCGTATCCGGACTGATTCCTGCCGACACCGTCTGGCTGGATTTCAATACGCCGATTACCTGATAAACCCGGTCATTCAGATAAAGACTGCTTCCTGCCGCATCCTCTGTACTTCCAAAAATCTCCTTTGCAGCTGAAACTCCCAAAACACAAACCCTGGATTTTTGTTCCTCATCTGCCTCTGTTAAAAAATCTCCCTCTGCCATTTCAAGTCTGCTTACATCCAGATAATTTTCTTTCACTCCGGCTATGGAATAAGTCTGAGAAGATTCCAGATTTCCTCCTTCTACCGAAGCTCTTGTGCTGAAGGAAATCATAGCTCCGTTAATTCCTTCCACATATCGCTCAATATCCTCTACATCACTTTGCGTCAGAATGATCTGCTCCTGATTGAGACGTTCCTCTACCATACTTGTTTCTTCTTCTGTTTCATTCTCCTGTGTCTCTGACTCATTCTGTTCTGTCCCCGCCGGATCCTGCGGCATCTGGGCATTCTCCGGAAGATCCTGCGGCATTTCCGAATCTGTCCCCGGCCTTTGGGGCATTCCCGCTTCATTTTCCGAACTCTGTTCATCGCCGGTATTATCACTGCGGTTCTTCATACCGGAACGCATCTGCCCGCCCTGCATCATCTCAGGACTCATTGTCTTGCCGCCGCCCGACATCATATTTCCAAAAAACTGGCCCATCCTTCCGCCAAATCCCATTCCTCCTGAAGCGGAAGCTTCGTCCCCCTCATATTCATAACTGATATCTATAGCTCCTGCATTCAGTTCTGCGAACTGCTCTGCCACCTCCATCTGGCCTCCCTGTCCGATTCCGATCACCAGAACGATCGTTGCAGCTCCCACCACGATTCCAATGGAAGTCATGATCGATTTAAACCGATTCTGATTTACATTCATCCAGACAAGACGGAACAGCTCCCGTAATCTCATGAAACCACCTTACTTTCTATCACAACCGTCTGCCCTTCCTCAAGACCGGATTCTACTGCCACAATACTTCCATTGGAAAAACCGGTCTCTATCTCTGTCTCCCGTATCTCCCCATCAGAATCCAGCACTTTCACATAAGACCTTGGCCCCTGCTGATATACCGCTCTGTTGGAGATATACAGCGTATCTGCGACTGACTTGCCGGTAAAGACAGCTTCTCCTGTCATACCGGAATATACCTTATCCGTATCCCCGGTAAACTGTACGGTCACATCATAATTCACAGTGGACGATCCGTTTTCTGTGGACACGGAAATACCTGTCACGACTCCGTCAAAGGATTCTTTTTCATACGCAGTCAGCGTGATCTGTGCTTCATCTCCAACTGCAATTTTTGATATGTCTTCCTGGGAAACAGACACGGTCATGGTGACATTTTCATGATCGGCAAGGGTCAGCAAAACAGAATCATTTAACAGTGTATCTCCTTCTGCACAGGAAATATCCATTACCGTTCCGGAAATCTCTGCATAAATAATTCCGTCTCCGATCTGCTCCTCAAAGTCTGCCAGATTTTCTTCTGCCTGTGCCAGAACATCTTTTGCATCATTCAGATCATCTTCCAGTCCATTTGTATCAATTTCATACAACTGCTGGGCATAGTTATAGTTTGTCATAGCATTATCATAGGTCTGCTTCGCCTCAATGGATTTCGTAGCCAGGTTATTTCGGGCGATCTGAAGCTGCGCTTCCAGTTCTTCCACATCGTCTTCGTCTGCCTCTTCCAGCTCCTCTTCCAAATCAGAAACCGCTGTCTCCAGGCTGGTTATGGTTGCCTCATAGGTCGCCTCTGCCGTTTCTCCCCTGGCAAGATACATGGCATACGTATAATCTGCTTCCGCCTTTTTGCTCTCAGCATTGATCTCTTCCTGTGTGACCTGAAGCTGTGCTGATTTTACCGCTGCCTCAAGCTGCGTACGGTATTCTTCTATGCTGTCCTCTGAAATTTTCAGTATTTTGTCACCCTTCTGAACGACCTGACCGGAAGCCAGATATACCTCTTCTACAGTCAGAGAGGTACTCTCCCCTGTAGATTCTGTGGAAGTGGCAGATATCATATTTTCCTGAGAAGGAGCCATATCTCCTCCTCCCGGCATACTTTGGCCGCCGGTCATTGTATTCTCTGAGCCGCTCCCTGAATCCGTATCCGAATCAGAGACTGTCCCATCGGTGATCTTCGCCACAGAAAATTCCTGTTCAAGCGTCCCAAAGGAAACACTTCCGCTCTCGCTGATTCCCGTGGATACTGTTCCTCTCCGCACTGTTTCTGTTTTGTAATTTTCTGTCTCTGCCACGGTCTTCTTCTGCTGCCTTCCTTCCAGTTGTATGGATACTGCTGCAGCGGCAGCCAATACTGCCAGAAAAAGCAGAAAAAACACCACTCTTTTTTTTCCTCTTTTATTCATGTTCACTCTCCTGACTTTCATCACCTGTCTGCATTTTCATTTTCTGAACTAAATGACACGGTAACGGATGTTCCTGCGCCGAGAATTTCCTCTTTATTATCTATCGTAATTTCTGCTTCGTATTGGACAAGGGTTCTGGATGTATCGCTTTGAGGTTCTATCTCTTTTTTCGTCACAGTTCCTTCCCTTCTCATAAAACCGCCTATTACTACATTTGCAGTATCCCCGACAGATATTTCAGAGATTTCTTCCTGCGGAACTTCAATAACGACCATTATCTTGTCAGTATCATAATAACTCATCAGTGCTTCTGTTCCACTGATCAGATCTTTGGACTCACAGAATACCTCAGCGACCATTCCGTCTCTGTCAGAAACCAGTACCCCATCTGTCATGTTTTCCAGAAACGCTTTTTGAGATTCCAGATCTGACTTTTCCGCTTTTGCCTCTGCAAGCTTTTCATTCCATTCCTGCATTTGCTGTGTATAAGTGATTTCCGCCAGCTTTCCTTCGATCACAGAACAGTCATATGTATATTGTATTTCCAGCTCTGTGATCTTCTGATTCCGGGTTAATTCTTCATGATTCGCTATTACCTTTTTTCTTCCATCCTCTAGCTCCTCTAAAAGTTCCTCTGCCTGATCCGTGCCAGTCGGCTCACGTTCGATCATGTTTTTGATCTGGGTCAGATCATAAGCTCCGCCAAACAGAGTGATCTCATCATCCGATAATCCCATGGATCCAGATATCTGATTCTCAGTGGTATCTGCAGTCTGTGTACTCCCGGATGATCCTGACACAGAACTGCTCCCGCCTCCGGAGCCTCCGCTTCCTGAAGGCATTCCTCCTGAAGACATCTTTTCCGAAGCTCCGCTTACCTTTGCCTGTTCTGTCATCTGCTCCGACTCAGGCTGTCGTCCTGTCGCCTGTTCTGTCATCCGCTCCGACTCAGGCTGTCGTCCCGTTTCCTGTTCTGCTCCGGTATCTTTCTCCTGATCTGCTGACTCAAGCTCCCGGATCTGCTGACTCTTCAGGTCAATGACCTGCTGATACAGGCTGTTTCGCTCCATGGCTGTTTTCCAGAGACTGGCTAGCAGCGTTTCCAGCTTTTCCTGATCGATCTGCTGCTCTTTTTCCGCATTCTGTGACTTCAATGTCTCCAGAACCGCTTCCTGTTTTCTGATGTCATGATCCAGCTGTTCAATGCATGCATCCAAAAGCTGAATATACTCTTCATAATCCGGATATGCTGTTTCCACCATCTTCATCAACGCTTCCGGAACAGAGGAAAGATTATTCTGTACATTTTC